>JBOGGU010000125.1:0-37124 GCA_050744085.1 Acidimicrobiales bacterium
GGTCTGGACGGGGCGGGCGGCGGTCTGGACGGGGCGGGCGGCGGTCTGGGCGGGGCGGGCGGCGGTCTGGGCGGGGCGGGCGGCGGTCTGGGCGGGGCGGGCAGAACGGGAGCCAACCAGCCGGGCGCCGGGGGCGGGACGGGCCGGGGCGGCCGGTTGAGCGAGCGCCGGGCGGGCGGCGAGCTGACCGGGGGCTGGACGGGCCGAGGGTAGCGGACCAGCGGGCAGGCGGCGGGCCGAGGGGGCGGGGTTCGACCGAGTTGAGCCGGAGCGGCCTGCCGAGGCGGGCGCGGGCGAGGCCGGTGGTGGCGAGGTTGGCACCGCCGGGGGGGTCGAGGTTGGCGAGCGGCGGGTCGGGCCCGGCATGCGGCGAGGTACAGGGATACGGCCCTTGCGCACCGGGGCAAGGTCAGTGTCTGCATCCGTTGCCGGCGAGCTCGAGCTGGGGCTCTTGGCTCGTGCGCCTACAGCCTTCTTTGCCTTGGAGGTGGGGCCGGGAGATGCTGAGCGCCGGCGGGCCGGGGCCTCGGGCTCAGACTCGTCTTGGGCCTTGGGCTGGTCGCTCTTCGAGACATAGGCAAGGGCAGCCGAGGCCTTGTCCAGGCCCACAAGCGAGCCTTCGGCGAAGTCGACCTCCCACTCGGCGACCTGCTCCTCGCCACCCTCCTCAAAGCGCACGTGCACGATCCAGCGACTCGACTCGACGTGCTGCGCCGACCAGGCTGCCTCGAAGACGTCCTCGAGCAGGCGAATACCGCGTGCTTCGAGCTTGGTCCGAACCGAGTCGCCCAGATCCATGGCGGAGGCGCCGGCTCGGGGCCGGCTGTAGACCAGCTCACGCGCACGGGCGATGACCTGCTCCCGTTCCGCCAGGACGGGTGCCGCGAATCGCTCCACCCAGCTCTCCTCGACCCCAGCCTCGGCGGCCACCTCCTCCAGGCTGTAACCCGCCCTCAGCCTCGCCTGAATCTCACGGGGGGACAAGCGGCTTCGCAGCTGCGCGCGCACACGATCCGGCTCTGGCTCCTCCGGGGGCCGGCTGGTGGAGGTAACCGGCTCGGTCCGCGACGCCAGGCGGTTCACCAAACCCAGGAGGTGGTCGTCTATCGCAAGCACGAAGCTCCCCGAGGCCGCGCCCTGGCGCGAGGTGAGGATCAGGCTCCGCCTATCGTTGGTTACGCCCACGACGTGGAGGTTTTGCAACCGCTGCTCCCATACGGAGCGACCCGCCCCTGGGGCCACACCGCGAGCCCAGCCTACCACCACGACTTGTTGTTTCCGGGGATACCCCCCTGCAGGTAGCCTCACACCACCATGAACGCAAGGCTGCGCGCCGTCTGTGACCTTTCGGTGGCCGACGTCCGCGAGTATGCCGGGCTCCACGAGTACGACGGCGTCCTCCAGGACCTTTCCCCCGCCGGGGTGGCATCCGGGCTATCGGCGCTTGGGAGCGGGCCGGCGGAGCCGGACCCACACGACGAGGCCCACCTGCGGGCGGCCGAGGCTGGGGCACGCGTGTGGTTCGGCGAAGCCGAGGACCACAGGCGCAACCCTCTGGCCCATCTCGCCAACTTGGACCTCGCTTGCTACGACCGTGAGTATGCCCCTTCCGACGAACGTGCCGACGCCCGGCGCCGCCACCTGGTTGCCTGGCCCGACGCCGTTGACGGAGCCATCGAGTCCCTCGACCGGGTCCCCTCTCCGGTAGCTGCCTCGCTCCTGCCCGCTGCCCGGGGCTTGGCGGCGGGGCTCGTCTCCGAGGCCAGCGGCGGACGCACGGCTGGCGGGCCGGCTGCTGGCGCACGAACGGCCGCCGGCGCACGAACGGCAGAATCCGAAGAGACGTCGCCTGCCAGCCATGACGAGGTCCGCGCCGCGCTTTCCGCCCACGAACGGCTGGTCGCCCACTTGGAGCGAGCAGTCCAGGACGGGCCGCCGAGTGTCGCGCTCGGGGGCAGGTTGCTGGCCCGGCTCATGGGAGAGCCCGAAGCCACGGCCGTGGACCTGGGTCTGCTCTCTGCGAGGGCCGACGCCGAGGGCCGCCGTCTCGGCGCCTTGTTGTCGGCGGCGTGCGAAGTGCTGAGACCAGGGGCGCCACCTGCGCAGGTGTTGGCTGAGCTGCTGAGCGACACTCCGGACGTGGAGGAGATCTACTCCGAGGCCAGGGCCCAGATCGCCGAGGTCACCGCCTTCACCATCGGGGCCGATCTGTTGGGCGACCCCGGTGGCGAGTGCCTGGTGGGCCCGGCGCCCCCCTCTCGGCGCTGGGCGATGGCGATGATGTCGTGGACCGCTCCCCACGAGGCGGACGCCCCCGCGCGGTACTACGTCAACCCACCGGACCCGGCCTGGACAGCCACGGAGCAGTCCGAGTGGCTGTCGGTGTTCTGCCCAACCACCCTTCCCGCCATCACCGCGCACGAGGTCACCCCGGGGCACTACGCGCACGGCCGGATGCTGCGCCAGTTGCCGAGCCCGGTGCGGAGGACCCTGTTCTCCAGCGCCTTCGTGGAGGGCTGGGCCCACTACGGCGAGGAGCTCCTCCTGGAGGAGGGCTTCCGAGCCGGGGATCCCCGTTTCGCCATCGGAGTCTCCCTGGAGGCGCTTGTTCGGGTCACGCGCCTTGCCGTCGCGATCGGGTTGCACACCGAGGCGATGTCCATGGACGAGGCTGTCCGTCTATTCGAGGAACGGGCCTTCCTGCGGGGCCCAGCCGCGCGAGCAGAGGCCGAGCGCGCCGCCTACGACCCCACCTACGGGCGCTACACCTGGGGCAAGCTGGAGATCAGGGCGTTGCGCGACGAGGCTGTGGCACGCTGGGGCCTGCGCTACTCGCACCGCCGCTTCCACGAGGCGCTTCTCTCCCTCGGCGCCCCCCCGCTTGGCCTGATGGGTGACGCCTTCGGCGACTGAGCGCAGGAAGCTCGGGGCAACTCCAAGAGGTCCTGTCAGCGCCGCAGGGACTGCAGTTGAGGCCACCAGGTGGCGTAGCCTGGGGCACCATGATCCACGCCTTTGTCCTGATCGACGCCGAGCCCTCCCGCATCGCTGGCCTCGCAGTCGAGCTGGCCGATGTCGCAGGCGTCGCCGAGGTGTATTCCGTAGCGGGCGAGACCGCCGACCTGGTGGCAGTCGTCAGGGTGCGACACCACGAGGAGCTTGCAGAGGTGGTGACGAGGCGGCTGGCATCGCTGCGGGGGATTCTGGCGACCTCCACCCTCATCGCCTTCCAGGCCTACAGCCGCCACGACCTGGAGGCCATGTGGGACCTCGGCCAGCCCTGAGACGACCCAGCCCCCACCCTCCGACCAGCCTGATAGCCTCGACCCATGATCTCCTCGCGGCTCAACCCTTGGTGGAAGGTCGTCGCCACCCACCAGACAGCCGACGAAGGCCATTGCATCGACATCTTCACGAGGCCAGACCGGACCTTCGGGTTCGCGGCGTTCGACCGCGATCCCGACGACGCTGCCAAGTGGAGGCCGGTCGGAGGCTTCACGGACCAGCAGTTCACCTCGGCTGAGACGGCTCTGGCGGCGGCCAGGCAGAAGGTGGGCTGGCTGAGCGAGTTGCTGGAGGCCAATCAAGGCGCTCCCGCCGCCGACTAGGGGGTTGCCTTTGGTGGTTGTTCACGTCCAGCGTGTACCACCACCAAAGCCAAGTGCCGGCCAGGGCGCTAACAGCCGGCCAGGGCCCTAACAGCCGGGGGTGCTACCCGACTTGCGGGCCTCCGCAGCTGACACCCGCACCAGCCGGTCCAGCACGCCGGCGGCTGCCCCGCTGTCCAGGGTTGCCCGCGCCAGCTCCAGGCCTTCTGCCAGGTCCCCGACCACGCCCGCCACCACCAGGCCCGCCGCCGCATTCAAGCTCGCTATGTCCCGGTGCGGCCCCGCCTGGCCGTCCAGGACCCGCCGCAGCGCATCTGCGTTCGCGCTGGGATCCCCCCCGACCAGCTCACCCAGCAAAGCCGGCAAGAGGCCAAGGGCGCCAGGGTCCACCTCGAAGCGCCGAACCTCTCCTTCGGGGCCGAGGCGGAGCCCGCTCGACGGGCCGATGGTCGACAGCTCGTCGAGGCCGTCATGTCCCCACACCACCATCGCCGACAGGGCGCCGTTGGCAGCCAGGACACCCGCCATCTTCGCCGCCATGGCAGGGTCGGCAACCCCGATCACCTGGCGGCGCACCCCGGCGGGGTTGGCTAGGGGGCCGAGGAAGTTGAACACTGTGGCCACCCCGAGCTCTCGCCTCACCCCGATCACGTGGCGCATCGCGGGGTGAAAGCGGGGGGCGAAGGCAAACCCCATCCCTGCCTCCTCGACGCACCGTGCCACCCCGGCGGGGCCAAGCTCGATGACCACCCCCAGCGATTCCAACACGTCCGCGGAGCCAGCAGCCGAGGAGGCAGCCCTCCCGCCGTGCTTGCACACCGGGACACCCGCTCCTGCCACCACAAAGGCCGCAATCGTCGACACGTTGATGGAATGACGGCGATCCCCTCCAGTCCCGCATGTATCGACGAGCCGGTCGACGAGGCTCGCCTCGACCGAGATCCCCTCGGCATGGGCCGCCATCGCCCTCACCAGGCCGGTCATCTCCTCGACCGTCTCCCCTCGCAGTCGCAGCGCAGTCACGAACGCCGCCACTTGGGCAGCGCTGGCGTCACCTGCCAGTATGTCGCCCAGCGCAGCTCCGGCCGCGTCCACCGACAGGGTCTCGCCCGCCATCAGCCGACCCAGCAACCACGGCCATCCCCCCAGCTCCGACAGCTCACTCAAAGGTCCAGGTCCAAGCCGCCCCACCACAGCTCGTGGGCGATCACTCCCGCGGCGATGCGCTCCAGGCACGCATCCTGGCTCCCGGCTTCAGCGCCGAGCTGGTGGGCGTCGCGGGACCAGCGACCGACGGGCGCTCCCTCCGGCGAGGCGCCGAGCACCTGAGCCGCCAAGCCGGTGGCCCGCACAGCCAACTCGGCGGCAGCGCGGTTGGCCAGTGACAGCTGAGCGCTCCACTGCCTGTCGTTCTGGCCCACGTCGATCATCCACGCAGCTCGCTGGGAGAGGAGCCGGACTGCCTCGATGTCCACAGCCACCCTCGCGACCTCTCTTCGGAGCCCGTCGTCAGCCGTCGTCTGGAGCGCGGTCGTCTGGAGCGCGGTCGTCTGGAGCGCCGTCGTCTGGAGCGCCGTCGTCTGGAGCGCCTCGGTGGCGCACATCAGAGCCCCTTCGGCCAGGCCCACCGCACGGGCCGCTGCCAGCGGGCCACCCAGGTTCGCGCCCAGCATCGCCAGGCGCATGCCCCCGCCGACCGCACCTATCACGCAGTCGGCGGGGACCAGCACCCCATCCAGCGCCAGCTCGACGGTGGCCACGCCCCGCACCCCCTCCCGCGGCTCGACAGAGCCCAGAGCGACCCCCTGCGCGCCCGCTTCCACGACGAACGCGGTCACCGAGTCACGGGCCCGGCTGGCGGGGTCGTCGGTCTTGGCGAAGACCACGAACCAGTCAGCCTGGGCCGCACCGAGCACCGAGCACTTGGTGCCGCTCAGGCGCCACCCGTCAGGCTCGGGCACTGCGGCCGTGGTGATACAGGACACGTCGTCGCCGGCCTCCCGCTCTGCCAGCCCTATCGCCGCCCGCTGGCTGCCGTCGGCGATCCCAGGGAGGTAGCGCTCCCGCTGCTGCGCCGTGCCGGCAATCATGATCGGCCCGGCGGAGGTGCGGGCGAGCTCCAAGACGACAGCGGCGGCCACCGATACCTTGGACAGCTCCTCCAGCGCCAGCCACAGGCCGAGGAGGCCCGCCCCGGATCCCCCGTGCTCGGCGGGCAGGCACAGCCCGAGGAGCCCCACCTCCCGGAATACCTCGAAGTAGTCCTGGGGGTACTCCCCAGTCTTGTCCACCTCCTCTGCCCGGGGCCCGACCTGACCCACAGCCACCTCGCGAATCAGCTCCTGGAACTCGATCAGCTCGGCAGGCAGGGCGAAATCCACACCGCGACGCTACAGGTCAGCGCCCACTGGATCGAGGTGCGCCACTCAACGCTCGAGCTCGATGGGTCGCAGGGAGGGGGGGTCGCCGAAGATGACCACCGTGTCGCCTTCCTCCAAGACGACGCTGCCAGCCGGGCTTGCCAGCAGCTCGCCGCCCGCACGCCGGACCAGCAACGGCACGGCCGCCCCGCACGCCTGGGCCAGGCTCCGACCGATCAGCTCCGACCCTTCCTGGACCACAAGCTCCTCCAACCTCACCTCCGCGCTACCCCGGCCCGCGATCTCGAAGAAGTCGACGACGCTTGGCCGCAACGCCAGCAGGGCCATGCGCCTCCCACTGGTGGTGTACGGCGATACGACCCGGGTGGCGCCGGCCCGACGCAGGCGATCGGCCGACTCTGGCTGGGCCGCCCGGGACACTATCGCAGCCGCGGCATTCAAGGAGCGGGCCATCAGCGTGATGTAGACATTCTCGGCGTCAGAGTCCACTGTGCAGACCACGCCCCGCGCCCTGTCGATGCCCGCCGCCTTCAGCATCTCTTCTGACGAAGGGCTCCCGAGCAGGTACGCCACACCGTCGCGTTGCAGGTCGGCCTCCAGTTCGACCCGCGACTCGATCACCACATACGGCGCCCCCTCGGCCTCCAGCTCACGCGCCACCGTGCGGCCAACCCGGCCGTAAGCGCAGAGTATGTAGTGGTCCTTCATGTGCACCACACGTCGGCTCATCCGTCTCTCCTTCGATCTGCGGGTCAGCGCTCCCTCGATTGCCGCGCTGCCTACCTGGCCCAGGACCACCAGGAACACTGCCACACCCAGGAAGACCAACGACATTGTGAATGCCTTGCCGGCCACCGAGAGGCTCGCCGCGCTCGGCGACCCGTTGTCCACCAGCGCCAGCAGGGTCGTGTAGAACGCATTGGGAACGCTGAAGCCCAGCAGGATGTAACCCACCACTCCGTAGCAGGCGAGTGCGGCCAGCGCCAGCGCCAAGAGCCACAAGCGTCGGGCCAGGCCCTCCCTCTGGCGCACGCCCCTAAGATTAGCCTTTCGTATGCCGAGCACTCCGATTGCCTTCGAACGAGCTGCCGCGCTCGGCCAGCTGCGGGCAGGCTCCTTCGACGTCTTGGTGATCGGAGGAGGTATCACCGGTGCCGGAGTGGCCCTGGATGCCTCGGCAAGGGGCCTGCGCGTCGCACTCGTCGACCGTGAAGACCTGGGATCCGGCACTTCTGGGCACTCCTCCAAGCTGGTCCACGGGGGGCTTCGCTACCTGCAGAGAGGCGAGCTGGGCTTGGTGGTGGAGAGCCTTGCCGAGCGTCGGCGCCTGCTCACCAATGCCCCCCACCTGGTAACCCCTCTGGCCTTCGTGATCCCGCTCCTGGGCACCAAGGGCAAGCTGGACGCGGCTGTCACCCACGCCTACGACAGCGTGCTGCGCTCCTACGACTTGGCGGGAGGACGGCGCATCGGCCAGCGTCACCGCGTGGCGGATGCCGAGGAGGTGACATCTCACCTCCGCTTCCTTCGCACCGAAAGGTTGATGGCCGGGATCATCTACTGGGACGCCCGCACGGACGACGCCCGCTTGACGCTCGCCGTGGCTCGTAGCGCCGCCGAGCACGGAGCGGCGGTGGCTACCTATGCCGCCGTGACCGAGATGGTAACCGACGGCCTCGGGCAAATCACCGGCGCCCGCATCGCAGCCGAGGGCGAACCCGACACTTTCGAGGTGGCTGCCAAGGTGGTGGTGAACGCCACCGGCGTGTGGGCAGATCAGGTTGAGGCCCTGATTGGGGGCACCGAAGCCGCCGCAGCCGAGCCGTTGGCGTCAGGCGAGGAGGGCGCCGCACCGGCGGGGCTCCCTGCAACACCGGGCCCGCCAGCGCTGGGGGCGCGACAGGGGCTGGGGGCACGTGCCGGTGTGCTCGTCGACGTCGGCTTCACTGGCCTTGCGCGGCGGGCCGGGCTGTCGGCCATGACCGGCGCCGCCAAGGTTGCAACCGCCACTGGCCTCGCCGCCCGAGCTGGGCTGGCGGCCAAGCCCAACCGGCCGGGCCGGGGTGGGCTGGGCGGCCTCGCCGGTCTTGCTCGCCGCACTGGTTTGGAGCGATGGCTTGCGCCGGCCAAGCCGCTGACGCCTGCGCAGGGGCCCGGTGCGGCGCGGGGGCCCGGTGCGGCGCGGGGGCCCGCGCCCAGAGCGCGACCTGGGGCTCCGGCCGCTTCGGGCCGGCGGGACCGGGTAGCGGCAAGCGCCGGCAGGACGAGATCCGCAGGCGGCGCGGCCGTAACGGCTCCGAGCACCAACCGGAGCGGCGGCCCGAGCACCAACCGGAGCGGCGGCCCGAGCACCAACCGGAGCGGCGGCCCGATCACCAACCGGAGCGGCGGCCCGATCACCACCCGGAGCGGCGGCCCGAGCACCAACCGGAGCGGCGGCCCGATCACCACCCGGAGCGGCGGCCTGAGTGCTGACACTGCTGGGCGTGCTCGCCCGCCCCTGCTGCGGCCTGCCAAGGGCATCCACATCACGGTGCGGGCAAGCCGGCTCCCGTGCGACATGGCTGCCGTGCTCCCAGGGCCCGGCGACAAGCGCTCGATCTTCGTCGTCCCCTGGGGCGAACAGGTATACGTGGGAACCACCGACACCGACTACCAGGGCTCCCTGGACGAGCCCCGGGCAACCGCCGACGACATCGAGTACCTGCTCCGATCCCTGAACGCCTCGGTCGCCGAGCCACTCTCAGCCTCCGACGTGACCGGGGTCTGGGCTGGCTTGCGCCCATTGCTGGCCGATCGCGGAACGGCCCAGCCGGCGCGCACGACTGACCTTTCACGCCACCACCGGGTGTCGGTATCACCCGCCGGCCTGGTCACGGTTACCGGTGGCAAGCTCACCACCTACCGCCGGATGGCGGCGGACACCGTCGACGTAGTGGTGCGGCGCCACAGCCCAGGAGCCCTCAGCCGGCTGCTGCGTCGTTGCCCCACCGCCGCGCTGCGCCTCTGGGGCTCTTCGGGTACCGCCGAGCTGCGCCAAGCGGGGGCCGCGGCCCGTCTGGGCACCGACCCGGAGACACTCGAACGCTTGGTGTCCAGGTACGGTGGCGAGGCCCGCGCCGTGCTCGCACTGGTGAGGGCCAACCCAGAGCTGGGGCGCCCCATGGTGGAGGGGCTTGGCTACCTCGCAGCCGAGGCTGTCTATGCGGCCCGCCACGAGATGGCCCATACGCTCCTCGACATACTCACCCGCCGGACCAATGCGCTCCAGCGGGACCGCCTGGCTACTGTCCGCGCCGCTCCCCACGTCGCTGGGCTGGTCGCCCCGGAGCTGGGCTGGGACGAGGCCGAGTCACGACGCCAGGTAGCCCAAGTGCTGGCGGCCGCTGCCAGGGACGCCGAAGCGGCCGGCCTGGCCCGCCCGGCGAGGATCTGAGCCAAAGCCCAGGACATGAATGCTCTGGGCGAGGGCCCTCCCAAGTCGCAAAGCCCGAACTGTGTCAAGTTTGTATCCCTATGGCATACAAACTTGACACGGTTTGGGTCGCACCCCGCGGGGGTGAGCCGGTGACCTGGTCCCCCACCCCGGCGGTGGCCCTGCCTGTCGGACGTACAACGGCGCGGCTGGACAGCGCCGCCGTAGAGGTCGGGGACCGCCTCCTCGAGGACCTGCGCTGCGCTTGCTCGACTGTCGAGGTCGACGAGACGTCCCGAGCCGAGGCGGGCCGGGACTGGTGGCCGCTTGCCGTTCACTGGGCACTGCGAGGCCAGGTGCCTGCGCTACCCGCTGTCGTGGCCAGGCCGTCGGACACGGAGCAGGTCGCAGCAGTGCTGGCGCTGTGCAACGAGGCGAGGGTCCCAGTCACCCCGATGGGCGGGCGGAGCGGGGTGTGCGGGGGGTCAGTGCCGGTGTTTGGCGGGGTGGCGCTGGATCTGTGCGGCCTCGACGGGATCGTCGGCGTCAACACGACCGACCTGCTGGTGGACGTGGCAACCGGTACCAACGGATCAGACCTGGAGGAGTCCCTTCGGGTCGGCCACGGGCTCACCGTCGGGCACTGGCCCCAGTCGATGGCGCTGTCCACCGTCGGGGGCTGGGTGGCGTGCCGCTCGGCGGGCCAGTACTCGACCCGATACGGCAAGGTCGAGGACATGGTCGAGGGGCTTGAGGTGGTGCTGGCCGACGGCCGCGTGATCGAGACCGGCGGCCGTGCGCCCCGCTCTGCAACCGGGCCGGACCTCACCCGCTGCCTGCTCGGAAGCGAAGGGACCCTCGGCGTAGTCACCCGGGCAGTGCTGCGGGCCCACCCAACGCCACCGAGCGAGCTCCGGGCCGCGTACAGGTTCGCCTCGTTCGACGACGGGCTGGAGGCGTGCCGCCTGACCCTGCGGCGTGGGGCGACCCCTGCCGTGCTGCGCCTCTACGACGAGGCCGAGGCTGCCCGCTCGCTCGCCAGCGCCGAGGCGGTCACCCTGGTGGCCCTGGACGAGGGAGACGCATCGATCGCCACTGCCACCATGGACGTGCTGTCCCAGGAGTGCCTGGCTGCCGGGGGCGAGGCCGCCGACGAGGGGCTGGTCGCCCACTGGCTGGCCACCCGCAACGAGGTTCCTTCCCTCGGGGAGCTGTGCGCAACGGGCCTTGTGGTGGACACCGTCGAGGTGGCGGCACGCTGGTCGGCCCTGGCTGGGCTCTACCACTCGGGCCTGGCTGCGCTGCGCTCGGTGGACGGGACCGTCCTGGCGTCGGCCCACCAGTCCCACACCTACCCGGACGGGGCCTGCCTGTATTTCACCTTCGCCGGCCAGCCCTCAGAGCCAGAGGCGTACTACACCGCAGCCTGGGACGCACTGATGAGGGCCACCCTGGCCGCGGGGGCCACCATCAGCCACCACCACGGCATCGGGTTGAACCGGGGTCGCTGGCTCCCCGACGAGCTGGGGGAAGGTTTCGCGGTCCTTGGGGCACTCAAGGGCGCTTTGGACCCGAGGGGGATCCTCAATCCGGGCAAGCTGGGCCTACCATCGCCCTGGGGACCGCCTCCATGGCCGTGAAGGGGGGCCCTTCCGGGCCGAGCGCCGTCGGGAGTGGGCACTGGTATTGCGGAGCACTGTGCAAGATTCCTAGAGACAAAGGGGGGGCGCTGAGGTGAGCATCTTGGTGGTCGACGCTGGCACCAGCGGGGTTCGGGCTGCCTTGGTGACCACCGACGGGTTGGTCACCCACGTCGTGCGCGAGGTGGTCCGGCCGACCTCGCCGATGCAGGGGTTCGTGGAGCTGGACGCAGCCCGGTTGGGCGCCGTGGCCCTGTCGGTTGCCCGCGCCGCCCTCGATGCGGGCGGGCCCGTGGAAGCGGTCGGCATAGCCAACCAGCGGGCGACCACCATCGTGTGGGACCGGGCGAGCGGGGAGCCGGTCGGTCCGGGGATCGGCTGGCAGGACCTGCGCACCGTCGGGATGTGCCTGGCGCTTGCCGGCCAGGGCATCAGGGTGGCGCCCAACGCCTCGGCCACCAAGCTGGCCGCCCTGCTGGACATGGCGGACCCCAACCGCAGCCGGGACCTGTGCTTCGGCACGGTGGACACCTGGCTGGCCTGGACGCTGTCGGGAGGCTCTCTCCACGTCACCGACTCCACCAACGCAGGCGTGACCGGGCTGGTGGAGACCGACGACGGGCCGATCCGCTGGTCGCCCCGCCTGCTGGAGGCCCTGCGCATACCGCCGGGCGTGATGCCCGAGATCGTCGACTCCTCGGGTGTGCTGGGCGAGGCTTCGGCACTGCCGGGAGCCCCCCCCATTGCCGGGATCGCCGGGGACCAGCAGGCGTCGCTGGTCGGCCAGGGCTGCACCAGGATCGGGCTCGCCAAGGCCACGTTTGGGACCGGGGGGATGCTGGATTGCTGCGTGGGGCCGGTGCGGCCAGGCTTCGAGACCCGGGGGCCCGCCGGGACGTTCCCGGTGGTGGGGTGGCAGCGGGCGGGCCGGGTCACCTGGGGGGTGGAAGCGGTGATGCTGTCGGCTGGGGCGGCGGTGGACTGGCTGGTGGCTGACCTGGGGATCCTCGACTCGGCTTCGGAGTCCGACGCCATGGCGGCGTCGTGCCGGGACACCGGGGACGTGTGGTTCGTGCCGGCACTGTTCGGGATGGGCGCGCCCGTCTGGGACTTCGGGGCGAGGGGAACACTGGTGGGGATCACCCAGGGCACCGGGCGTGCCGAGGTGACCCGGGCGGTGCTGGAGGGGGTGGCGCACCGGGGCGCCGACCTGGTCGAGGCCGCCGAGGCCGATGCCGGCCTGGCGATCGGGTCTCTGCGGGTCGATGGTGGCATGAGCGCCAATGCGACCTTTGTGCAGGCCCTGGCGGACGCGGCTCAAAGGCCAGTCGAGGTCTCCCCGGTGCTGGAAGCGACGACCCTCGGTGCGGCTTACCTCGCAGGGATGGCCATCGGGACCTGGGCGGACGAGGCCGCCATAGCCGCCCGGTGGGAGCCCCTGCTGGTCGTGGAGCCCAAGAGGCGGGCGAACAGGGAGCGCTGGCTGGAGGCGCGCTCGCGCGCAGAGCGCACGGTTCCCGAGCTGTCGGCCCTGGAGTTCTGAGGCGGGCCGCGGCCACGCTCCGATTGGTTTTCGGATAGGGTCGGGGCTCGACCCCATTGGCTGGCGTGGCGAAGGTGCCGACGGTACACAACCAGGCCTGCGCCCCGGTTTGCAACCCGTAGACCCCAGAAGGAATTGCATGATCGAGGCAAGCCACCTGACCAAGCGCTACGGGACGACTTTGGCCGTGGACGACCTCTCCTTCGAGGTGCGGCCCGGCGTCGTGACCGGCTTCTTGGGGCCGAACGGGGCGGGCAAGTCCACCACGATGCGCCTGGTCATGGGACTGGACTCCCCGAACACGGGAGGCGCAAGCGTCAACGGCAAGCCGTACGTCGAGCTCCGCCGCCCCATGTTCGAGGTGGGCGCCCTCCTGGAAGCCAAGGCGATCCACGGCGGCCGCAGCGCCTACAACCACCTGCTCTGCCTGGCCCAGAGCAACGGGATCGGGCGGCGCCGGATCACCGAAGTGCTGGAGCTGGTCGGTCTGGGTGACGTGGCCAAGCGGAGGGCCGGCGGGTTCTCCATGGGCATGGGCCAGCGGCTGGGCATTGCGACGGCTCTGCTTGGCGACCCGCCCACACTGCTGTTCGACGAGCCTGGCAACGGGCTGGACCCAGAGGGGATCCGCTGGATCCGCCAGCTGCTCCAGTCGCTGGCAGCAGAGGGCCGCACGGTCTTCGTGTCGAGCCACCTGATGAGCGAGATGGCGATCACCGCCGAGCAACTGATCGTGATCGGCCGAGGCCGGATGATCGCCGACACCAGCGTGGCCGAGTTCGTGAGGCGAAGCTCGGGCGGTTACGTGCGGGTCCGGACCCCGGAGGTGGCCCGCATGACGGATCTGCTCACCAGAGGCGGTGCGGTCGTCGACCCCGCAGAGCAGGGCTCCCTCGCCGTCACCGGCCTGGAGATCACCGCCGTCGGAGAGCTTGCGTCACGCGAGGGCATCGTCTTGCACGAGCTGTCACCCCAGGCAGCCTCCCTGGAGGAGGCCTTCATGCAACTGACCAGGGAGAGCGTCGAGTTTCATGCCGGCCCGGAAGGTGGCGAAGGGGAGAGTCCCGCGGATGGTGCGCCCGCCGACCCCTCCGGTGCTCCCGCCGACGCCTCCGGTGCTCCCGCCGACGCCCCCGGTGCGCCCGCCGACCCCTCCGGTGCTCCCGCCGACGCCACGGACCAACGCACCACCAGGGGAGCCTGAGCATGGCCGCATCACCGACCCGACCTGGCGAACCGTCAACGGAGGTGGACCAGGGACGCCAGAGGTTCACCTGGCTCCTGACGTCGGAGTGGACCAAGTTCCGCTCGGTCCGCTCCACCTTCTGGACCCTGCTGGTCACCGTCATAGCAACCATCGGCATTGGCGCCTTGATCAGCTTTGCCGTCGAGAGCAACCACAGCCACGCCACCGCCGTCGAGCGCTTTATGTTCGACCCGACCAGCACCAGCCTCTCCGGCATCGGCTTCGCCCAACTGGCTCTCGGCGTCCTGGGTGTGCTCGTGATCAGCTCCGAGTACGGCACGGGGATGGTCCGCGCAACCTTCGCGGCCACGCCCCGGCGCCACCTAGTCCTTGCCGCCAAAGCCATCGTGTTCGGGAGCGTCGCGCTGGCGATCGGCCTGGTCTGCTCTTTCGTGGCGTTCTTCGTCGGCCAGCGCATCCTCGCCCTCCAGGCCATCCAGACCACCATCTCGGCTCCTGACGTCCTGCGGGCTGTGTTCGGCGGTGGCCTGTACCTGACAGTGATGGGGCTGCTCGCCCTCGGGATCGGAGCGCTGATCCGCCACACAGCCGGGGCCCTCGCCGCCTTCGTGGGCCTGATCCTGGTCCTGCCCGCTGTTGCCTTTGCCCTGCCCAGCTCGTGGGCCCACGTGGTCGACAAGATCCTGCCAACCGACCTGGGGACCGGGATCGGGCAGGTGGTGCCTCGGGCGCACTTCTTCGGGCCATGGGCGGGCTTCGGGCTGTTCTGTGCGTGGGCGGCCGCCGCTCTCGTTGCCGCAGCCCTGGTCACCGCGCACCGGGACGCCTGAGCCACAGCTGGTTCTCGATCTGGCGTTCGATTACCGTCTCCGAGACCCCAAAGTGATCGGGCACCGACACATTCGGGTCGCCAAGCAGCTCACGGATCCCTTCGGCCGGGGCGAGCAGCTCGGCCGCGAAGGCTCGAGAGGCCTGTTGGCGACGTGACCGCGAGGCGGTCAGGAGGTAGCACTGCTCGCCTGGCTCGAAGAGCAGGCTCCACAGGCAGCGCGCGCTGGCAAACAGCTGCCCCTCGGCCCGTTGTCGCGAACCCAGCACCAGGCAAGCCTGATCCCGCTGGGGCGATGACACCGCGAGGCCATGCAGGGACCTGCTGGGGGATGGCACCGCTCCGGCTTGGACAAAGGGGAGGCCCTCTTGGTGGATCGGGTCTGTCTCGGCCCTGCCAAGTGCTCGACGGGTGCGAACCGCTTGTCGATAGCCCATCTGGTAAGGGCGCTCGGGCCCAGCGAGCGTCCCGTCTTGAAGCTCGCCTCCCAGCGCGGCCCAATCCGGCCACGACTTCGGCGCCGGGTGCTCTGCCAAGGCCGATTCGGCCCTGGAGCCAGCGGTGTCGACCCACTCCAGCCACGGCTCCAGGTCGGATGCCCTGACCGCATCGAACAGGTCGTCGCGGTTGGGGCCGTCCACCTTCTGGAATGCGACGTCGATGCTCTTGGCGAAGTCGTGCCCGTCCGCGAAGGGGTCGAGGCCCAGCCGGCCACACGCCTGGCAGAACTCGACCTCCTCGGGATCCAGGCCCTGGAGCACCGACCACTCCTTGTGTAGCGTGGTGGCTTCGAGTCCGGCTTCGTCCAGCCGGGTGAGGGTCGACTCCACCACCTCGACCAGGGAGTCGCGAAGCCAGCTGGTGTCGACCAGAGCCGTGCCGGATGTGAGGAACTTTATCGGCCACCCTGGATGGGCAATCCCGTCCTCCCGCCAGGACAGGAGGGTGCCATCGCCATCGGCCTCGATGCTCAGATCTGGCCAGAGGAACCCATCACCAGCTGATCGCAGGCGGTTCGCCCCAGATTCAGTGAGGTCCGAAGCAGCGTCGCTGTTGCGCTCGGACCAGGGGCCTTTCCGGGACCCGAACAGGAGGCCCCACCAGTTGAAGGCAATCCATTCGGCCAGGGAGTATAGGGAGACATAGATCGAGCGCCTGATGCTCCCGCCCTGGAGGTCCTCGACGACAGTCAACGGTGGGCCAGTTTCGCAGGACACCTCCAGGCGTGCCCACGTGGCGGCCAGCTCGGCGGCCCTGACCCCATCGCCGGTTGCCTGCCACTCGAAGCGGAACAGCGGGCCTCCCATCAGACCCCCTCGGGTGCCTCGGAGTCAAGCAGCCGGTAACCCTTGTACTCGCCGGATTCGGAGTTGACCAGCCGTGCCTCCAGGCAGGCACCATCCCGACGGGCCCAGGCGTAGCGCGGGAACCCTCCTTCCCACATCCCCCCGACGCGACCGGCCAAGATCGCCTCCCTGAGCCAGGCGGTGAGGAGCGCCACGTCGCCGTGCATGCGCGGGTCGCACTTGGTGGCGTCCGCGCGCAGCCGGGGTGGGCCGGCTGGCGACGGATAACCCTTGTGCTCCCCGCTTCCCACGTAGGTTGCTGCGCCAGCGACCTCGCTGAGGTCGGCGGTGTGGCTCGTCATGACCACACGTCGCCTGGGGCGCCGATGGCCCGGGGTCCTCACCAGAACCACGATACTCGCCCTACAAGACCCTGGCGGTGGCTCGCCGGCCAGCCAGCTTCACCACCTCGATGGCGTTGGGGAGCTGCTCCTTGAGGTCCCTGTCGTGGGTGACCACGAGCACCTGGCGGAACCTGCCTTTGAGACGCTCCAAGGCCAGCAGCATGCGTTCCTTTCGGTCGGCGTCGAGGGGCCCGAAGACCTCGTCCAGGACCAGCAGACCCACTGCCCCACCAGACAGCAGCATCACCTGCTCGCTGATCGCCACTCGGAGCGCCAGGTTGGCCAAGTCAGTCTCGGACCCAGAGAAACGGTCCATGCCATAGGTAGACCCGTGGTCGCTGATCTTGATCTCGTAGGTCTCCGGATCGACCTCCAGGCCGTCGTACTCGTTGTCAGTGAGCTCGGCGAACAGCTCGTTCGCCTGGGCGGAAAGGCGGGGGCCCACACTGCCCACCACCACGTTGCGAAAAGCCCCCAGCAACTCTGCGGTGCGCCCGAGGTGGCGCACATGGTCACCCAACTCGGCGAGGTGGCGGTGCTGCTCCCGTGCATCGGAGAGCCGGCGGATGCCGGCCTCCACCTTGGCGCTGGCCCCGGCCAGGGCCAGCTGGGCTGCGTGCGCCGCCTGAGCCGCTGCCTGCGCTACCGTCCTCGCCTCTTCGAGCGCCGCCGCGGCCCCGACCAGGTCCTCAGGTTGGAAGTCCAGCGTCTTCACCCGCTCTCGCAACTCGACCAGCTCGGCATCCAGGCTCTGCAGGCGTCTGCCAAACTCCTCCAGGTCGGCATCCACCGCGGCCCTGCGCTCCAGCCGGCCACGCAGTGTCCCTGCCTCGTCTGCCGCCTTGCGGGTGTCATCGACCTCCCCCGCCAGCTGGGTGCGCCCAGCCTCCAGCCTCTCGGCGAGCGCGAGCGGAGCCACAAACGCCTCGCCCTCAGCTGGCCGGCCAACCTCACGGCCTGCCCCTTTCCCGACCGCAGCGGCGATGGCCGGGGCGGCCGCGTCGATGGCCGGGGCTGCTGCGTCCATGGCAGGGGCTGCTGCGTCCATGGCAGGGGCGGCCGCGTCGATGGCAGGGCCCGCCGCGTCGACCGCTGCCACAAGTCGCTCCAGGGCCTCACCCTGTCGCTCCGTCGCTCTCTCCCAGGCGGCCCGCTCAGTCTCGGCCGAGGAGAAGGCCTCCTGGGCCTTCCGAGCCACACCCGACGCCCGGGTCGCTTCGAGGGATGCCGCTGCCACCCCGGCACGCAGGCCACCAAGGGCCGCCTCGGCCGACTCCAGCTCCGCCCGCCGATGGGCCTGGACCGCCTCGAACGCAGTCCCGAGCGGCTGGCCGCACAGGGGGCAGTCCTCCTCCCCCGAAAGCTCCCCCGCCCTGCTCAGCGCCAGGGCCGCCCGCTCCCGGTCCGCAACCGCCGACGCCTGGCGGCCCTCCAGCGCCGCCAAGCCTGCCCGGGCGCTCTGGTCGCTCTCCACAGCCTGGCGGACCGCGTCCCCATCGAGCGCGGGAGGTTCGGCTGGGACCTTGGCGACCGCCCGCCGGTAGTCGTCAAGCGCACTGACCACCACGTCGACGAGGAACAGCAGACCCATCAGGCGCCGGAGCCCAGACGCCCTGTCCTCCAGGCCAACCAGCCGCTTCCCGGCTTCAGCGAGCCCACAGGCCTCGTCCTGCAACCTCTCGACCCGGTGCGCCAGATCGTCGCGCTCCCCCCGGCGGGCCCTACCGTCGGCCAGCAGGGAATCGTAGCTCCGCCCCAGCCGATCCAAGCGGTTGTGCTCAGCCTGAAGCTTCGCCACCTCTTCGGCCCGCACCTCGGCCAGGGCGGACGCGGCGCCGGCTTCGGCCTCGACACAGGTTGCCGCCTCGCGCTCACCCGCCAGCTCCTCTTCGAGCTGACCCACGTCCGCCAAGACGGCACGAACCTGATCGAGTCGCGCCCGAGCGTCACGGGTGTCCTTGCGCGCTTGGTCCCGCGCTGCATCGAGGGGGGTGATGCCGAGAAGGCCCAGCACCAGCTTGCGACGCTCTGCGGGGGAGCGGACCGAGAAAGCCGCGAGCTGCTTTTGCTCGGCGAACACCGAGGCCCGGAAGGCCCCGTCGTCCAGGCCCAACACCGAGTGGACGTAGCGCGCAGTGTCCTTGACCCCCTCAGAGACCTGTGACCCATTGGCATGGGCCTCGGCACGGGCCGTCGAGGCTGCCCCTGAGAGGGTCCGACGAACGAGGTATAGCGTTCCCTCGTGCTCGAACTCAACCTCAGTCACACAGTCGGCGAGGATGCCAGCGGTGCGCACCTCGTCCTTGTTGGTGCGAGCGACTCCCCATAGAGTGAACAGGATCGCCTCCAGCAGCACCGACTTGCCCGCCCCGTTCACCCCGTAGATGCCCACCAGCCCGGGCGGGATCTCCAGCTCCAGGGGCTCCTCGTAGACCCGGTAGTTGCGCAGGTAGAGTCGGGTAATCCTCACCGCTCGAAGCCACTCACCCTGAGTGCTCCACCGCCCGGTCGAGGTAGTCCCGCCCCAGCTTGTCCACCCGTTCCCGGTCGAACCCGGTGAGGTCCTGCCCAGACACGTAGCGCGCCCAGCGTGACGGCAGCGAGTCCAGCGCCGGGAGCTCCACCTGCTCACCCACCCCCAACATCTCGGGGATCAGCCGGACGTGGAGCGCCTCCCGGTGCGCCTCCCTCACCGTGTCCATGTCCAGCAGCTTGTAAGCCTCCGGGTCAACCCCCTCCAGGTAGAGCCGCGCCACTGCCCCCGCCGGCACGCCAGCCACCCGGCTCAGCACCGCCTCCGACAGCTCGGCTGGCCCCATCCCGATAGCGGCCACCGACTCCAGGGTGAGCAGGGGGCGCTGGCCTTCCAAGGCCAGGTGGCGGCACACCCCCGAATCGGTATCGAGGGTCACGATCCCTTTCGCCGCCTCTGGCTCGTCGGCGTAGGTGAACGAGTCGGTGGACCCGGCGTACCACATCCCCGGCCTCACCGTCGTGTGCACGTGGTAGTGGCCCAGCAAGACCAAGTCGGCCAGGAGCTCGCCGGCGTCCACCTCGATCTCGTTGATGTCGGAGTGCTTGGGTTGGACCTGGGGCAGGCGGGGATGGGTGAGCAGCAGGTTGACCCGGTCGACACTGCGTTCGCGGTCGGCTCGCGCCAGCGCTTCGAGGGTCGCCTCCACTGTCATCATCTGGGGGACCGCGTGGATCACCAGGCCTGGCAGCTCGATGCGCTCGTAGGACATTCGGTGGGCAAAGTGGAACCCCCCGAAGGCATCGGCCAGTGGCGAGTACGGGCTGCCAGTCCCGGCGAGTCGGGGCGTGTCGTGGTTGCCGGAGATCAGCACCGCCGGCACGCCGTGGTCCCGGATGCGAGCCAGGGCCCTCTGCACGATCCGGAACGTGTGGTAGGTAGGTCGGGGGTGGTCGAAGATGTCGCCGAGCCAGATCACCAGCTCAGGCCGCTGCGCCAGCGCCAGCTCCACCGCCGCCTCGAACGACACCTCGAAGTCGCGCTCGCGCTGGTTCAGCCCCTCCGGTGTGGTGACCGGGAGGTACGAGCGCCCGAGGTGGGCATCCCCGATGGCGGCGATCAGCACGGGGGGGCTCCGGCTCTGGCGGCGTCGGCGGCGGAGGCTCCGGCTCTGGCGGCGTCGGCGGCGGAGGCACCGGCTCTGGCGGCGTCGGCTCCGGCTCTGGCGGCGGCGGCCGCAGCAGCCCGGCGGGCGGCGATCAGCACCGGCCTCAGTCCACCAGCGCGGCCACGTTGGGCGGCGCAGTGGGGCGAGCCGGCGGCGGCGGGGCCACCGACGCGACGTGGGCGTCGTACAGGTCGACCTTTGCCGGCACGGCGAACGGCGCGGCCAGGTTGACCAGCAGGCACTCCCCGGGCATGAGGGTCTGGATCTCCGGGCCGAGGGCAGAAAGGTCCTGCTTGGAGGACCCGCGCAATATCGAGCGGTCCTTCTCGTCGGCGAGGCCCAGGATGAAGAACGTGTTGAGCTGGCTCAACAGCTCCGCGTCCAGCAGCTTGGGCTGCTGGGTGATGGCACACAGTCCCACCTTGAACTTGCGCCCTTCCCTCGCCAGGCGGGGGAAGACGTTGGACTCGCGGTCCTTGTTCCCCGACAGCACCCGCTGGGCCTCCTCCAGGACCACCGCCACCACCGGCAGGCGGTCATGCAGCTCCGGGGTGTCGAGGTACGCCCCGGACCACTCCTCCATCACCCGCCGGGTCAGGAAGGAGGCCACCAGCACCTCCTCGGTCGAGCCCAGCCCGCTGACGTCCACCAGCACCACCCGCCCGTCGCGCAGGTCGGACAGCACCGCGGCGCCCACAGACACGCCAGGGTCTGTGGCAATGCACGCCAAGCCGACGATTCGCCGCGCCCGGCGCTGGATCACCTGGAGGGTGCTGAGCGCCACCCGGCCGGAGAGCTCGACGTCCCGGAATCCCGGCAGATCGTCCACCCGGGCCAGCTCAGCCAGCCAAGCAAGGCTCTCGACCCGGTAGTGGCGCTCCAGCTCGAACAGGGCCTCCTCCTGTGGGCGGCTCCAGTCGTGCGCGGTGCGCAGGTCGTCGATCGACAGCTCCCCCAGGCTCACCCGCAAGCTGGACGTTCCGGACAGCGGCCGGGCCGCGTAGGTCCGCAGCCTCTCGCCCGCCCAGGGGTGCCGAGCGAGCGCCTTGCGGTACTCGCCGTGGGGGTCGATCAGCAGTAGGGAGTAGCGGCCCTGGCGGCCCATGACTGCCCCGGCCAGCACCTGCATCAGGTTGGACTTGCCCATGCCGGTCGTGGCGAAGATGCCCACGTGGGTGGCCAGGGACTCCCCGGGGATGCCGACCCCCACGTCCACCTCGGCCTCCCCGCTGCGCAGGTTGCCCACGTGCAAGTCGCCCATCCGGCTGGCCAGGAACACCAGGTCGGCGGGCTCGGGCGAGCAGACCCGGGAGAACTGGGTGGGAAGGCTCTTGGGCTTGCGAAAGGACAACCCGTCAGGGGACACATACCCCAGGCAGCGGCACTCGGCGACCCGGTAGGTCCGCCGCCCGGCGTCGTGGAGGGGATGAGCGCCGCTCTCGCCCAGGGCGTCGTCGGCGAGCATGGTCCCCGCCACCCTCTCGGCCCAGCCCGGCTCGCGGTGCTCCGAACCATAGGTCACGTCGACCACCCGGAACAGATACCGCCGCCCGGTGACCTCGTCCACCCCCACCAGCAGCTCGCCAAGGAACAGATCCTCGTCGGGGGCGGCCCGGAACACCGCCTCCAGCACGTTCTTGCCGTAAAGGCGACCCCTCGGGGCCAGCTCCGCGCTCACGCCCGCTCCATGAGCCGATGCCTGTCTGCGAAATATCGCTCCCTGCGCACAAGACCCACTCCCACTCGATCGAGGTGCTCGTCGAGGGCAAGCCTCGCGTCGTCGCGAACCCAGCCCGGACAGGCAGCCAGCCCGTCGACCACCGACAGGGGGTAAGGGTAGCCAGGGAAGGCCGCGTCGTCGGACACCGCCGCCAGCGCACCGAGGACAGCGTCGACCGGCCCGCCCCCCGAGGGGAGGTCGGGGTTGGTCTCGGGGGGGACTCGGGGGGCAGAGCCCCCCGAGGGGAGGTCCACCCGGAAGGCGAAGCGAGCCGAGGGGTCCAGCCTGGCCACGGCCACACGCAGCGCCGGCTCCACGCCCGGCGCGGTGTGCGCGACCGCCGCCCACCACCTGGCCCGTGGCCCGAGGTTCGGATCGGCCTCGGCCTCGGCTTCCAGGGCGGCCACCAGGGGCGCCCCACCCCTGGCCAGGCCCGAGTGCTTGGTCACCGCCACGACGACCACACCCCGCGCAGCCGCACGATCGAGGATCCGAGCGGCCCACGCGCCAGGTATCCGCCAGTCGGGCCGGAGGTCCCCGTCCACGATCACCAGCGCCCCGGGTTCGGCGTCGGCCACCGTGGCCGCCAGCGCCTCCCACTCGGCCACATCACGGAGCAGGTTGGCGTCGACGACCGTGTCGGCCGGCAGGTCCAACCCGATACCGGCGAGTCGGGCCAGTGTCGACCGGCGCTCGTCCCCCCCGAGGAGGTGGGTCCGGAGCGGCCCCACCTCCTCGGCTACGCAAGCACCCAGCCGCCATCGTGCCCGTGCCGTCCTCACCACCACGACGGCCACGCAGCGGGCATCGGCCACCGTGGCCTGCCCTCCATCTATCGCCCACACCTCCGCCGGTGCCGTGCCGCGCTCGAGGGCCGCCAGCGCCACGACCGGCTCGGCGACCAAGCCCCCGTGGCCCTCACCACCGAGGCGTTCGCCCCCGCCATCAAGCAGCGCCGCCAGGCGTCCCGCGACAGCCTCCATCGTGTCCGTGGTCATTGCCTTAGCTTGCCACGACCGCGTGACATCGATCACCACACGCGGTCCCCGGGCGAACCTGGCAGGATGGATGACGCTCGGGGTCAATAATCTTGCCAAGTTCGCTCTTCGGGGCCTCGGGGCGCACCGGCTAACGTGGCCGACGACGGTGAGCCGGCCGGGTGGTCGCGGCTCGGGCCGACACGTCGGCGTCGGGTCGAGGAAGGTCGGGACTCCAAAGGGCAGGGTGCTGGCTAACGGCCAGTCGGGGTGACCCGCAGGAAAGTGCCACAGAGAACAGACCGCCGATGGCGGGCGCCGCTCCCCCGGGAGGGGCGGCTCGCACAGGCAAGGGTGAAACGGTGCGGCAAGAGCGCACCAGCGACCGGGGCAACCCGGCCGGCTAGGCAAACCCCACCCGGAGCAAGGCCAAGCGTGGGATGGGCTGCCCGCCCGATATCCCCAGGTAGGCCGCATAGATGGATGGCCACCGGGCTCGTCCGGCCCCTCGGGGCCGGCCGGGCCTACAGAATCCCGCCTACAGGCCGGCTCACCGTCACGACCGGGCCGGCAGCACCGAACCGTCCTGCTCGCACGGGGCCAGGGGACGCCACAGCCGGGCCCAGGCCCTGACCCAGGTGCTCAACTTTACAAGCGCACGTGAGCCCAGCCGCGCTCAGCCGGTCAGGGCATGGGCGCTGATAGCGGTGACCACCCGGGCGATCACGTAGCCAAGGGCGATCCCGGCGCCAGGGCCGATCACCCAGCCGCGCACGATGCCTTTGAGCGTCTCGACTCGCACGGTGTGGCGCCCGCGGGCGGCTCCGGCGCCGGCCATCGCCCCCACCAGGGCCTGGTTGAGGGAGGTGAACAGCCCGAAGCCGACCGCCACCGCCACCACGGCCGCTTGCACCAGCTGGGCGGCGGTGGCCATGGCCCGATCCAGCTCCACGATCTCGAACGCCACCTGCTGGAGGAGCGGCCGGCCCCACGTGAGGGCCCCGACGGCCAGGCCGGCGCCCCCCAGCGTCCCGGCCGCCAGCGCGTTCAGGGTCCCGGTTCCGACCAGCGACCCGGTGGCGTTGGCCACGTCGTTGGCGCCCATGGTGAACGACGCGGCCATCCCGACCGCTACCAACCCGACCGCTAGGAATATGCCTCCCTGCGCCCCCACCTCCGTGCCCCGCTCTCGCCCCGTCTCCCCTCGCCGGGCCGGGGCGAGCGCCCCCAGCGCCCGGGTGAGGACAAAGCCGAGGGCCGCGGCCGTCACCGGCGCGGCCACCCAGACGATGGCCAGTAGCCCGATCCGGGCCCAGCGCACGCCGTCGCCGGTGCCGAGGGCCACCCCGGCAAGGCTCAGCACCAGTATCTGGATGGTCGAGGTGGGGACCCGGAGCTGGGTGAAGGCGATCGTCAGCCCGAAGGCCACCGCCAGCACCACAATCTCGGCACCGGCCCCGAGCGGCAGCATGGTCAGGGTGAAGCCCACCGTGTGCTCCACCGCGTGGCTGGCGAAGGCGGCTCCGAGCAGGGCGAGGGGCGCCATCAGCCACAGGGCGCGCCTGGCGCTCACCGCCCCCAGCGCGTGGGGCATGCCCATGCAGGCGCCGGTGTAGTGCGCCCCCATGCTGTATGCGAAGGCCACTGCCATGATCCCGAGGGCCACCGGCGCAGCGCCGCGGACGGCCGGGAGCTCTACTACCGTGCCCACCTCGCCCGCTGCGGAGACCTCCTCGCCGGCACGGCCAGCGCGCTGCACCCTGGCGTGCGACTCGAGCCAACCCCCCCAGCCCCCGGGGCCGGGCGGGCGTCGGGTCGAGTCCTCTTCGTCTGCACCGGGAACAGCTCCCGCTCCCAGATGGCCGAGGCGCTCACCGACCAGCTCAGCGGAGGCCAGGTCGAGGCCCACAGCGCCGGCAGCCAGCCCACCCGCCTGCACCCCAACACAGTGGAGGTCATGCGGAGCTACGGCCTCGACCTCGCCGGGCGGCGGGCCAAGCACCTCGACGAGTACGCCGGCCAGCAATTAGACTATGTGGTCACCCTCTGCGACCGGGTCCGGGAGGTTTGCCCGGAGTTCGGTGGCCCTGAGCTCGGTGGCCCGGCGCGACACCTGCACTGGAGCATCGCCAACCCCGCCGAGCCGGCGCGCTCCGACCGGGCGAGCTACCCGGCCTATGTGCAAGTGGCCGCGGAGCTTGCGGCGCGTATAGCCCTATTCCTGGACCTGGCGGCTCACGACCAGGAGGCGGGTTGACGCACGAGCCAGGCCGAGCTCACGGCTACAAGGCTTGCCGCCAGCTTCGTAGCTCGTCGCCCGTGCCGTCGGCGATGACCCTTCCGGATTCCATCACCACCACCCGGTCACCTGGTCGCAGCGTCTCGAGGCGGTGGACCACCGACGGCCCGGCGGGTCAGGAGGTGGCCGCGCTTCACGGAGACCCGGCGGGTCGGGGGGCCGCGACCTCCCCCGGCAGCGTGGAGGCGACTCATGTTTCAATGGTAGGATACCACCATGATCACTACCATTGATTCCGGAGGGCGAGTGGTTATCCCCAAGGTGGTGCGACAGGCAATGGGTCTGAGCCCGGGGGAGAGGGTGGTCATCACAGCCCGGGACGGGCGGATCGAGATCGAGGTGGCGACCACTCCGGCGGCCCTGGAGTTGAGGGGGGGCCTCCTAGTGGCCGTCCCCAAGGAGCCGGTGTCGTGCCCGCTCACCCAGGACCAGGTGAGGGACGTGTTGGAGCAGGTACGCCCGTGACCCTGCTGGACACGAGCGTCACCGTCCCCGCCTTGCTGAGTTGGCATGAATACCATCAGGTCGCCCTCGAGGCAGCGGGCGGCTGCCGGCGGCTGGCCTCTCACGTGGCACTGGAGACCTACGCGGTTATCACCCGGCTCCCCGGCTCCCACCGTGTGCCGGGCCAGGACGTGGTGGCCATGCTGGCCCACAACTTTCCTGACGAGCCGGTGAGCCTTCCCGCTGATCACTGCTTCGAGCTACTGGCGACTCTTTCCCGGGCCGGGTTGGTCGGTGGCGCCGCTTATGACGCCCTCATCGGGAGCGTTGCATGCCACACCGGGGAGACCCTGGTCACCATGGACCGCCGTGCCCTGCCCGCCTACCAGGCTGTTGGTGCCCGAGTCGAGGTAATCGGCGCCCGTTGAGAGGGCCCAACTCGAGCGCGGCCTGCGGTGCGAGTGGTCCCGACTGATTTCGCGCTGGCTCGCCGGGTCGGCTTGGTCCTCAACGGCGCAGGAGCTACCACCTCCGAGATCGTCGACGCCCACGCCGTCCCAATCGCCTGAACGTACGGAGGTGGCATCGTCGTGACAGGCGATCCAGACGACATCAATCGGCTCGCTTCGGCGCGGCCGGCCGTCAGAGTCGTCACCCGCCCCGCCCGCTGACCCCCTGGGACCTCAGGAGGTCGTTTCGGCCTCCACCTCGATCTCCACCTTCCAGCGGGGGTCTAGCAGCCCGGCCACCACCACCATGGTCGCGGCCGGCCGGACCATCCCGAGCAACTCGCCGTGGACCGCCCCGACGGCCGTGGCGTCCTCCGCCGAGGTCAGGAAGATGCGCGTCCTGACCACATCGCCCAACCCGGCGCCGGCTTCGAACAAGGCAGCTGCGATGATCTCGAAACAGCGGCGAGCCTGCTCTCCCGGGTCCTGCGGGCACGAGCCGTCGGCCCACACCGGGGCTGTCCCCGACACCAGCACCCGGTCCCCCACCCGTACCGCCCGGCTGAAGCCGATCGTCGCCTCGAAGGGCGAGCCCGAGGCAACATGGCGTCTCTCTGCGATTCCTACCACGCCCCCCACACTACCTGACGGCCCGGCGTCACAGGGTAAAGTCCAGCGCTGATGCCCTCGCCGCTGCTCGGACCCTTCCAGCAGGCCGCCGCACGCCAGCTGGCCAAGCTGGTGGGCAGCGAGCGCTTCGCCGAGGAGCAGTACCACGACCCTCCGGGTGACCCCGGGCTCTTTGGCCCCGACAGCGTCACGTGGAAGGTGCACGAGGACCTGTCGATGTTCGTCGGCGGGGTCAGCGCCCTGATGCTCCAGGCGCTGCACCCCCTGGCCCTCGCCGGTGTCCTGGAGCACTCCGACTACCGCGAGGACCCGCTCCGCCGGCTGGCGCGCACATCGTCGTTCGTGGCCGCCACCACCTATGCCTCCACGCCCGTCGCCGAGACCATGATCGGCATCGTCAAGGCGGTCCACCGCCGGGTCGTGGGCACCGCCCCCGACGGACGGCCATATGACGCCTCCGACCCCGACCTGCTGCGCTGGATCCACGTGGCCGAGGTGCACAGCTTCCTCCGGGCGCACACCCGCTACCACCCCTCTCCCATCCGGGGCAGGGACATCGACCGCTACCTGGCCGAGAACGTGGTGGTTGCCGAGCGCCTCGGGGCCACCGAGGTACCGGCCAGCGCAGTCGAGGTGGAGGCCTACCTGGAGGCGGTGAGGCCCCAGTTGATAGGGGGAACCCAGGCGCACGAAGCCATGGAGTTCCTGTGCTCGGCGTGGGGGCCGGACCCCCTGACCAGGGTGGTCTCGGCGATCATCTCCCAAGCGGCCGTTGACACGCTGCCTGACTGGGCCCGGGAGATGCACGGGTTGGTGCGTGCGCCCATGGGTGACATCGTGCGCCCCACCACCTGGGCCCTGCTCAGCGCAGCACGGGCGTTGATCGGCCCCAGCCCGATCATGGCGCAGGCGACCGAACGCTGCCGCCAGGGCTCTCTTGATGGGGGCCTCGGCCGCACCGCCGCCTGAGACGCGGCCACTATTGCTCGTCAGGCCGGCTCAGCGCTCCAAGGGCGCGAAGGCCCGGTACATGAGGTCCTCGGCCTCCAGCCGGTGAACCCCCGTGCTGCCGGTGGCCGGGCTGCCCGAGGCGGCGCGGGCAACGTGGGCCAGGCCACAGCCGGGCATCGACCTGACCAGGGCCCGCAGCCGACCCTCGACGAACCCCCAGGCGCCCATGTTCTCTGGCTCCTCCTGGAGCCAGACCACCTCGGCAGCGCCGTCGTATCGAGCCAGCACCGCCGCCAGCTGCTCCTCGGGCCACGGCTGCAGCTGCTCGACGCGGACCACCGCCACTGGCGCTCCCAGCTCGTCCCGCCTGGCCATCGCCTCGTAGGCCACTTTCCCACTGCAGAGCACCACCCGGCCCGCCCCCGAAGCCGCCCTGACGGGCGCGGGGTCGCCCAGCACCTCGCAGAAACGCCCCTCGACCAACTCCCCCACCGTCGAGCGGGCCGAGCGCGACCGGAGCAGCGACTTGGGGGTGAACACGACCAGCGGGACCGGGCCGTCGAGCCGGTGCACCTGAGCCCTGAGCACGTGGAAGTGCTGGGCAGCTGTGGTTGGGTTGACCACCCTCAGGTTGTCTCCCGCGGCCAGGGCCAAGAAGCGCTCCATCCGTGCCGAGGAGTGGTCCGGGCCCTGGCCCTCGTACCCGTGGGGCAGCAGCAGCACCAGCCCGCACGCCTGGTCCCATTTGTCGCCCGCCGAAGCCAGGAACTCGTCGATCACCACCTGTGCCTCGTTGGCAAAGTCGCCGAACTGCGCCTCCCACGCCACCAGGGCATCGGGGCGCATCACCGAGTAGCCGTACTCGAAGCCGAGCGCTGCGAACTCCGACAGCGCCGAGTCGTAGATGCGGAACCGCCCCACCGACCCGCCGGCCACCGACCCGCCGGCCACCGACCCGCCGCCCACCGACCCGCCGCCCACCGACCCGCCGCCCGGCGGGGCGAGCGCCCCCAGCGGGACGTGCTCCACCCCCGTGCGGTAGTCCACATAGCAGGCGTGGCGCTGGCTGAAGGTACCGCGCCGGGTGTCCTGGCCCGCCAGGCGCACATCGGTCCCCTCCAACAGAAGGGACCCGAGCCCCAGGGCCTCCGCCAGGGCCCAGTCCACCTCCCCCCCGGCAAACATCTCCGCCCTGGCGCCGACAAGGCGCTCCAGCTTGGGGTGCAGCATGAACCCCCCCGGCACCGAGTGGATCGCCGAGGCAACCTGGCGCAGCACGCCGAGCGCCACCCCGGTCGCAGGCGAAGGAATCGGCAAGCCGACCACCCGCGCCGGAACACTGGTCGGGTCGGGGGCCGCCGAGGAACGGGTGGCTTCCAGCGCCTCGCCCAACCGGGCCGAGAAATCCTCCAACGCCCGCTCGGCCTCCTCCAGGGTTATGTCCCCCCTGCTGACCAGGCGCTCGGTGTAGAGCTTGCGCACCGAGCGGTGCCGCTCGATGCGCGCGTACATCTGGGGCTGGGTGAAGCTCGGCTCGTCCGCCTCGTTGTGCCCAAAGCGCCGGTAGCAGACCATGTCGATCACCACGTCCCGGTGGAAGGCCTGGCGGTACCCGTAAGCCAGCCGGGCCACCCTCACGCAGGCCTCTGGGTCGTCCCCGTTCACATGGAAGATGGGGGCCTGCACCATCTTGGCCACGTCGGTCGAGTAGGCGGAGGTGCGCCCCTCCTCTGGCAGGGTGGTGAACCCGAGCTGGTTGTCGATGACCAGGTGGATCGTCCCGCCCGTCCGGTAGCCCCGGAGGCCCGAGAGGTTCAGCGTCTCGGCCACCACCCCCTGGCCTGAGAACGCCGCGTCCCCGTGCACCAGCACGGCCAGCACGGCGTCCCGGCCCAGCAGGTCCTGCCTCGCCCGGACCATCCCCTCCACGACCGGATCGACCGCCTCCAGGTGCGACGG
The DNA here is from genome assembly GCA_050744085.1 of Acidimicrobiales bacterium. GTDB lineage: Bacteria > Actinomycetota > Acidimicrobiia > Acidimicrobiales > JAJPHD01 > JAVKSL01. The sequence continues at coordinate 29,384 of JBOGGU010000125.1, forward strand.
GTTCGAAGCCAGGGTCACCGCCACCCCGACCCCGCTCGGGCCCACGAACTTGCCGGCGGCCCCCCGGTGGTACTTGACGTCCCCCGACCCCTGCACGCTGTGGGGGTCGATGTGGCCCTCGAACTCGTTGAAGATCTCGCCGTAGGACTTGCCCACGATGTTGGCCAGCACGTTCAGCCGGCCCCGGTGAGCCATGCCGACCACAACCTCGGCCATCCCGCCGGCCGCGGCGGCGTCCAGGACCGTGTCCAGCAAAGGGATCGCCGACTCGGCGCCCTCCAGGCCGAAACGGGTCTGGCCCACGTACTTGGCCTGCAAGAATCGCTCGAAGGCCTCGGCTGCGTTCAGCCGGCCCAGGATGTGGCGCTTCTCCTCGGGCGAGGCAGCAGTCGCCACTCCCTCCACGTGCTCTTGGATCCAGCGCTTCTGGTCGGGCTCGGAGATGTGCATGTACTCGATGCCCACGGTGGCGCAGTAGGCGTCGCGCAGGATGCCCAGCATGTCGCCCAGCGTCGCCTCCTCGTGGCCCCCGAGCCCGTCTCCGAGGAAGCGCCGGTCCAGGTCCCACAGGGTCAGCCCGTAAGTGGCGGGGTCCAGCTCGGGGTGCATCCGGGGGGGCAGCGATGCCAGAGGGTCCAGGTCCGCGATCAGGTGCCCCCGGACCCGGTACATGTTGACCAGCTTGCCGACGTGGATCTGCTTGATCGACCGGGAGCGCTCGTGCGCCGGCGCAGGGTTGATGTCCGCCAGCCATCGCACCGGCTCGTAGGGGACCTCCATCGCCCCGAAGATCTCGTGGTAGAAGCCGTCGGCGCCCAGCAACAGGTCGTGCACCCGACCCAGGAACTCCCCCGACTCCGCCCCCTGGATCACCCGGTGGTCGTAGGTCGAGGTGATCGTCACCACCTGGCTTACCCCCATCTCCGCCAGCCAGCCCCGGTCCGCCGCCTCGTACTCGGCGGGGTAGCCGATCGCCCCCACGCCCACGATCAGCCCCTGGCCCGCCATCACCCGTGGCACCGAGCTCGCAGTGCCCAGGGTCCCGGGGTTGGTGAGGGTCACGGTGGTGCCGGCGAAGTCGTCGGGGCTCAGGCGGTTCGACCGCACCTTGCGCACCAGCTCCTCGTAGGCCCCGACGAAGCCCTTGAAGTCCAGGGTGTCGGCGTCTCGAAGGCACGGCACGACCAAGGTGCGCGACCCGTCGGGGCGCACGTGGTCCACAGCCAGCCCGAGGCCCACGTGCTCTGGCTGCACGACGCTCGGCCCAGGGGCAAACGAGCGGTTCATCGCCGGCACCGCGCGCACCGCCTGCACCGCCGCCCAGCCGATCAGGTGGGTATAGCTGACCTTTCGCCCGGCCACCCGAGCCTGGTGGTCGTTGAGCATCGCCCGGTTGACCTCTACCAGCTTGGCCGGGACCGCCCGCACGCTGGTTGCGGTGGGAACGGCCAGGCTGGCCTCCATGTTCGTCGCCACGCGCGCCGCCGCCCCCCGCAGCGGTTTCACCCCTTTGGAGGAATCTTGCCCTGTGGTCCCTCGCCCTCCCTGCCCACTCGCCCCGGGTGAGCTAGGCAGCCCGGCGGCCGGCGGCCGGTAGTCGGCGAAGAACTCCCTCCAGCTCTGGCTGACCGAGGTGGGGTCGGCCAGGAAGGCCTCGTACATGTCGTCGACCAGCCAGGCATTGGCGCCGAAGGACCGCGCTGCAGAGCCAACCATCGAGGTCGATCCTAAGGGTTGCCTACCCGGCCTGTCAGGCCGCGGGGGCCTCCAGGCCTGGTGCGTCAGAAAGGCGGGCCAGAGCGGTGGCCTCCACCTGGCGGGCCCGGCGGGGGCCTATGCCCAGCGCCTTGGCAGTGGCCTCCAGTGAGGCTGGCTCGCCGCTGTCCAGGCCGAAGCGCAGGCGGATGACTGCTCGCTCCATCGGCTCCAGGGAGTCGACCGCCTCGTGCAGGCGCTCGAGAGCGAGGGATGCGCCCACCTCGTCCTCCACGCTGGTGGCCGGCGCTTCGACCAGCTCGCCGAGGCTGGTCTCGGCGTCAGGGCCGACAGGCTGGTCGAGGCTGGCCACCACACGCGCAGCCTGGCGGGCGTCGTCGAGCTGCGCGTAGGACACGCCGGCGGTTGCCACCAGCTCCTCGTCGGTCGGGGGCCTGCCCAGCTCGGCGGCCAGCTCTCGGGCCGCCACGTCGATGCGGCGCGCCCTCTCGGCGGCCTCCATCGGGACCCTGATCGTCTGGCCGTGGTTGTGGACCGCGCGCTGGAGCGCCTGGCGCACCCACCATGTGGCGTACGTGGAGAAGCGGAAGCCCCGGCGCCAGTCGAACTTCTCCACAGCCCGGATGAGGCCGAAGGTGCCCTCCTGGATCAAGTCGGGGAAGTCGACGCCGCGGTCCTGGTAACGGCGGGCCCAGTGGACCACCAGGCGCAGGTTGGCGGCGATCATGGCCCGCTTGGCCTCCTCGTCACCAGCCTGGACGCGCTTCGCCAGCGCTACCTGCTCGTCAGGAGTCAGCAGTGGGTGCTGGGCTAGGTCGTCGAGGAACAGACGCACCGTGTCGACGTTGACGCCGACCCCGCTGCGGTCACCCGCGCCCGAGTCCCCTGCGGCCCGGCCCGGTCGGTCGGCCACCTGCGTCTTGCTCACCTTACTGATCACTCCTCCTTGTGTACCCATGTCCGCTGCCCGATGCCCAGATGGCCCGATACCCAGATGGCCCGATGCCCATTGGCCCGATGCCCATTGGCCCGATGCATAGTAGATGGTCTCACCAAATAACGCAGTGCGCCAGCGGTTTCTTCCGGTTTCTTCCAACAGCCTTGTGGTTCTGACCCCCGGGGAGGCCGGTTGGTTGCATCCTGGCCCCGATCTGGCCGGGAACAAGCTTCCCACATCATAGGTTGTGAGTGGTGTCTACTCAAGATTTCGAGGTGCCATATGCCTAAGGTCGAGATACTCACACTACCGCTGCTCCCCCTCCCTGGTGGGGTGGTCCTCCCGGGCATGGTGCTGACCATGTCCCTAGAGGACCAAGAGGCCAATGATGCTTTCGAGGCGGCCAAGGCTGCGGATGGCCGTGTCGTGCTTGTACCCCGGATCGGGCCGCGCTACGCCAAGGTGGGCACGTTGGCCGCGGTCGAGCAGCTGGCCAGCCTTCCCGGAGGCGGCCACGCGGTCGGGGTGCGAGCCCTGTCCCGTGTCGTCATCGGCAGGGGCGTCGCCGGGCCCGGGCGTGCAGCCTGGGTGGAGGTGGAGGAGGTCGTGCCCGACGCCGACGGCCTCGACACGCCCGAGGTGGCCGACCTGGCCCGTGAGTACCGGGCGGTGATCGGGTCCATCCTGGAGACCAGGGGGGCGCACCCGCTGGCGCAGGCCCTCAGGGCTGTCACCGACCCAGGGGCCCTGGCCGACACCGTGGCCTACCTGCCTGACCTGAGCGTCGAGCAGCGGCTCGAGATCCTGGAGACCGTCGAGGTGGAGCCCAGGCTGCGCCTCGCTCTGAGCCGGGCCCGCGAGACGCTCGGGGAGCTGACGCTGCGCGAGCACATCCGCACCGAGGTCTCCGAGAGCATGGAGCGCACGCAGCGCGAGTTCATCCTGCGCCAGCAGATGGCCGCCATCCGCAAGGAGCTCGGCTCCTCCGACGGCGGCGAGGACGAGATAGAGGGATACCGCCGGCGCATCGCCGAGGCGGCACTCTCCGACGACGCCCGCGCCGCTGCCGTGCGTGAGGTAGACCGGCTGGAGCGGATGAGCGACGCCAGCCCGGAGCAGGGCTGGGTCCGCACGTGGCTGGACACCGTCCTGGACCTGCCCTGGGGGACCACGTCCCCCGACGTGCTGGATGCCACCGAGGCCAGGGGTGTCCTCGACGCCGACCACCAGGGGCTTGACGACGTCAAGGACCGCATAGTCGAGTACCTGGCCGTGCGTCAGCTCCGGGTCTCGCGCGGCCTCCCGCCGGCCTCGGGGCGGGGCTCGGGGGCCATCCTGGTCCTGGTGGGCCCCCCCGGAGTCGGCAAGACCTCGCTCGGCGAGTCGGTTGCCCGCGCCCTCGGGCGCAGCTTCGCCCGGGTCTCGCTCGGCGGCATCCGCGACGAGGCCGAGATCCGGGGCCACCGCCGCACCTACGTGGGCGCCATGCCCGGGCGCATAGTCAGGGCGATCCGCGAGGCCAAGACCATGAACCCGGTCATCATGCTGGACGAGGTGGACAAGGTGGGGGCCGACTGGAGGGGGGACCCGTCCTCTGCCCTGCTGGAGGTGCTCGACCCGGCACAGAACCACACCTTCAAGGACCACTACCTGGAGATCGACCTGGACCTCTCCGACGTGCTGTTCATCGGCACGGCCAACGTCGTCGACACCATCCCCGGCCCCCTGCTGGACCGCATGGAGCTGATCCACCTCGACGGCTACACCGAGGAGGAGAAGGTGGCAATCGCCAGCCAGCACCTCCTGCCCCGGGTGCGCGAGGCCGCCGGGCTGCGTCCCGACGAGGTCGAGGTGACCGAGGCCGCCATCAGGGCGATAATCGCGGACCACACCCGTGAGGCTGGTGTCCGCAACCTGGAGAGGGGCCTGTCCAAGGTGCTCCGCAAGGTGGCGAGCGGTGTCACGGAGGCCACTCCGACAGTGCGTGTGGATGCCTCCGACGTGGTCACCTACCTGGGCCACCCTCGCTTCAAGGGGGAGATGTCGGTCCGCGCCGGGCTCCCCGGCGTGGCCACCGGCCTGGCAGTGACCGGCGCCGGCGGTGACGTCATGGCAATCGAGGCGGCTGTCGTGCCCGCGGCTCCGGGGTCGACAGGGCCTTCCGGAGGCCTCACCCTCACCGGCCAGCTCGGCGACGTGATGAAGGAGTCGGCGAGCATCGCCCTCTCCTGGGTGCGCTCGCACTCGTCCGACTGGGGAGTGGATCCTGCCTCGATGGGGGGCCAGTTCCACCTCCACGTGCCTGCGGGCGCGGTGCCCAAGGACGGCCCGTCGGCGGGCATCACCATGGTGACCGCCCTGGCCAGCCTGCTCAGTGGCAGGCCGGTCCGCCAGGACCTGGCAATGACCGGCGAGGTGAGCCTCCAGGGCCGGGTGCTGCCCATCGGCGGCGTCAAGCAGAAGGTCCTGGCGGCCCACCGGGTGGGCATGCACCAGGTGGTCCTCCCCGCAGGCAACGGCCCCGACTTGGACGACGTGCCGGAGGTGGTGCGGGAGGCCATGACCTTCCACTTGGTGGACGACGTGGCCGAGGTGCTGGAGCTGGCGCTGGAGCCGGCCCCCGCCGGCGCGGGCTCGCTTGTATCCTGAGGAGATGACACCCGAGCCCGTCTCCGTCGGCCCTGCCAAGCCCTTCTTGGGCAGGCGGCGTTGGGTGGTCCCGCCGGTGCTTGCCGGGCTCCTGATCGCTGCGGCCGTCGTGGTCCCCCAGGCCGCCTCGGCGACGGGCAAGCCGGCGCTCCGGCCGATCACCCCTCAGGCCCTGGTAGCCAAGGCGCTCTCTACCCACGTCTCCACCCTGTCGGGCAAGCTCCGCCTCACTGCCAACCTGGGAATCCCCGACCTGTCGAGCATCACCGGCGGGGAGGGCAACAGCCTGACCTCGTTCCTCGACGGGGCCCACACCGCCCAGATCTGGTACGGGGGCCCGGCCAAGATCCGAGTGGCGATCCCCAACGGCAGCGACGAATCGGACTACATCCTCGACGGGAGCACGCTGTGGATCTGGAAGAGCGGCCCTTACTCGGCCACCAAGGTCGCCCTTCCGCCCACGCCGTCCGCCCACCCTCAACCTGGGTTGCCAACGACACCAGCGCAGCTGGCCAAGCAGTTCCTGGCGCACGTCGGCCCCACGACTGCGGTGAAGGTCGCCGACACTGCCTACGTGGCGGGGCGGCCGGTGTACGAGCTGGTCCTGTCCCCCAAGGCGGCCCAGAGCCTTATCGGCCAGGTGGTCATCGCAGTGGACTCCTCCACCGGAGCGCCGCTGCGGGTGCAAGTGGTCCCGCGGGGCTCCACCACCGCTGCGCTGACCTTTGGCTTCACCCAGCTCAGCTACGCCCGCCCGGCGGCCTCGAACTTCGACTTCGCCCCGCCCAGGGGCGCCAAGGTCCGCACGATCGACCCCACGTCCGCGCTGGGCATGCTCGGCCCCCTCGGAGGGCTCGCCGGCGTTGGCTCGACCTATTCCCTCTCCGGCTCGGGATCGCTGACCATCCAGGCCCCAGGGGGGTCGCCCGCCTACAGCTCGAAGCTCGCGCTGTCGCCCGCACCGGCTGCGGCCGCGGTCGCCAGTGGCCGCATCACCAGCTTCAACGACGCCTTTGGGCCGCCCCCCGGGTGCGGGGTGGGGTATCCCCCGCTCAGCGGGACCCCCAACCTCCCAGTGCCGAGCGTGGTGGGCAGCGGCTGGACGTCGGTTGCGGTCATCCCGACCTGCTTCCTGGGATCGCTGTCAATGGGGAGCCCGGTTGCCCACGGGAAAGCCGCCAAGGCGGCCAACTCCGCGCTGAGCAGTTTCTTGCGCTCGGGCACGGCGGTCAGTGGGAGCTGGGGCAACGGCCACCTGGTCCGCACGACTTTGGTTGACGTCCTGGCCGTGGACAACGGGCCGATCCTGGTCGGGGCGGTGACCCCGGCGACCCTCGAGGCCGCTGCGGCCCACACCCACTGAATCAGCCCCGGCCCGCGCTTGACCACAGGCCCGCCCTGAGCCCGACCCTGGCAATCGAGACCCTGGGCCTCACCAAGAGGTTCGGGACCCAGACCGTCGTGGACGGGCTGGACCTTGCCGTGCCGGAGGGATCCGTGTTCGGCTTCCTCGGGCCCAACGGGTCGGGCAAGACGACCACGATAAGGCTGCTGCTCGGGCTGGCTTTCCCAGACTCCGGGCGCATCGAGGTGCTGGGCCACGAGATACCGGGTGAGGCTGACCTGGCCCTCCCTCTGGTGGGGGCGGTGGTCGAGGGGCCTGGGTTCTACCCCTTCCTGTCGGGGCGGGAGAACCTGGTGAGGATGGACGAGGTGGGACAGCACCCGGCCGTGGGAGCGCGGGCCAGCCGCGGGTCGAGAGTGGACACGGCGTTGGGGCGAGTGGGGCTCAATTCCGCCTCTCAGAAGCGGTACAGGCAGTACTCGCTGGGCATGCGCCAACGCCTCGCCATCGCCGCGGCCCTCCTTCGGCCCACCCGCCTGCTGGTGCTCGACGAGCCGACCAACGGGCTGGACCCCCAGGGGATGAGGGAGGTGCGTTCGCTGATCCGGGGGCTGGCCACCGAGGGCATGACCGTCTTCGTCTCCAGCCACCTGCTCTCGGAGGTAGAGCAGATCTGCACCCACGCGGCGGTGCTGTCTGTGGGCAAGGTGGTAGCCCAGGGTACCCTGGAGTCCCTGCGCGGGGACCAGGCCAGGGTGCTGCAGGTCGAGACGCCCGACGCAACCGAGGCGCTGGCCGTGCTCTCGGCGATGCCCGGTGTGTCAGGCGTGAGCCTGGTGGGCGGGGTGGTCCAGGCCACCCTGGGCGACGCCGAGCCGGAGGAGTGCACGGCGGCCCTGGTGGGCGCAGGGGTGCGGGTGCGTTCGATCGGGTCCCTCGACACCAGCCTCGAGGACCGCTTCGTGGCCCTGACCGGCGAGGGCTTCGATGTCGCCGGTTGAGCCGCCCTCGGCGTCGGTGGCGGCGGAGGCGGGGGCGGCGGAGGCGGGGGCGGCGGAGGCGGGGGCGGCGGAGGCGGGGGCGGCGGGCTCGGC
>JBOGGU010000126.1:0-45522 GCA_050744085.1 Acidimicrobiales bacterium
GGGCCGAGCCGAGCCGCCGGGCGGAGCCGAGCCGTCGGGCCGAGCCGAGCCGCCGGGCGGAGCCGAGCCGTCGGGCCGAGCCGAGCCGCCGGGCGGAGCCGAGCCGTCGGGCCGAGCCGAGCCGCCGGGCGTCGATCCGCTCATCGAGCAGGCCATCGACACGGTGCTGCTGGCCGCTGGGTTCGAGGTGGTGGAGGTGGCGATCCCCGGCTGGGAGGCTGCCTGGCGAACGGGCATCGTCCTGCTGGAGGCCGAGGCCGCCCAGTCCAACCGCCACCTGCTGGGCGACCTGGACCAGCTCGACCCCGCGGTGGCGGCCCGCCTGCGCCGGGGAGCGCGGGCGAGCGCAGCCAGCATTGCCGCTGCACGAGCCCACCAGCGAGCCTGGCAGGGAGAGCTCGACCGGGCGCTCTCTGGGGTGGATGCCCTGGTCCTGCCGACAATGGTGAGCTTCCCGCCGAGCTTCGAGGCAGCGGAGCGCTTCCCGTTCACTCTCCTCACCGGCCCGGTAAACCTCGCTGGTTTGCCCGCGCTCAGCCTTCCCGTCCCCGCCCCAGGACCCTCGGGCCTCCCGGCCAGCCTCCAGCTCGTCGGCCCTGCCAACAGCGAGGAAGCCCTTCTGGCGACCGGCGCAGCCATCGAGTCGGCGGCCGCGGGATTGGCGGCCACCAGGCCCTGAACTCGAACTGTGTCAAGTTTGTATGCCATAGGGATACAAACTTGACACAGTTCGACTCGATCGAGGCCCGAAGGCCCGCCGCGGCCTGCCTACCCCGCTGGCGCGGGGGTGACGACGATCTCGCCCTGGAAGCTGGGGTTCACCTCGTCGTAGTAGCGGTATGTACCCGGCTTGGCGATGACGAACGAGGCGTCGTCGCCCCCGGCGGCGAGCAGGCCGGTGTCGAACGCTCCGTTGAACGCGGTCAGGGAGTGGTTCAGCCCGCTGTCGTTGATCACCAGGACGTTGAGCCCGGCGGGGACACGGCTGATGGTGGGCGTGAAGCCGGTGTTGTAGATCGTGATGACCGCGGCGGCGTTACGGTTCGCCTGGCTGATCCCATGTGGGCCGTGAGCCAGCGTCGACGGGGTGGGGCTGCAGGCCGCCAAGCCGATGGACACAACGGCCCCCACGGCAAGGACGCCTGCCCTTCGCGCCCAGCGCCGCGACCCGATGGTGCGGCCCTGGCTGCATGCGTGGTTAGAGGGCGCGGGGCGGTGGGCCATGGCGTTGGGAGTCCTTGTGAGGTTCGGGTGACGCCCCGGAAGATAGTCGAGGTGGCTCTCGGTTGTCGTGTCGGACTACGAGCCGAGCGCGGTCAGCACCTCGACCCCGCCGTCGGTCACCGCCATGGTGTGCTCGAACTGGGCGCAGCGACTCCCGTCGGTGGTCACCGCGGTCCACCCGTCGTCCCACATCCGGGGTCGCCAGTTGCCCTGGGTGATCATCGGCTCGATGGTGAAGACCATGTTGGGGAGCATGATCAGCGACGCCGAGGGATCGTAGTAGTGGGGGATGTTCGGCAGGCAGTGGAAGGCCTTGCCAATGCCGTGGCCCACGAAGTTGCGTACGACGCCGAATCCATGACCCTCGGCGTGGCGCTGGATCGCCTTGCCGATGTCGGAGATCGGCCGTCCGGGGCGAACCGCGGCTATACCCAGGTCCAGGCACTCGTGGGTGACTCTGACGAGGCGTCGGGAGTCCTCGTCGACATCACCGACGAGAAACGTGGCGTTGGTGTCGCCATGCACCCCGTCGAGGTAGATGGTCACGTCCAGGTTCACGATGTCGCCGTCAGCCAGAGGTCGATTGTCGGGGATGCCATGGCAGATCACCTCGTTCACCGAGGTGCATACCGATTTGGGGTAACCCTTGTAGTTGAGTGGGCTCGGGTAACCGCCCCGTCGGATGCACTCGGCGTGGCAGATGGCGTCCAGCTCGTCCCCGGTCACCCCGACAGCCACTGCCGCCCCGGTCGCCGCGAGCACCTCAGCGGCCGCCCGGCCAGCCACCCGCATCCGGGCGACCAGCTCGGGGGTCTTCAGCGGGCCTTCGTCCTCGCCGCCCGGCCAGTCCCCGAGGGCGTAGTCGGGGCGAGCGATGCCGTCAGGCACGGGCCGGACGGGGCTGACCTGGCCGGGCCTCACCCTCGAAGCTGCCTCCCGGTGGCATCGCTTGTACTTGCGCCCGCTGCCGCACCAGCAGGGGTCGTTGGCTCGGGTCACGGATCGGCTCACGGATTTAGCCTAGCTAGTGCTGCTGAGCGGAAATGCCACGTGTGTCCAATCTCGGCATCGACCCTGGTCACGGTCGACAGACGTCGGTCTAGCGACACACGTGGCATTTCCGCGGCGCAGCGCTAGAGTTCGGTGGCTATGAACGGTGCCCAGAGCACGATCCAAAAGACCACCATCCAAAAGATCGATGCCTTCCAGCGACGAACCCCCCCGCTGGCCTTCGCGTGGGCTGTGGTGAAGAAGTTCGGGGACGATTCCGCCGGCTCGCTCGCCGCGCTGGTGGCCTACTACGGGTTCTTGTCGCTGTTCCCGTTGCTGCTGGTGCTCATCACCATCCTGGGACTGGTCGTCACGCCGAGCCTCAGCCACAAGATCGTGGGCTCCGCGCTGGGCCAGTTCCCGATAATCGGCCAGCAGCTGACCGGGCCGAACGGGGTCCACGCCCTGAAGGCGGGCAGCGTCGTCGGCCTCATCTTGGGCCTGGCCGGCCTGATCTGGGGGTCGCTGGGGATCACTCAGGCGGCCCAGGTCGCGATGGCCGAGGTGTGGAATGTGCGCGGCGTAGAGCGGCCCGGCTTCGTGCCCAAGCTGGCCCGCGGCATCAGCTTCTTGGTCCTCCTGCTGCTGGACGTGGTGGCGACGACGGTCCTCGCCGGCTTCGCGACCTTCAACGGACAAGGGGCGGGGGCCCGAGCGGGCGCTGGCGTGGTGGCGATCGTCGTGGACGCTGCCCTGTTCGTCGCCGCCTTCCGGGTGCTCACGCCCAGCGTGATCCGCACCCGCCAGCTGCTCGGAGGAGCAATTGTGGCCGGGATCGTCTGGGCCGGCCTCCAGCTTGGAGGGACTTCGCTCGTCGCTCACCAGCTGAAGCACACCAGTCAGATCTACGGCTACTTCGGCTCGATCCTGGGCCTCCTCGCCTTCTTGTACCTGGCTGCGGAGATCACCATGTACGCAGCGGAGCTGAACGTCGTGTGGTCACGACGGCTCTACCCCCGCAGCATCAAGCCCCCACCCCTCACGTCTGCGGACCGCCAGGTGCTCGCGGATATCGCGATGGCGACCGAGCGCAACTCCGAGCAGACGGTGGACGTGACCTTCGTCAACCCGGACGCTCCATGGCTCAGGGCTGACTACCGGTCCCGGGATACACCGGGGACACGTTGATCGCCCCGCACTGGCCGACCGACGGCCCGTAGGCCGAGATCCGGTCGGGGATGACCAGGTGCGAGTAGTCATTCGGGGGGGTGACCTCCAGGTTCACAGATGCCGGGCAGGTCGAGCTACCAAAGCCAGTCTGGTCCGCATAGCCGAGTGTGAACGATGCTTGACCGCCAGGCTTCAGCTTCACGGGGGCAGGGCTCTCCGCCTGGACCACGACGCTGGGCGTACGGAGGACATTTGTGGGGATCGCCTGGCTGGAGGAGCCCAGCATTCCAAGGCCGGGGTAGCCGTCGAGGGTGCAGGTGGACGCGGAGGTGTTCTTGAAGGTGACGACCTGACCGATGTGGCCGGTGGCCCCGTTGGGCGGGCCTGGCTTGGCGCTGAGCTGGGTTACGCGGCAGCGGCTCGGCCCGGAAGGGGCGGTGGTGATGGTGCCCGGGGCGGGCGTGCCGGTCAACGTAGTGGTGGTGGTCGTGACCGAGCGGGGGACGGTCCCGCCAGACGGGGGCGTCACTGTCGGGCTGGTTGTGGGGGTGCCGCCGTTGCAGGCGGCCAGCACGAGGGCCAGCCCGAGGACGGGGGCGCCCAGTGCTGCCAGCCGCCCAATCACACGGTGAGTGCTCATGTACTTGAGACCCGCACTGAGGCGTAAGGGTTCCATCGGGGGTCACGGCGGGTGGGTGGGCGGTGGTGTGTGGCGAAAGGCGGCATATTTTGCGAAAAAGCGTCAGAGGGGAGAGTTGTCGTGGCGCCGCGAGACCAGGCGCTCACGCTTGGTGGCCAGGGTGGCAAGGCCCGCGGACAGGACCGCCCTGGTCTCGGCGGGGTCGATCACCGCATCCACCAGGCCCCGCTCGGCCACCTTCCAGGGGGTGAGGTGGTCATGGCGGTAGTCGTCCACCCGGCGGGCCTGGCTCGGTGCGTCCTCCCGGCGGTAGAGGATCTGAACCGCGGGCGCGGCGCCCATGACCGCCACCTCGGCGCTCGGCCAGGCGACGCACAGGTCGCTGCCCATGCCGCGGCTGTCCATGACTATGTAGGCGCCTCCGTAGGCCTTGCGCAGGATCACGCAGATGCGGGGCACCGTGGCCCGGGCGTAGGCAAAGACCAGCTCCGCACCGTGGCGGATCATCCCCCGCCACTCCAGGTCCTTGCCGGGCAGGAACCCCGAGGTGTCGACGAGGGTGACGATGGGCAGGTTGAAGGCGTCGCACCAGGCCACGAACCTGGCCCCCTTCTGGGAGGCCGCGATGTCCAGGGTCCCCGCCAGGGACTGGGGCTGGTTGGCCACGATCCCCACCGGGCGTCCGTCGATGCGAGCCAGGGCAGTCACCAGCTGGGGCGCCCAGGCCGCCCTCAGCTCGCAGCACTCACCGTCGTCGGCGAGCGCGGTGGTGACCCGCCGGACGTCGTAGGAGCCCCGCTCGGACGCCGGCAGCACGTCCCGCAGCTCGGGGGTGGGCCGTCGCGGCGGGTCGCCCGTGCGGAACAGGGGAGCTTCCTCGTCGCAGTGAGCAGGCAGGTAGGAAAGCACCTCGGCCACCGCGGCCAGGGCATCGTCGGCGTCGGCCGCCAGGAGCGCCGCCACCCCGGTCTGGTTGGCGTGGACCGCGGCGCCCCCCAGCTCGGCCATGGTCACCCCCATCCCGGTGAACGCGCTCACCATCCCCGGCCCGCACACAAAGGCCAGCGCGTCCGGGCTCATCACCACCACGTCCACCAGCCCGAGCAGCAACGACGGCCCAGCGAGTGCCGGGCCGGAGACGGCCATGCACACCGGGACGACCCCGGAGCAGGCGGACAGGGCCCTGGCAGCCTCACCCCAGCCGTGGAGCGCGTCCATGCCCTCGGAGACCGATGCGCCGCTGGTGCTGAACACGACGACGAGGGGGAGCCGGGACTCCAGCGCCAGCCTGGCGGCGACCGCGATCGTGGCCCCGTCGCTGGCGGTGAGCGCTCCAGGCGCTCCGGGCCCGCAGGGGGCTCCGGGCGCGGCGGTCGGGTCACTGCGCACGAGCACGACCGGCCGTCCCCCGAACTCCTCGACCCCCGCTGCCACTGCGCCAGGCACACCTGCCCGCAAGCTGAGGCCCGTTGTCACTGGGCGCAGGCTACCGGCAAGTCGCGGCCCTACGTCGAGGCGGTGGCGTCCAGCTGGTCGTAGATGCCGTCAAGGTCCAAGATGCCGAACGAGGTGCGGAAGATCTCGCCGGGTCCGAGTACCTCCCAGCCCAGCTCGCCTCCAGGCCAAGTTGCCACCTCGATCCGCCTCATGTCGGGCTCCACGACTATGTAGGCCTCTATGGAGGCCAGATCCTGGTAGCTCCGGAGCTTCTCCCTCTTGTCTATGACCCTGGTGCTGGCGGACAACACTTCGAAGACCAGGCAGGCATCTGTCTCGTACAGCACGTCGGTCGCAGGACCGCAGCAGATCATGGCGTCGGGGTAGTAGGCGTCGCCGGACGGTGTCACCAGCTTGCGGTCAGGCCCGAAGGGCCGGCAGCCCCTGGACCGGGCGCCGGGCGCGATCAACTCGTAGATGACGCCCTGCATGATGCCGTGGCGCTCGGTGCCGCCAGACATGACGTAAGCCCTTCCGCCCACCAGCTCGTGGCGGAGCGGCTGGGACTCCTCCCAGTCAAGGTAGCCCTCCAGGCTGAAGACACTCAGCGCCTGCTCGCTCAACTCCACCCCTCGGAACTCGCGGGACCGATCATGCGAATCTATCAGGTGCGGTTCCCCCGGAGGGCCGGGGTGCCTCCAACGTTGTGGCCGTCGGCGTCGTGCACCACGTCGACGGCGCTGCGGTCCGGGGCGCGAACCCCGACGTGCAGCCCCGCGTCTCGGTGCCGTCGGCCGGGATGAGCCAGAACGAGCGAGCCAGCGCCCAGCCGGTCTCATGAGCCCACGTCACGAGGCTCACTCCTGCTCTCGGCCACAGCAAATGCCCATGCGCGAGCAGGATCGGGGCTAAACTGCTCGCGAATGGGCACCAGCAAGGGGGGCACCGGGACGACGCGTGGCCCTGCCGTCGGCTTCAGGATCTACGACGAGGTAGACTGGCTGGGTGAGTGGTACGAGGCTGAGTGCCGGGACTCCGCTCTGGCTCGACGTCTGAGCCCGCTCATATGACCGGTAGCGTCGTCCCCCTGCCCGAGCCCGCTGGCCCTCGCCGCCGTCGTGCCTCCACCTCTACATCGCGGTTTGGAGTAAGCCGACGCGAGGGCCATGACGCCTCCGGCTTCTATGAACGCTTCGCCGCTCCAGTGTTGTCGTCCGACAAGGTCCTCGGCACACGAACTCACCCGGTTGACGTCCTGGTGGCCGGGGATGCGCGTGCGCTGGATGCTGTCGGTGACGCCACCGTGGCCCTGGTGGTCACTTCCCCACCGTACTTCTCCGGCAAGGAGTACGAGGTGGCGCTCGGGACCGGCCACATCCCTGAAACCTACAAGGACTACCTGGACATGCTCACGGACGTCTTTGCCGAGTGCGTCTGCAAGCTGGAGCCTGGAGGGCGCATCGCCGTCAACGTGGCCAACCTGGGACGCCGGCCCTACCGCTCTTTATCTGCTGACGTCATGGACATTCTAGGCAACCGTCTGCGCCTTTTACTGCGGGGCGAGGTGATCTGGTGGAAGGGCCGGGGTGCCGGAGGCTCATGCGCTTGGGGTTCGTTCCAGCGTCCTGGCAACCCCGTGCTGCGGGATCTCACCGAGCGGATCGTCGTCGCCAGCAAGGGTCGCTTCGACAGGGCACTGACTCCGCGCGAACGACACGACCGGGACTGGCCCTCGATCGCCACGCTGTTTCGCGACGAGTTCATGGAGGCGACCACCGACGTGTGGGAGATGGCGCCAGAGAGCGCCACGAGGGTGGGCCATCCAGCCCCGTTTCCGATTGAACTCCCCCAGCGCCTCATCGACCTTTACACGTATCGGGGCGACCTCGTCCTAGACCCGTTCGTCGGTTCGGGCAGCACCGCGGTGGCAGCAGTGCGCACGGGGCGTCACTACATCGGTTACGACACAGATCAGGCGTATGTCGTCGCAGCAAGGTTGCGAGTGGCCGAGGAGGTCGCTCGGGTAGCCGAAGAGGACTCCCGACGGCGAAGCCCGTTCCGCACGGTGGAGCTGCTTGCTGTGCCCGGCCCTGCTGACCCAGGTGAGGACTTCCAGGCCCGAGCCGTGCGGGAGGGTCGCCAGGCCAAGGAGCTTGCTGCCCTGGTGCTGTCCCACTGCGGCTTCGTGGACGTGCGCACCGGCGTGCGCTATCCCATGCTGGGGGTGGAGGTCAACTTCGTAGCCCGGGACGCCACCGGCAAGGAGTGGGCCTTCGATGTATCGGGCGGCTTCACCAGCACTCGGGCCGGCCTGAAGCGCACTGACACCCTATGGAAGGCGCTAGGTAAGGCAGCGGTCTTGCACCAGGACGAGCACCACCGTGCCACGCCCCTGGTCTTACTCACCACCGACGCCCCGACCAAAGGAAGCGCTGGCGACGCCGCCCTGCGTGTCCTCCAAGGGCCAGGCAAGGCAATTTACGACGTGGTGGAGCTGCTTGGAGCAGAGGGTCAACAGCGCCTGTACCGCTATGCCACGAACGGGTTGCCTGCATGATGAACGACGTGTCTGGTCCAAACCCACGCCGGGTAGCCTGGGCGGCGGTCTATGACGACCCAGTCCAGGTATTTGTGGCCACTGACGAGTATGTCCTCACCCGGCTGCTAGCCCTGAATGTCGTAGCCCGGTCCTCACCCACGGGCTTGGACGATCGGAGCCTTGGGCATATCCGCGACGCATTGATCGAGCAGCGCTGGGGTGACGCGGTGGCGCTTTGGGTCTCGGCCACTAATACCCGCCTCGATGCCTACCCCGACGAGGAACTATGGACCGCGGAGACGGTCGATGAGGAGTCGGTGTCGCTGCAGGTGCGCCTCTGTCCCATCTTCGAGAATCCGGTTCTCTGAACGTATGACACATCACGGTGGCTGACGCCCTCACCACCGTTACCGAGCTGTCCACGGCGCTCGGCATGTTGGGCTACCCGCCCTTCCCCAGCGGGTCCAGGACCTAACACCTTCTAACCGTCTGGTACTGCGGGAGGCCCTGCGTGCCCGCAGCTGGCCCGAAGCTGCGGCGGAGCCCTACGCCAAGCTTTGCAATTCCGTCAGCGACTCCACCACGAGCTACTGGTCAGATCGCATCACCAGTCCTGCTGTCGCGGAGGCCCTGGTGTGGCGGCTGCTACGAATCCTGAGCGCTCCGTACTTCATATTGGGCAGCGATGCTCGCCAGCTCCTGAGGCTGCGTATCGATACCCCGTGGGACTGGCGCCAGCGATACAGCTTCCGCCGCCTCGCACTCTCTCCAGATCCTGTCGGTCAGCCCCAGGTCAAATGGGTCGCTGAGTGCACAGAGAGGGCTACCGGGCATACCCGAGCCGTCACTGGGCACGTAGAGATCCGTTGGAGCCACGGTCGCTTCGCAGGAAACCCCGAGGCCAAGGTGTATCTCGACACGCCCCATCATGATGTCCCGGGCGACGTTGTGCTGTGAGCATCCCAAGCCGTCGACCTGAGCCCCCCGATCCGCCTCCGCCAAGCGCACCTTCAGGTGATCTTCCTCTACCGACGCACGGAACGCCACGTAGGCCGTGCAGTCGACACTAGTTTAGATTAGACGGCCTAGCCGGCGTTGGTGGCCAGCTCGGCACGGGATCGCACCGAGCGATGCCGGCCGCGCTCCGCGGCAGACAGCACCACCTTGCGCACCCGGACCGCGTCGGCGGTCACCTCCACGCACTCGTCCTCGGTGATCAGCTCGAGGGCTGCCTCCAGGGTCAGGCGGCGGGGGGGCGAGAGGCGGACCAGCTCCTCGGAGGTGGAGGAGCGCATGTTGGTGAGCTTGCGCTCCTTGGTGGGGTTCACGTCCATGTCGTCTCCCCGGGAGGACTCCCCGATCACCATGCCCTCGTAGACGGCCTCGCCAGGGCCCACCAGCAGCGAGCCCCGTTCCTGCAGGTTCATCAGCGCGTAGGTGCTGGTGACCCCGGCTCGATCGGAGACCAGGCTGCCGCTGGCCCGGCCGCGCATCTCCCCGGCCCACGGCTCCCAGCCGGAGAAGGCGTGGTGGATCTGGGCGGTCCCCCGGGTCTGGGTGAGCACCTCGGTGCGAATGCCGATCAGGCCTCGGGCCGGGATCATCAGCTCCATGCGGGCCCACCCGGAGCCCCCGCCCCCGGTCGCCCCGCCGCCCCCGGTCGCCCCGCCGTGGTTGACCACCTTCTCCAGCCTGCCCCTCCGGAGGGCCAGGAGCTGGGTGAGGGTGCCGAAGTGCTCGTCGGGCACGTCCACCTCCAGGCGCTCCACCGGCTCGCATATCTTGCCTTCGATCAGCCGGGTGAGCACCTGGGGCTTGCCCACCGTCAGCTCGAAACCCTCCCGCCGCATCAGCTCGACGAGGACGGCCAAGGCCAGCTCCCCGCGACCCTGGACCTCCCAGGTGTCCGGCCGTTCGGTGGGCAGCACCCGGATCGACACGTTCCCCACCAGCTCGGCGTCCAGGCGGCTCTTGATCAGCCGGGCCGTCAGCTTCTTCCCCGGGCCAGTGCTTTTGCCCACCAGCGGCGAGGTGTTGACGCCGAAGGTCATCGACAGGCTCGGCTCATCGATGCTCAAGAGAGGCAGGGGCCTCGGGTCGTCCGGATCGGCCAGCGTCTCGCCGATGGTGACCTCGGCCAGCCCGGCGATGGCCACGATCTCCCCCGGCCCGACCTCGGCGGCCTCCACCCGGTCCAGCGCCTCGGTGACGAACACCTCGGCCGCCTTGGCCCTCTCGATGCTGCCGTCCCGCCGGCACCACGCGACCGGGGCGCCGCGGCGGAGCTGTCCCTGCATCACCCGGCAGATCGCCAGCCGCCCCAGGTAAGGGGAGGCGTCGAGGTTGGTGACCAGCGCCTGGAAGGGGTGGCCCTCCTCGTAGACCGGGGCCGGAACGTGACTGAGCACCAGGTCCATCAGCGGCCCCAGGGTCCCGTCGGATCCGGCCGGGATCGCCGCAACGCCCACCACCGGCTCCTCCAGGACCGCCCAACCAGCCCGGGCGCAGGTGTATGCCACCGGGAAGTCCAGCTGGTCGCCGTCCGCCCCAAGGTCGATGAACAAGTCGTAGACGGCGTCCAGGACCTCGGCCGGGCGGGCGTCGGCCCGGTCGACCTTGTTGATGACCACGACTATCGGCAGCGCCGCTTCGAGCGCCTTGCGCAGCACGAAGCGGGTCTGGGGGAGGGGGCCCTCGGCGGCGTCCACCAGCAGCAGGATGCCGTCGACCATCGACAGGCCCCGCTCCACCTCGCCACCGAAGTCGGCGTGTCCCGGAGTGTCCACGATGTTGAGCTTGACCCCCTTGTAGGGCAGGGCGGTCTGCTTGGCGAGGATAGTGATCCCCTTCTCCCGCTCCAGGTCCATGGAGTCCATGACCCGCTCGGCCACTTCCTGGTTGGCCCGGAACACCCCGGATTGGCGCAGCATGGCGTCGACCAGGGTGGTCTTGCCGTGGTCCACGTGGGCCACGATGGCCAGGTTGCGCAAGTCGGAGCGCGTGGGCATGGGAGGAGTTCTCTCTCGGTAGGGGACAGCTTGCCCCTCGCCCGCCGTCACGGGGCGTTTGGAGCAGCGAAATAACAGACTACCCGCTCGAGACCCCTCCCCACTCACCCCTGCGCTCTCCTCAGCTTGCGTCAGTGGTCCCCTTCGAGCGCCGCTCCAGCCGGCGGAGCTCGCGCTCCACGTCGTCCCACAGCAAGGGGTCTGGGTCCTCGCCTGCCTCCTCCGCTCGCCACCCCCGGTTGAGGATGATCCCCACGGCGCCGATGAGGACGCCGAAGCCGACGACCTTGGCCACCCCACCGGCGATCTGCTGGTCGGCGCGGGCCGCGATGCCCAGGGCGGCGTGGACATGGGCGGCATAGACCGCGTACAGGGGCCTTCGGGCGAAGATCAAGATGAGGGCTGGGAAGTTGAAGACAACCGACTGGGCGAACAGGTAGCCGATCCGGGCGGCCACCGACAGCGGCCTGGTCCCGGGAACGAGCCGGGTCGCGGGGATCCACATGACGAAGCCGGCGACCAGCAGGCAGAGGTGGACAGCGTCCCCGACGCCGGCCCAGCGCGCTTCGGCAGCGATCACGGGCGGGAGCCAGGCGGCGATCAACGCCACGTTGAACACGATGATCGCAGCCACAGGGTGGGTGACCATGCGGAGCGCCGACTCTGCTCGGGGCGAGCGGGCTGGCAGCGCCAGCAGCCAGCGGGGCAGGCCCAGCAGGACCAGGGGGGGGACCGCCAGGACCAGAAGGAGCTGCTGGGTGACGTGCGCTACGGCTGAGATGCTACGGGACAGGTCGGCCAGGGGCCACGCGAGAGCGACCCACAGGGCGAGGACCCCCCCGCTGAAGGCAGCAATCTGCCCCCTGGTGACCACAGGGGCCGTGAGGGAGTGGTAAGGGCCGAGGTGGCGCAGGACCACCCAGTACGCGAGCAGGCAGCAGAGCGCCACCGCCCAGGCCAGCGGGTGGGGCTCGAAGGCAGGCATGGCTCGCTCAGCGCCCCCCTGGCCCGCTAGCGCTGCGCCGCTCAGCAGCGCTAGGGTGCCGGTGGTGGACCGCCTGGAGCGGCTTACCGACTTGGTGCTCGTGCTGTTGCATACCAAGCGGCTGCTGACGCTCGACGAGATAGCTGTTGGTGTGGGGGGCTACCCGGAGGCCGAGGCCTCCCGCCGTCAAGCCTTCGAGCGGGACAAGCGGATGCTGCGGGACGAGGGCATAACCCTCACGATGGGCCCGATCCCCGACGAGCCGACCCAGACCGGCTACCGCATCAAACCCGAGGAGTACTACCTGCCCGACCTGCACCTCGCAGCGGACGAGCAGGCTGCCCTCAACCTGGCCGTTGCCGGCGTCCATCTGGATGACTCTACTGGCCGCGGCGCCCTGTTGAAGCTGGGGGTGATGGAGCGCGACGCCCCGTTGGCGATGGCGGCACTGCCCGCATTGGCGGCATTGCCTGTGCTCCACGAGGCGCTCCGCTCGCATTCGGGGCTGGCCTTCGAGTACCGGGAGGGACAGCGCAGGGTGGACCCGCACGCGCTTGTCTTCCGGCACGGCTGGTGGTACCTGGTCGGCTTCGATCACGATCGCCGAGAGGGGAGGACCTTCCGGGTCGACCGGATGTCCTCGGTCGGGGTCGTCGGCCCAGAGGGGTCGTTCGAACCACCGGTGGGCGCAAGCGCCGACTCGACCGCCGAGCATCCCCCGTGGCGCTTTGGGGCCGACGAGGTGGGGGTGGCGCAGGTTTGTGTGGATGCGTTGCTGGCCGGCGAGGTGACCTCCCAGCTCGGGCCCGACGCGGTGTTGGAAAGGCGTCCCGACGGCTCGGTCGTCGTGAGCCTGGAGGTGGCGAACGTGGGTGCGTTCCGGTCCTGGGTGCTCGGATTGTTGGACCACGCGGTGGTGCTCGGGCCTCCGGTGCTCCGCAGTGCGGTCAGCGACTGGCTCGCGGCGATGGCCGGCTGATGGCCCGCCGTGACGTGGGTGAGCGGCTGCGCCTCCTTCTGGCGATCATCCCCTGGCTGGTGTCGGTCGGCGGCGCTCCCACAGCGGAGGTGTCCGAGCGCTTTGGCTTGACGGAGGACGAGGTGGTCGAGCTCCTGGAGCTGGCGGCTTGCTGCGGGCTGCCGCCCTACACGCCCGACCAGCTGATGGAGCTGATCGTCTACGACGGCTGGGTCAGCGCCAACCTGGGGATAGCGCTGACCCGCCCCCAGCGGCTCACGCCGGACGAGGGCTTTACCCTGGCCGCCTCGGCTCGGGCGATCCTGGCAGTCCAGGGCGCTGACCCGGAGGGCTCGCTTGCCCGGGCCCTGGAGAAGCTGGAGGGCGTGCTCGGGGCCCGTCTGGCGGTGGAGCTGGACGACCCCCCGTTGTTGGACGTGGTCCGTCGAGCCGCCGAGGCAGGCGAGAGCCTGGACATCACCTACTACTCCGAGTCACGCGACGAGCTGACCGAGCGCCGCGTGGATCCTCATGCGGTATTCGTGCGCGACGGGCACTGGTACCTGGACGGGTGGTGCGCTCTAGCGTCGGGCCGGCGCCTGTTCAGGGTTGACCGGGTCAGGACTGCTGTGGCTGTCCCGGGCCCTGAGGTCCGCCCTGCTCGCCCGGGGGGGCCCCTGCCTGGCGGTCCCGTGCCTGGGGGGCCCGTGCCTGAGACCTTCGTGCCCGGCCCGGAGGCCCCGGTGGTGACCATGGTGGTCCCCGCCGACGGCCGCTGGGTGGTGGAGAGCTACCCGACGCTCGGGGCGGAGGAGGCTGGAGACGGGCGCCTGAAGGTCACTCTCGCAGTGGGGGGCCTTGCCTGGCTGGAGCGCCTGCTGCTGCGGCTCGGGCCTGACGCCGAGGTGGTCGATCCTCCCGAGCTGGCTGACGCGGGCCGGCGCGCGGCCTCACGACTCCTGGGGATGTACTCATAGTGGCGCTCAGTGCCGGCAGAGCAGCGCCCGGACGTCGTGGTCCTCGTCGGCCAGGAGCTCCACGCCGCTGTAGCCGTTCTCGGCCAGGACCGGCCTGAGGAGGTCCGCCTGGTCGCCTCCGAGCTCCAGGAGCAGCGAGCCGCCGGGGCGCAGGAGCGATGCCGCCTCGACGGCCGCTCGGATGAGGTGCCGGGCGCCGTCCTCGCCGCCGTCCAGGGCGCGGACGGGCTCGTAAGCCAAGACATCGCGGGGCAACAGCCGAAGCTCGCCCGTGGGGACGTAGGGGACGACCGCCGTGACCACGTCGACCCGGCCATTCAGGGCTTCGGGAAGGCACGCCGCCATGTCGGCCTGCAACACCTCGACTTGGAAGACCTCGACACCGTTGGCCCTGGCGCAAGCCACGGCCAGGGGGTCGATCTCGGTGGCGGCGACCCGTGCCGAGGGTCGGCGACGGGCGAGTACCACGGCGATCGCCCCGGCTCCGGTGCAAAGGTCGACGGCCGAGCCGTGCTCGGGAAGCCTGGCCAGCGCCTCGCGTGCCAGTGGCTCGCTCTGCCAGCGAGGCACGTAGACACCCGGGTGCACGAGCACCGTCTCGCCGCAGAAGCACACCGAGCTGGTCAGCCAGGCAAGGGGTTCCCCCTCGCACCGGCGACCGACGAGCCGCCGGAGGCGTGCCGAGTCCCCGCCTGCGACCGCCACGAGCTCGGCGGCCTCCTCTTCCGCTGCGACGCACCCCGCTCGCCGGAGCTCCGCCGCCGTGGCGTCGAGGTCGGTGCCGGCGCTCACGGGACAGGAAGCTCTAGTGACGCGGTCTCCACAGCGATACGGCGAAGTCTCCGTCGTCGTCGGTCCACCACGCCACCAGGGCCAGGCCAGCGTTTGCGGCCTCAGCCTCGATGCCCTCCCGGCGGAACTTGGCGCTGGTCTCCGTGCGCATCTGCTCACCCCGACCGAAGCTGACCGCCAGGTCCAGGGCTCCGATGGTGACGGTCTGGTCCACCTCCGAGCGAAGTCGCATCTCCATGCGCTCGGCCGAGGGGTCCCAGCTCGCCACGTGGGAGAACTGCTTGGGGCGGAAGTCGGCGTCCAGCGCGTCGTTGAGGACGCAGAGGACGTTCAAGTTGAACTCTGCGGTCACCCCCGCCTCGTCGTCGTAGGCCGCGACCAGCCGCGCTGGGTCCTTCACCAGGTCCGTGCCGAGCAGGAGCCGGTCGCCTGCGCCGAACCCACCGGCTAGCTCGGAGAGAAGCTGGTGGCGTCGGAAGCGCTCCAGGTTGCCTATCGTGCTGCCGAGGAACGCCACCAGCCTGCGGCCGCCCGTGGGCAGGAATGACAGGTGACGCTCGAAGTCGCCTACCACGCCGTGGACCTGGGTACCTGGGTAGGCCTCCGCGATGACCCTTGATGCGTCCCGCAGGGTTGGCTCACTCACGTCGAAGGGGACGAACCTGCGCAGCGTGCCGGCCCCAGCGAGCGCGTCCAGCAGCACCCGGGTCTTGGTGGACGTGCCTGACCCCAGCTCTACGAGCGTGTCGGCGCCGCTCAGCGAAGCGATCTCCGGGGCAGCGCGTTCGAGGATCTGTTGCTCGCATCGGGTCGGGTAGTACTCGGGGAGCCGGGTGATCTCGTCGAACAAGTCGGAGCCCCTCTTGTCGTAGAGCCACTTGGGGGCCAACGCCTTCGGCCGAGACGTAAGGCCTCGCCGGGCATCCACGGCCAACTGCTCTGCCAGCGATTGCTCGTCGAGATGGACGTCCAGGACGTGCGCGGGCGCTCGCACCTAAGCGTCCTGGGCCAAGCGAACACCGCTGACGCACCAGCGCGCCCAGGGGGGGAAGAAGTTCCGGTAGGTGACCCTGGCGTGCCCTGGCGGCGTCAGGCAGGAGGCCCCTCGCAGGACGTATTGGCTCACCATGAACTTGCCGTTGTACTCCCCGACTGCTCCGGGCGCCGCCTGGAAGCCGGGGTACGGGGCGTAGCTGCTGGCTGTCCACTGCCACACGTCGCCGATGAGGGAGTGCTGAGCGGGGCTCACCGGCCTGGGGTGACAGACGTCGAGGTCGAGGAAGCCCCCGCTGTCGGGTCGCCCGGCGGCAATCGTCTCCCACTCCGCCTCGGTGGGCAGGCGCGCACCGGCCCAGCGGGCGAAGGCGTCGGCCTCGTAGTAGCTCACGTGGCAGACGGCCTCGCTCGGGTGGACCCTTCGTTGGCCTCCGAGCGTGAAGGCCTGCCAGCCACCACCGGCTCCGCAGTCAGGGTCCCGAGACCAGTATTGAGGTGCCTCCCAGCCCTGCGCCTGGACGGTGGCCCAACCGTCAGAAAGCCAGAGCTCCGGTCGCTGGTAGCCCCCGTCCTCGATGAAGCAGAGCCACTCGCCGTTGGTCACCGGTTGGGAGGCGACGACGAACGGAGTCAGCTGGACAAGGTGGCGGGGGGACTCGTTGTCGAACGCAAAGCCAGACCCGGCGTGGCCGACCTCGACGGGGCCCCCCGGGTGGCCCACCCAGCTCGGAGGTGGGGCTGCCCCGGTGGCTCCCGGCCCGGAGAGGCTGCGGTAGGCGGGATGCAGGGGGTTGCACGACAGGAGGTGCTTGATGTCCATGAGCAGCAGCTCCTGGTGCTGCTGCTCATGATTGGTGCCGAGTTCGGCGAGCGCCGCCACCTCGCCGGCGAGCGGCCCGCCATCCAACAGGTCCAGCATCGCCTGATCGACGTGGGAGCGGTAGCGGGCCACCTCCTCGATGCCAGGGCGGGTGAGCAGCCCCCGGCCTGGCCTCGGGTGCCGGGCCCCCACTGCCTCGTAGTAGGAGTTGAACAGGTAGGTGTAGGCCGGGTCGAGCATCTTGTAGGCCGGACAGTGGTTGTTCAGTATGAACGTCTCGAAGAACCAAGTCGTGTGTGCCCGGTGCCACTTGGTGGGGCTGGCGTCGGGCATGGACTGCACGGTCTGGTCCTCGGGGCCCAGAGGCTTGGCAAGCTCCTCGGTGAGGCCCCGCATCGCAAGGTACTGGCTGGTCCCGACGGGCTGCTCCGAGGATGCAGTCCGGGTGGTGTCCGATGCTGCACTGGTTGCCAAATTCGCTTGGGTCACTGTCGCGCCTCCGTCCTGTCCCGCGTTGGACAGCTCGATTCGCTTCCCTTCAAGAGTATAGCTGCGAACGGCTCGCCACCTCCATTACATGAGATAACATGAAAAGGTGACAGACAGGAAGTCTGCGGCATGAGGCTGGCCAAGCTGGGGGTCGGCGCGGAGCGCTATTACCTGGCTACGGTCGCGGCTGGGTGGGAGGACCACCGACCGGCAGGGTTGGAGCCAGATGGGGTCTGGCTGGGATCGGGGTCGGCCAGGCTCGGCCTCGGGGGCAGGGTCGAGGCCGCTGAGCTCGAAGCCGTGCTCGCCGGGTCCGACCCTGGGTCGGGCGAGCTGCTCAACGCGTACCAATCGAGGGTCCGGGTGGTGGGCTACGACCTGGTGTTCGCCGCGCCCAAGTCGGTGTCGGTCCTCTTCGGGGTTGCAGATGCCCAGCCTGCCTCCGGGCTCCAGCGTGCTCACGAGGCGGCGGTTGGCGACGCCCTGGGGTACCTCGAGCGCGCTGCGGTGTCGGCCCGGCGCCAGGACCACGCCAGGCGGTGGTCGGTGCCAACTGGTGGTGTGGTCGCTGCTGGCTTTGTCCACCGCACCAGCCGGATGGCCGATCCCCACCTCCACACTCATGTCCTGGTGGGGAACCTGGTCGAGGGATCCGACGGGCGCTGGACAGCCCTCGACGCACGCGGCCTGTACGCCCACGGGGTCACCGCTGGCTACCTGTACCAGGCTCGCTTGCGCCAGGAGCTGGTTCGCTGCACCGCCCTCCGGTTGGGTCCGGTGAGCCATGGGGTGGCGAACGTCGCTGGTGTCGAGCCAGCCGTGCTGGCCCATTTCTCCCAGCGCCGGAGCCAGGTCACCCGCCAGCTCGAAGCCTGGGGGGCGAGCAGCCCTCGAGCCGCCCAGGCGGCGGCGCTGGCCACTCGGCCAGGCAAGGACAGCTCCCGTTCGGTCGAGGAGCTCCGTGGGCAGTGGTGCCAGCGGGCGGAGCGGCTGGGCATGAGCCAGGGATGGGTGAGCGAGATTCTCGGGGAGCCCCCGAGCGCGCCGAGCGCACTCGGCGTCGCGTCGTCCCTGGAGCTGGCCAGCGTCGCGGGGGCGCTCGTGGAGCGGACCGGGACCTTTGGGCGCCGCGACTTGCTCAGGGCGGTCGCCCAGAGCCTGGTAGGGGGAGCGGACGTGGCGACGGTCGAGCGGCTCAGCGACGAGCTGGTGACGGCGGGGGGGCGCTCTGGCGGTTTGGTATCTCGGGGAGCGGACGTCGAGCGCTGGCGAGGTCGGCACGGACGGAGGGTGGTGTCCGGGGTCGTGGAGGGGCGCTGGACGACGGCCGAGCGAGCGAGGGCCGAGGCGGACCTATTGCGTGAAGCGGGAGAGCGAGCGGCAGCGGAGCCCGAGGCCACCAGCCGCGCCCGGCCGGCGTCCGAGGCCACCAGGACGGCCGGGCCGTCGCAGCATCAGCAGGCCGAAGAGATCCTCGACGGGGTGCTTTCGAGGCGGCCAGAGCTCGGCCCGTCCCAGGTCCAGGCGGTGCGCCACCTGGTCCGATCGGAGTCGGGGCTCGAGGTCCTGTGGACGCCGCCCGGCCCGCCCGGGGCTGACGTCATCGAGGCAGCGCGTGAGGCGTGGCAGCTGGCTGGGTGCAAGGTGCTGGGACTGGCAGCCACTCAGGCAGAGGGCTCGGCCATCGAGGCCTCCACCGGAGTGACACCAGTCCCGCCGCCATCTTCGGACACAGAACCCGCAAGGGCGATACCTGCCGAGATTGGGCCTGGCGAGGTTGGGCCCCCTTCGATAGTGCTGCTGGTGATGGGAGCGCAGCGCTGCGGGCTTGGCGAGCTGAGCGAGCTGGTGAGATCGGCGGGGAGGGCCAAGCTCGTGCTGGTGGCGGATCCGCGGGCTGCCGGGCCTTCGAGCGGAGTGCTCAGGCAGCTCGACCGTGGCGTTCCAGAGCATCCGCCACCCGAGGTCGAGCGCAGGCCCGCGGGCCTTCCACCCTTGCCAGTGGGGGCGCCCTTGCCGCTGAGGGTCGAGCTGGTCCGAGCTGACGGCCAGCCGCGCCAGGTTGTCGTCGGGCTCACCGCGCCCGGGCTGCGCAGGGCGCTGGTCGACGACTGGTGGTCACTCCGTCCAAAGGCCGGGGGGGCTGTGATGGTGGCCCAGACTCGTGGAGAGGTCGAAGCCCTCAACGGCGAGGCACGGGCAAGGATGCTCGAAGCGGGAGAGTTGCAAGGCGGGGCCAGCCTCGGCCGGATCGAGCTGGCTGTGGGGGACCACGTGCAGCTCAGGTGGGGGCACGCCCGCTGGGGCCTCGACCCCGGGGGCCAGGCGAGGGTCATCGGCTTCAGGGACGACCCCGTGCGCGATGCCCGAACCTCGGATGCCCGAGCCGCCGATGGCCGAGGCATGCCGGATGCCCTGGAGCGCGATGGCCGGGGCGCGGATGGACGAGGCCTGCCGGATCACGAGGCGACCCACGAGGCAACCCATAAGGCAGTGGTCCTGCGCAGCGGTTCCGGCGCCGAGGCGACGCTCCCGCTGGACCAGTTATCTGCGGGTCAGCTGGTCCATGGATACGCGATCACCGCGGAGGAGGCCCGGCATCGACACGACGCCCCGACGCTGGTACTGGGTGGGCCGGAGGTGTTCGTGCCGGAACGGCAGGCCAGCGACGGGGCACCGGGCGCGCTGTCTCACTACGTGCTGGACGCCGAGCTCGCCCTGCGCTCGGCCCCGGAGAGGCTCTTGGCCGACGAGCGCGGCCCACACCAGCTCATGCGCTCAGACCCCCTCCTTGAGCTCACTCCCCGAGCCGCATCGGGCCGGGGAGCTCCACCCACCCACGACGTGGCACGATCCCTGGCGGAGCTGGGCCCAGAGCTGGAGGGGCTGCGATCCGAGCTCCTGGCGGGATTGCCGCCAGATCCCTCCCGCCAGCTGGCCGACCTGGTAGACGAGCGCGCCGCCGTCGAGCTGGGGCGTGCCAATGCAGTCGCTCTCTCGCCGGGGATGGCCGGGCGCTGGGAGCAGGCCGCCGAGCGGGTGGCCGAACGCTCCAGCGCCCTCGAGCAAGCTGGCGCCCGTCGGGACGGCTGGCTGGTGGAGCACCTGCCGGATCTGGCGCGCTACGGGGAGCTGACCAGGGCTGTCGAGCAGCGCCAGCTCCTGCTGGGTCGTGTGGCAGAGGTGGTCGGCCACGGGCATATTCGAGCCGAGCTGGGGTCGCCGCCACCGGAAGGCTCTGAGAGGGCTGCCTGGCGAGAGGCCGCCGGTGCGGTCGAGGCGTTCCGGGAGCGGTGGGGGGTGGCCGACGAGCAGCGGGCGCTGGGCCACGACCACGCCCTGGAGCTCGCTCGGAGCCGCGAGCGGGGTGTCATGGAGCGCACGGTGGCGGACGCCCAGAGGCAACTGGGCCTGGAGAGAGACCGCTCCCACGAGCGCTCGATCGGGCGCTCGATAGAGCGGGACATCGGACGGGACAGCTGCGCCAGCCTCGGGGGCGGTGGCGGGTGAGTGGGGACGGAGGTATGGCGGACGGGTGCAAGATTCCTCGAAAACAGGGTACGGCGCACGGATAGTGTGGGCTGCGATGAGGGTGCCGCTGACGATCGGCGATTTCTTGGAGAGGGCCGCGCTGGTGTACCCCGAGCGCGTCGCCGCCGTCGACGAGCCTGGCGTCGCCGGCTCGCTCGGGCGCCTCACTTACGCAGAGCTGCACGCCCGCGCCCGGGGCATGGCGGCGGCGTTGGATGCGATGGGCGTCGGTCACGGTGAGCGGGTAGCCATCCTCAGCCCCAACTCGGCCCAGTTCCTCGTGGCGTACTTCGGCGTGAGCGGGTTTGGCAGGGTCCTGGTCCCCATCAACTACCGCCTCAATGCCGCCGAGATCGCGTACATTGTCGAGCACTCGGGCTCGGCGGTGGTGCTGGTGGACCCAGAGTGCGTGGGGGCCCTGGAGGCCACCAGCTCGGTCCCGGCGCTGGTGGTGCTGGACGAGGGCTCCCTCCTCGCGCCGGGATCCCCCGAGCGCTGGGAGCCCGACGAGGATGCCACCGCAAGCATCAACTACACCTCCGGGACCACTGCCCGGCCCAAGGGAGTCCAGCTCACGCACCGGAACTGCTGGCTCAACGCGGCGATCCTGGGGTGGCACACCACGGTGAGCGACCGCGACGTGCTGATCCACACCCTGCCGATGTTCCACTGCAACGGGTGGGGCATGCCGTACGCCCTGACAGCCATGGGCGGCCGCCACGTGGTCTTGCGCAAGGTCGACGGCGAGGAGATCCTGCGACGTGTGGAGGCCGAGGGGGTCACGCTGGCCTGTGGCGCCCCGTCGGTCGTGTCAGCAGTCCTCGACGCTGCCTCGGCCAGGCGCCGGCGCGGCCAACCGGTCCCCGGGCGGCTCACCAGCCAGGAGGTGAGGATCGTCGTGGCCGGAGCGCCGCCGCCGTCGAAGGCCATCGAGCGGGTGGAGACCGAGCTGGGCTGGGAGCTCATCCAGCTCTACGGGCTGACCGAGACCTCCCCGACGGTGACACTCAACCGGGCCCCTTTCGAGTACGATGCGGCCGACGCTTCGGAGCGCTCCCGCCTGTTGGCTCGGGCGGGAGTGCCAGCGGTGGGGGTACGGGTGAGGACCGATGGCGAAGGCGAGGCGCTCGTGCGCTCGAACCTCGTCTTCGAGGGCTACTGGCGCCAGCCTGCCGAGACGGCCGATGCGATCAGGGACGGGTGGTTCCACACTGGCGACGGGGGCTACATGGACGGGCCGTGCCTGGTGATCAGCGACCGCAAGAAGGACGTGGTCATCTCGGGAGGCGAGAACGTCTCGTCGATCGAGGTGGAGGACTGTCTGTACCAGCACCCCGCAGTCGCGGAGGTGGCGGTGATCGGCGTGCCAGACGAGCGGTGGGGCGAGACTGTGAAGGCGCTGGTGGTGCTGCGTCCGGGCGTGGCCGCGGAGCCGGGCGAGCTGGTCGAGCACTGCCGGGCGCGGATGGCTCACTTCAAGTGCCCCACGAGCGTCGAGCTGCGGGAGTCGCTTCCTCGCACGGCCACAGGCAAGCTCCAAAAGTTCGTGCTGCGTGAGCCCTATTGGGTGGGCCACGACCGCGCAGTTGGCTAGCCCGAAGCTGGTTCGGGCTATTGGGGAGCATCAACCTCGGTTCAGCCCAATGAGGGCTTCGATGTCTCGGTGCACATCCCCCGCACCCAGGCGGCGATGACCAGGGCCTCGATGGCGTTGGTGCGGGTGACACCGGCTCCGAGCAGCCGGGACGCGAAGGCCCCGGTCGTCCCCCGCAGCTTGGGGCGCTCCAGGGTGACCGGACGTGCGGTAATCTCGATGCTGAACGGGCCGTAGCCGTTACGAGAGCCTGCTCGGTCCTTGTGCCGCTCGTAGCGCTCCCGGCCCAAGAACTCAGTCACCTCGATCTCAAGGGCGGTCTGCAACAACAGGCGGGCCCCCAGGGCCGCCAACGGCCTCCAGCACCTCTCCGACGTCCCCTTCGGAGGCGAACAGCTCGTCAATCTGTGCACGGATGCGCTCAGTGGGCGATACTCGTGTGGTCAGGACTACTCCTTTCCTCCTTTCATGGGTTCTGAACTTGCTGGAAGGAGCCTACGTCCGTGACACTTTACACCAGGGATGGTCCGCCACATTAGCCGGCAACGACTTGAACAAACCCCGCGCACGGGCCGTCATGGCTGCGCCGCCCTATCCGTTGCTCGGTGGTTGTGGCGGTCAGTGCGTGTCCTAGCTTCGCAACGAAGTCGGCAACGGTGAACCAACCCCGAGGCGTGGCGAAAGGCTCCGACAGGCCCAGAACCACATTTACCGTCCAGCGTGAATAAACACCTCACTCGCGGCAATACCGGTAACCGACGCCAGATCAGCGATGAACACGTTCGTCAAAGCAGGCAAGTGGTAGCCGTAATACTCGAGGTTCACCGAGTGTCCTCCGGCCGCACCTACATATTGACCTAAAATGGTCTGCGTCGGTCCAGCGCCCCATGCTAGAGTACGACATCCCGAGGCGTCGAGTGTCATCTCAGAGGATCGTCCGCCAAGCCGAAAGAAAGAGAGATGGTAGTAAACGTCGAAATCTGCCGGACACGTCGTCGGCCGAGTGGTTTCCGGTAGCATTAACAGTCGACACGCGCTGCGATAGAGTCCCTCTGCTGCCGCCCGAGAAACCTGCGATGTGAGGTCAACGCCCTTCCAACGCCGGCCGATTGATCTTCGAGTGACTTGTGCGCTGACCAAGGGCCGTTCCCCCGGGCATCCCCGTCCCAAAGAATTGGGCACCGTAACGCGATCACTTGGACGACTACCAGAGCGGGAGGAACTAAGTCCCGCTTTAGGCCCCGAGCAACCAGGCAGCAAAAGGAGTGCCACGACGGCAGCAGAGAACGGGAATATCCGGTTGCAGCGTTTCCTAAGGAATGCAGCTATTCTGCGTGACATTGAAACTGTCTTCGCCGTTATAGAGGCCGCTAGGGGTAGCCATACGGTGCGTCCCAACCGCATAAAAATTGGATCAGCTGGATAATTGCCGAGCTGATTTGACGGCGCGTCACCATTGACCCTTGCAAAGTTTACATACCAAGTCCTAAAGTTTGCTCAGATTAGTAAAGACCGAGCCGTTCAAGGGCCGCTCGATAATAAAGTCAGCACTAGACCCATCGTATCCATAGGCGGTCACTTGCCCCGCTATCGACTGCTCCGTGTGGGTGTTAGTGAGCCTAAAGGTAAAATGGGCGCCACCGTTCCAAATCGTCTCCGCGACAAATCCATCTCCCGCCGTGGCATAAAGTGGCTGTGGGATCAGACCTGGTTGAGTGGGGAGCACTTCAGTCCAGGCTTGGTGTTGACCCAAACCAGGGATATTTGCTCCCGTGCCATCTTGAGCCAGTTGACCGCTATTCCAACCGCCGAGTCCGGTCCAACTAACTTCGGAGTTTGAAGGACAAGAACTCGCATACAAGTGAGGCTCCTGATAATTGATGGCTGCCTCCGTATACTGCTGAAAGGTGGAGTCCGCTATCCAGCCTCCCCAGTGGCTATTAGTAAAGGCCGATAACGGTATCTCGGCCAAAAATGACGGTGGAGCAATGATCTGAAAGTTGGAAGGTACGCTGGCCGGGATACTGTAAAGCTTTCGTTCCGCTGAGGTTGCGGTTAGGTAATCGAAACCACGGGGCGGAACATTATAGACGGTTTCGATACCAGCCACATCATAGGAGTATGACGTGCCGCCATTCGCTAAGGTTTGAGTCGCTTGCCGAGGGAATACCTTTATGCCACATGCTTCGACAGCAGTCTCACGGAAGAGATAGGGGTCAAACGGCGTGCCGCATGGAGGAGTCGCCGAGGTCGGCGAAGCACTGGCCCCCTCACCAGGTTCTGCCCCGACAATGAGGGTCAGTGGAATTGCAAGTAGAGCTACCAAGGCAGCGGCCAGCCCTGGACGGTGCCGCCACCTAGCGCTCGTGCTCATCTGCATCGCGGAGCTCCTGTCACTGCAGACCGACTCTCTGTACCAGCCTAGACAGGCGCATTCACCGTGTCAACCCCGATCCCTACAGGAGGCTCCCGAGTTAATCTGGAGCCAGCGGTGATCGGGATGACCGAGGCCGGCGAGCGCTGGCACACGCGGGTGGTCGGGCGCGACGTTCTGGGCGGCGGAGCAAGTGGCTCGGGCAGAGGCTCGGTGGGGCCGCGGGGGGGCGCGGTGGGCGCGGTGGGGAGGGCTAGGTGGAGCAGACCAGGCCCTTGTGGGGGACCTTCAGGTCGATCAGGTAGGCGTCCACGGCGCTGCGCACGCAGGCACTGTCGACGTAGGCAGTGTGGCCGACTCCCTTGTGGGTGACCAGGACCCCGGAGCTCAGCTGGTGGGCCAGGGCCTGGGCGTCCGCGTACGGCGTGGCCGGATCCGAGGTCGTGCCGACCACCACGATGGGAGGCGCGCCCGCGGCGGTGATCTTTTGGGGGTGACCGGTCGGGGGTAGGGGCCAGTAGGCACAGCTCAAGGGCGCCCAGCCCTGTGGAGCGCCAAAGACCGGCGCCGCCTTTGCGAAGCTGCGGGCGTCAGACTCGAAGGTCGACAGCTTCGTGGGCCCGGGTTGGTCGACGCAGTTGATGGCGGTGTTGGCGGCCAGCTCGTTGGAGTAGCTGCCGTCCGGCTGGCGCTGGTTGTAGGCGTCTGCGAGCGACAGCAGGGTGTTGCCGCTCCCCGAGAGGACCTCAGCCAGGCCCTGGTCCAGGGCGCCCCAGGAGCTCTGGCTGTAGAGAGCCGCGATGATTCCGAGGTAGCCCTCGCCTGGGCTCAGCGTCCTCTTGCCGTAGCTGGTGGGCAAGGGCGGGCTTGCGTAGATGCGGGTCAGCGCCTGCATGAAGAGCGACTTCACCGTCGTATTTTGCTGGTCCGCAAGCACGTGGAGCGGGCAGCTGGGACTGGACTGGCACGAGGCCAGGAAGTCACTCAGGTCCACTTCGAAGGCCTTGGCCTGCTGGAGGTCCAGGGCCTCGATGCCGAGGTTGGGATCCAGTGCGCCGTCGAGCGCCATCGCCCTCACGTGGGTGGGGAAGAGCCCAGCGTAGGTGGCGCCGAGGAACGTCCCGTAGGAGAACCCGAGGTAGTTGAGCTTGGCTTCACCGAGGCCGGCCCGGATCCGATCCATGTCCCGAGCTGCGTCTTGCGTGCTCACGTTTGCCAGCAGCGCCTTGCCGCTGTCGGCGAGGCAGCTTGCGTCGAATCGACGGGTGGCTTTGACGGTCGCGGCGATGGCGCTGGGGGTGCTCGGAGCAGGGTTGAGCCCGACGTAGGACTCAAGTGCCGCACCGTTCTCGCACCTGACGGGGTCGCTTGCGCCGACCCCGCGGGGGTCGAAGCCCACGATGTCGAAGTGGGCCCGGAGGTTTGCGGAGAAGGTCGTGTAGTCCTGGCGCACGAAGGCGACGCCCGACGCGCCTGGCCCGCCGGGGTTCACCAGCAGGGAGCCCACGCGCTGGGCGGGCTTACTGGCTGGGAGCCGGATGAGGGAGAGGCCGATGGTCGGGCCAGCTGGCTTTGCGTAGTCGAGCGGGACCGCCAGGGTGGCGCACTGGAACGGGACGCCGCATCCGTGCCAGACAAGCCAAGCGCCGATGGTGGCCTTGTTTCCTGGGCGTCCCGGCTGGCCCGCCTTGTTCGCCGGGCGGCCCCCCTGGCCCCCCTGGCCCCCCTGGCCCCCCTGGCCCCCCTGGCCTGTGGCGCCTCCCGAGCAGGCGGCCGTGAGCGTGGCCATCAGCGCCACCAGCAGGGCTGTC
Source organism: Acidimicrobiales bacterium (assembly GCA_050744085.1). Lineage (GTDB taxonomy): Bacteria > Actinomycetota > Acidimicrobiia > Acidimicrobiales > JAJPHD01 > JAVKSL01. The sequence continues at coordinate 26,336 of JBOGGU010000126.1, forward strand.
CTGGCGCGCGCGGTCGTCGGACGCGCCAGGGAGCTCATGGGCCTCAGTATCCCGCGACGAGGTCGACACGGCCGGTCAGGGGCCGTCCCTCGACCCACGCCTCCAGCTGGCTGGCGAACCGGTCCTCCATGCGTCGCGCAACCCTCTGGGATGACCAGGTGTGGTGGGGGACTACCACCACGTTCGGCCTTCCCCAGAGGGGATGGTGATCCGGAAGGGGCTCCTCCACGAACGTATCGAGGACTGCGCCACCGAGACTCCCATTGTCCAGGGCGGCGAGGAGCGCTCTCTCGTCCACTAGCTCGCCGCGGGCCACGTTGAGGAGCCATGCACCCGGCTTCATCGAGCGGAACGCCTCGGCGTCGATCATGCTCGCGGTGTCGGGGGTCAGTGGGAGGGCCAGGACCACGAAGTCGGCGTCGGGCAGCTGCGAGCGCCATTCGCCCGCTGGGACCAGGCTGGCCACACCGGGCGGGATGGTGCTCCGGGGGGTGCGGGCCACGCCGCGGACCTCCACTCCCAGGGCTGCCGCCATGGGCGCCGCAAGGGCCCCGACCGATCCCAGCCCGAGGAAGAGGGCCACCGACCCTTCGAGCTCGGCAAGCTCGGGGCTTGGATCCCAGATGCCGGCGTCGGACTGGCGAACGAAGTGGGGGAGGCGCTTGGCTGCCGTGAGCATTCCCAGGATCACCCATTCGGCCATCGGGCGCGAGTAGTTGCCGACTCCGTTGGTGACCACGACGCCCCTCCTGGCCAGCGCAGCCACCGGAAGCGAGTCGATGCCCACGAAATCGGAATGGAGCCACGCAAGGTCGCCCAGGGCGGCAACTGCCGAGGTGGCCCAGCTCCCCGAGGCCCGGCCCTGCCGCCACATGATGCTCACGCCCTCCGTGCGCACGTCCGCGGGGGCTGGCAGTGGGACATCTCGCAGTGGGACGGCGCGCACTTCTACCTTCAGGGCGCCTCTGGCCGTCATCGCGGACAGGGTGTCCTCGATGCCGGGAGGGCCGGCCACGGAGACCACGTGGGCTTCAGCTCTAAGGGCCGACGCGCCGGGCGGGGTCGGTGCGATCACAGGTGGCGGCCGGGTGGCGTAGGAGCGGTCACAGCCGGTCGACCCGCTTGAACGCCTCCCCGAGCGCCAAGCCCGCCAGCTCACCATGATGGGCGAGCCGATCCAGCATCCGCTGCCGGAACGAATCAACCTGCTCGGATGCCGAGGGGTCGTCGATGCGCACGGCCTCGATGCGCATGGTGGAGCGCCACTGGCTTCGGTGCTCCAGGAGCGCGGCGAGCTTCACCGACTCGAAGCCTGAAGCATCCTCCACGTGGTCGGGTTCGTCGGCCTCCCAGAGCAGTAGCGCCGAAGGCCGGTGTGGCGAGGCCGCCTGCTCAGGGAAGAAATGCGGGTCGCGCGCGGCCACGATCGCGTCGGTCACCAGGAACCCGGCGTTGCGATGGTCGGGGTGCAGGCGGTAGCGCTTCCACGGGTCGTGTCCGAGGACCACGTCTGGGCGGGTACGCCGGATCCACGAGCACAGCTCCCAGCGCTGGCGCAAGCCCGCCTCCAGCTCCCCGTCGGGCCAGCCGAGGAACACCACCTCGCCGCTGCCTCCGAGCGCGCGGGAGGCGGCCCGTTGCTCGTCCTGGCGGGTGAGCACGAGGCTGGCGGTGTCCTGGCTTGGATCCCACGAGCCCTTGGAGCCGTCTGTGCATACGAGGTGGTAGATCTGGCAACCAGCGGCTGCCCACTTCGCCAGCGTGGCTCCACAGCCGAACTCGATGTCGTCTGGATGCGCCCCGACAGCCAACGCCCGGGCTGGGGTGGCGAGGTTGGTCGTCAGGGGCGTCGAAGGACTGGCCATCGTCAGGATGCGTCCTGTGCTGCTCTGCCGCCGGCAAAGGCGAAAGTGCCAGGGCCGGTGAGGTCGGTCAGGTCGGTCAGGTCGGTGAGGCCGGTGAGGCCGGTCAGGTCAGAGGGGACGTCTATGTCCCACGCAAGCTGGGGGCGTCGAAGGACCTGGAGCGCCAGATCCAGACGGAGCGCTTCCACCACGTGAAGCCAGAAAGACCCGGGCCCGTAAGCGAATCCGAAGCCAGACCGGGTAGGCACTGAAAGGACGTTGGTGCCGTCGAGGCGCCGGTCAGGAACCAGCGTTGCCAGGCGGAGGTCTCGTACCTCGGGACCCGGGCCCTGGTCCGATGCCCCGGCCCCCGATGCCCCGCCCCCCGATGCGACGAGGCCCACAGACGCGAGGTCGGCGGCCAGGGGGAGGTCGGCGTGGGCCACCGTCACCTGGGTGACGCCTTCGGCGGCGAGGTGCGCAACGCCTGAGGCGACAGCTCGGTTGAGCCCCCTCCCAGGTTCCCAGATGACCCTTGCCCCCAGGGAGCCTGCCCAGGTGGCCACCTCGTCGTCATCGCATACAACTGCGACGGGCAGTGGCGAGGCTGCTGCGAGCACCCGGGCCGCCATCGCCCTGGCCAGCGCAGCCCGCTGGGCGAACGGCAACGCCGCCGCCAGGCGAACCTTGGCATGCCTGAAGGCCTTGACCGGCACCAGGACCGCTGCCTGGGGTGACCCTTCCCAGGCCGGCCCCCCGGCGCTCAGCCTGCCTGGCATGCCCGGAAGTCTAGGTATCGCGCCCGTGGTGTGCCGCGCAGCCCTAGACTCCCGCGGTGCGCAGCGCTCCACCTGGAATCGTCGTCGAGCGAGCCATGTGGTCGGACGGCCATGACGTGGTGGTAGGAGTGGACGAGGTGGGCCGGGGGGCTTGGGCAGGGCCGCTTACGGTAGGGATGGCGGTGCTGCCGAGGGGTCGGAGAGTCTACGGGGTCAGGGATTCCAAGATGCTCGACGAGCACCGTCGCGAGGGCCTGTTCGATCGGCTTGGCGAGTGGTGTGTGGCCTGGGCCGTTGGGCATGCCAGCCCCGACGAGTGTGACGCCCTGGGTATGTCGGCGGCTCAGAGGCTGGCGGCTGGTCGTGCCCTCCGAAGCCTCGGGATGCGGCCAGACTGCGTGCTGATCGACGGCAGTTGGGATTTTGTGGGATTGAACCGGCCCGGAGCCGCCGCTGATCGGCGGCCTGTGACGCAGCGGATCGTGAGAGGTGACGCGACGTGCCTGTCGATCGCCACCGCCTCCATCCTGGCAAAGGTGACCCGAGATCGCATCATGCGCGCGGAGGCGGGTCATTTCCCTGGGTACAGCTTCGAACTCAACAAGGGCTACCCTTGTCCTCGGCACAAGATGGCGTTGGCGGCGTGGGGGCCCACCTCCATCCACCGCCGCAGCTGGGTGTTCATGGACCACCTCGTGTGGGGTGGCAGGACCAACCGGCAGGCGCCCTAGGTGGGCCTGGGCTCCTTGGGTAGGCCGAGCACCCTCTCGCCGATGATGTTCTTCATCACCTCGTCGGTCCCACCTGCGAGGCGCATCCCGGGGATACCCAGCACGAACTCCGACCAGGCCCAGGTTCCCCACTCTCCGGTGTCCGCGCACAGAGCTGGCCCGAGCGCCAGGCTGACCAGCTCCGAGACGCGGCGCATGTTCTCGGTGAGGGCGAGCTTGGCGACCGACATCTCGGGGCCTGGGAGCTGTCCAGCTCGCAGCTTCGCCATGGCCCTCTGATTGGTGTAGTCGGCCACCTTGGTGTGGATGTAGATGTCCGCGAGGCGTTGACGCATGAGCGGGTCGCCTTCCTTGCCGACGTGGCGCAGCAGCTCGATGAGCCGTTCGGCTCCCAAGGCAACGGCAGACGCGCTCACCACGCCCCCGCCGATCGCCGCCCTCTCGTACATGAGCGTGGTCAGTGCCACCGACCAGCCCTGGTTCACGTCGCCCAGCCGGTTCTCGTCAGGGACCCGGACGTCGCTAAAGAACACCTCGTTGAAGGACGACCCCCCGGTCATCTGGCGTAGCGGCCTCACGTCTACCCCTGCAGCGTGCATGTCGAGGATGAACCCAGTGAGCCCCTTGTGCTTGGGCAGGTCGGGGTCGGTCCTGCAGATGATCTCGCCGATGTCGGAGAACTGGGCTCCTGAGGTCCAGACCTTCTGTCCGTTGACAACCCACTCGTCGCCGTCTCGCACCGCCCTCGTCTGGAGGCTGGCCAGGTCTGACCCGGCGCCAGGCTCGCTGAACAGCTGGCAGGCCACGATCTCACCCCGGAACAGCGCACGCATGTAGCGGCCCTTGGCCGTGTCGCTGGCATGGTCCAGCATCGCCGGGGCCACGATCCCCAACCCGATCGCCAGGGGGAACTGGCTGGGTGTGTCGAAGGTGGCCTCGAGGGATCTGTAGATCTCCTCATACGATCGAGGCAGCTCACGGCCTCCGTAGGCCCCAGGCCCGCTGATCCAGCCGAACCCGCCGTCGAAGACCGTCTGGCGCCAGGCCTTTGCGGCCGCAACCTCGGCACTCTCCTGTTCGGGGGTACGCTCGGGGAAGATGGCCACGGAGTCGGAGCCTTCACCCCAGCCGGTGCTCTCGGGTGTGCGCGGCTCTGCGTGTGCGCGCAGGAACCCTGCCGCCTCTGCCTCGAAGTCAGCCTCGCTGATCGATGCCACGCTCACAGGCTCACAGGTTAGCTCCTGCCCGCCTGGCTCGATGGTCGGTCAGAGCGCTGCTCCGGTTGAACTTTGGTAGATTGAGGCCACCCAGTGGCCTTGATCTACCAAAGTTCGCCATACAGGGAACATCACTCACGAAGGAGAGGCTCCCCACCTCAGGTAGTTCGGCGGTCGAATGTTTCATTATGCTAAGTTCCCGGTGACTCAGGACCAGGGAAACGAAGTGCCTGCCGGGACCGTCCGGACCCTCGCGCGTGCTGCCAGGATGCTCGAACGGGCTTGTGAGCAGATGTCACTGGCCCAGTACCGGATGCTCGCAGCGGTGGCCAGCGGCGACGAGCAGGCGTCGCGCCTGGCCCTGCTCCTGGCCCTGTCCCGACCTTCGGTAACTGCCGTGGTCGACGCCCTGGTGGAGAGGGGCTGGCTTGTCCGCCTGCCAGTGCCGGGTGATCGTAGGACCATGCGCATAAGCGTCACGCCGTCCGGGCTCGAAGCCCTCGTGGTGGCCGAGCAACAGATGGGGGAGCGCTTGCGCGCGGTGCTGGGAAGGGCCGAGGACCCGGCGGGTGTCCTTGCAGGGTTGGCTGGGCTGGGCGAGGCATTGGAAGCGGCGGCCGCCGAGCGTGTGGTGGTGTGCAAGCAGCCGCCGCCAAAGGTCCGGACATGAGGTCCCCCGCCCCCGACACCGGGACCGCCCCAGACACCGACACCGACACCGCCCCCGACACCGGGACCGCCCCCGCCCCCGACAGCGACCCCCCCGACACCGACCCCCCCGACACCGACCCCCCCGACACCGACCCGGCAGCGGTGCGTCCAGACAGTCGTGGCGGCTGGCTCCGCCGACTCCTGCCCTTCGTCTTGCACCATCCCGGAAACGTGGCCCTCGCGGTCGGCGCGGCGATCATCGGCATGGTCGTGGGAAACGTCCTGCCACCCCTGATTGAGAAAGTGATCCTCGACAACGTGATCGTGGCTCGCTCGCAGCCGCTCGCACCGTGGCTCGCCGCTCTCATCGGCGCTGGCATCTTCAGCTTCGGAGCGGGGTTCGTGAGGCGCTACAGGGGAGGCCGGGTGGCTCTCGACGCCATGTACGACTTGCAGACCGCGATCTTCGAGCACCTGCAAAGGCTCGACTTTGCTCGTCACGACGAGATGCAGACCGGCCAGCTCGTGTCCCGCGCCAACTCCGACGTGACCCTCCTGCAGGGCCTTCTGTCATTCCTGCCGATGACGCTCGGGAACCTGGTGACCCTTGTCGCGTCGCTGGGGGTGATGCTCTACCTCTCCCCCTTGTTGGCCCTGGTGGCTGTGACTGCTGTCCCGGTGATCGCGGTCATCTCGCTACGGCTGCGATCCAACGTCTTCCCGGCGAGCTGGGACGCCCAGCAGCGGGCCGGAGAGGTGGCGGGGGTGGTCGACGAGGCGGTGACCGGCGTGCGCGTGGTAAAGGCATTCGGCCAGGAACGCAGGGAGCTCGACCGCCTCACAGACACCGCCCGGGGCCTGTACAGCTCGAGGGTTCGCTCCGTCAGGATCCGAGCGACCCTGACGGCTCTGCTCCAGGTGATCCCGGCTCTGGCCCAGGTGGCTGTCCTGGCGCTGGGCGGGTGGCTGGCCTACGACCGGCGCATAACCCTCGGCACGTTCCTGGCCTTCTCGTCCTACGTGCTGCTGCTGGTGGCGCCAGTGCGTCAGTTTGCCCTCCTTGTCACCATCGCCCAGCAGGCCAAGGCAGGAGCTGGGCGCATCTTGGACCTTCTGGACGCCAACCCGTTGGTGACCGAGAAGCCAGCAGCCGAGGCCCTGGCTACGGTTGAGGGAGCGGTGCGCTTCGAGGCGGTGGGCTTCGGCTACAGCAGGTCTCAGCGGGTGTTGGACAGATTCACCCTGTCGATCAGCCCAGGTGAGACGGTCGCGCTCGTGGGTCCGCCCGGCTCGGGGAAGTCGACCGTGGCGCTGCTGCTGCCGCGCTTCTACGACGTCAGCGCCGGGACGGTGAGCATCGACGGCGTCGACGTCGCGGACGTGACCCTCGACTCCCTGCGCCATCAGGTGGGCGTGGTGTTCGAGGAGTCCTTCCTCTTCTCTGACACCGTGGCCTCCAACATCGCCTACGGCCGGCCCGACGCGACACCCGAGCAGATCGAGCGAGCGGCGAGGGCCGCCGAGGCACACGCTTTCATCGAGGCCCTGCCCGACGGGTACCTGACAGTGGTCGGCGACCGGGGCCTAAGCCTGTCCGGGGGGCAGCGTCAGCGGATCGCCCTGGCAAGGGCGCTCCTGACTGATCCACGAATATTGATCCTCGATGACGCGACCTCGGCGGTAGACGCCGGAACCGAGGAGGAGATCCACGCCACGCTGCGCCGGCTCATGCTCGGCCGCACCACCCTGCTGATTGCCCACCGCCGGTCCACGCTGCGCCTGGCGTCGCGGATCGTGGTTGTGGACAAGGGCAAGGTGGCGGACCAAGGGACGCACGAGGAGCTGATGGGCCGTTCCCCGCTCTACCGGAGGCTGCTGACGGGGCCTGGCGAGGACTGCGAAGGCGAAGGCGACGACCTCTTTGCTCGAGGACCGGCCCTCGCCGGAGGCCCCGCCCCCACCGACCCTGCCCCCACCGACCCCGCCCCCACCGACCCCGCCCCCGCCCCCACCGACTGGGACCCGGCTCCACGCCGGATCCCGTTCCGCCCCGCTGCTCCGACTGTCGCCGCCAAGGGAGGCGGAGGGGCAGGATCCTGGGGGGTCATGCTGGCCCCGACGCCCAAGCTCCTCGCGACCCTGGAGACGCTTCCTCCCGCAAACGACGACCCCCATGTCGACACCGAAGCCCTACGGGCTCACGACCCGCGCTTCAGCCTCCGCCGCTTCGCCGTCCCCTTCCGCCGCCCGCTCGGCATCGGGCTCGGCCTAGTGGTGGTCGACACCCTTCTCACGCTGGCGGGCCCGTACCTGGTCAAGACCGGCATCGACTCCGGGGTCCTGCACCACTCCGCCCTGGCGCTGTGGGGGGCCAGCGCCGCCTACCTGGTGGTGACGCTCCTCGACGGCGCCGACACCTGGGTGCAGGGCCGTTACACGGGGCGCACGGCTGAGCGCATGCTCTTCGCCCTACGGATCCGCATCTTCTCCCACCTCAGCCGTCTCGGGATGGACTTCTACGAGCGGGAGATGCCCGGACGGGTCATGACCCGGATGACCACCGACGTCGATGCGTTGGGGAACCTCCTGCAGACGGGGCTCATAAGCGCGCTGGTCAACCTGTGCACCTTCGTGGGGGTGGCGGCCTTCCTGCTGGTAATGAACGTGCGCCTCACGCTGGTTGCATTTGCCGTCGTGCCCCCTCTATTCGTGGCGACCTTCTACTACAAACGGGCCTCACAGCGCGCCTACTCCAGGGCGCGTGAGCGGATCGCCGCGGTCAATGCCAACCTTCAGGAGAACATCTCGGGAGTGCGGGTAAGCCAGGCCTTCTCTCACGAGCGGCGCAACATGACAGTCTTCAACCGCCTTGCGGGCGACTACCGCCACGCCCGCCTGGACGCACAACGTCTCGTGTCGATCTACTTCCCATTCGTCCTGCTGCTGTCCGACGTCGCTGCAGCGGTGGTCCTGGGAGTGGGCGCTGGGCTGGTGCAGCACCGGGTGGTCCTGGCTGGCACGCTGATCGCCTTCGTGCTGTACCTCGCCCAGATGTTCTCGCCGATCCAGCAGCTCTCCCAGACCTTCGACCAGTGGCAGCAAGCAAGGGCGTCGATGGTCAAGATCGGCGAGCTGATGGCCGTCCCGATCTCCACGCCAGAGGCGCCCGACGCCGTGGACCCCGGCAGGCTGGGGGGCGCCCTGCGCTTCGAGGACGTGCGCTTTGCCTACCCTGGTAGCCACGAGCTGGCGCTTCGGGGCATCGACCTCGACATCGAGGCCGGGGAGACGGTCGCCCTGGTCGGTGAGACCGGAGCCGGGAAGTCGACAGTGGTCAAGCTGGCTGCTCGCTTTTACGATCCGATTGGAGGCCGGGTGCTGGCTGACGGCCACGACCTCACATCCCTGGACCTGGCCGCCTATCGCCACGAGCTCGGCTACGTCCCCCAGGAGGCGTTCCTCTTCGACGGGAGCGTTCGCGACAACATCGCGTACGGGCGCCCCGAGGCCACCGACGCGGATGTGCAGGCGGCCGCGGAAGATGTCGGCGCCCACGATGTGATAGTCAGCCTGCCTGGCGGCTACGGCTACCAGGTCAGCGAGAGGGGCAGGGCGCTCTCGGCGGGCTACCGCCAGCTCATCGCCCTGGCGCGGGCGCGCCTGGTCGACCCGGCGATCCTGCTGCTCGACGAGGCCACGTCAAACCTCGACCTGGCCACCGAGGCCCGCGTCAGCCGGGCGATGGGCGTCCTCGCCCGGGGTCGCACAACCCTGGTGATCGCCCATCGGCTCCAGACTGCCCAGGCTGCGGATCGGATCGTCGTGATCGACGACGGGTTGGTCGTGGAGCAGGGCGGCCACGCCGAGCTGCTGGCCCGAGGGGAGCGCTACGCCGCCATGTGGCGGTCCTTCGACCTGGAGGCCGAGGCCGTCTGAAGCATGGCCGTCTGAAGCATGGAAAAATATGGCCCCCTCTGCGCCAGCTCCCCGTCCCTCTCACGAGCTGTGAGCCCATGGGGCAGGATGTGTGGCGATGAGCTTCGACCCCTGGGAATCCATGCTGGGCCGCCTCGACGAGGCGGCCGCCCTGGCCAGCATCGACGAGGGGATCCACCAGCTGCTGCGCCGACCCCGCCGGGTGCTCGAGGTCTCCGTGCCTGTCAAGATGGACGACGGCAAGGTGGAGGTCTTCTCCGGATGGCGGGTGCACCACGACACCACCCGCGGGCCGGCCAAGGGCGGGATCCGCTTCCACCCGAACCTCGACGCCAGGGAGGTGGCTGCCCTGGCAGCTGCCATGACCTTCAAGTGCGCAGTCGTCGACATCCCCTTCGGGGGCGGCAAGGGAGGGGTGCGCTGCGACCCCGCGAGGCTCTCGCTGGGCGAGCTGGAGCGACTCACCAGGCGCTACACCTGGGAGGTATCGTCGCTTCTGGGGCCCGACCGCGACGTGCCCGCCCCCGACGTGAACACCGACGCCAGGGTCATGGCGTGGGTCATGGATACCCTTTCGATGCTGCACGGCGAGTCCCTGCCCGGCTCGGTCACCGGCAAGCCCCTCTCTGTGGGGGGAGCACACGGGCAGGCGGGCGCCACCTCCACCGGGTGCCTGATGACCGTCAGGTCGATCTTCAAGGAGCTGGGGATGCCCGTTGCCGGGGCGCGGGTCGTGCTCCAGGGATACGGCAAGGTGGGCGGGCCGCTCGGATACCTGTGCTCGTCGGCGGGGATGAGGGTGGTGGCTGTGCAGGACGCGGGGGGAGCGGTGCACAATCCCGCGGGCCTCGACCAGGCCGCTCTCGCCGCCCACGTGGCTGTGGTAGGGACCGTGGCGGGCTTCCCTGTGGGTGACGAGCTGGGGGCGGGTGAGCTGTGGGAGCTGCCGTGCGAGCTGGCCATCCCGGCAGCTCTCGACGGGGCCATCGATCCCGACGTGGCCGGGCGGCTCGCAGCGAAGGTGGTCGTCGAGGCAGCGAACGGCCCCACGACGCCGGACGCCGACCGCCTCCTCCAGGCCCGAGGGGTGGTCGTGGTCCCAGACATCCTGGCCAATGCGGGCGGCGTGACCGCCTCGTACTTCGAGTGGGCTCAAGCCCGCCAGGGCTACGTGTGGGAGGAGGCGTTGGTGGCAGGCCGGCTACGCAAGGTGATGGACGACGCCTTCGTCGCAGTGTGGGCCAGGGCGCAGGCCCGCGGCTTGAGCCTGCGGAGCGCTGCCTACCTGCTGGCGGTGGAGCGGGTGGCCGAGGCAGTTGCCGCGCGTGGCCTGTTCCCGTAGGAGTCGGGTAGGCTGATCTCCGACGCGGGAGCCCCACCGGGGGGCTGAGAGGGCACTGCCGACCGCTTACCTGATCCGGGTCATGCCGGCGGAGGGAGAACGAGATGCCAGAGGAGACGCTCACCGAGACAACCACCGCCGGCGCCACTGCCACCCGCGCCACCGCCACCGCAGCTGGACGCCGCAAGGCCTACCGGCCGGGCCCCCTGGATACCCAGGTGCCGTTCACCGAGGTGTCCCTGGCGCCCTCGCCCGCCAAGGGCGGCCTCACCGAGCCCAACGCGCCGGTCCTGCTGTACGACACCAGCGGCCCCGGCTCGCAGCCAGAGGTTGGGCTCGCCCCCCTGCGCCGGGGCTGGGTCTCGGGTCGGGGCGACGTGGAGGCCTACGCCGGGCGGGTCCCGACGGCGAGGGACGACGGGCGCTCCGCCGCCGCCGGCCGCCGTGTCGAGGCCTTCCCGGGCCTGCCCGCTACAACGCCCCTGCGGGCGCGGGAGGGGCGAACGGTGACCCAGCTGCACTACGCAAGGCGAGGGGAGGTGACCCACGAGATGGCCTTCGTGGCCGCACGGGAAGGCCTCGACCCCGAGGTGGTGCGCGACGAGATAGCGAGGGGCAGGGCAATCCTGCCGGCCAACGTCAACCACCCCGAGTCCGAGCCGATGGCGATCGGGCGCAACCTGTTGGTCAAGGTGAACGCCAACATCGGCAACTCCGCGGTCGCCTCCTCGATCTCCGAGGAGGTGGACAAGCTCACCTGGGCGACCCGCTGGGGGGCGGACACCATCATGGACCTGTCGACAGGCCGGGACATCCACTCCACCCGGGAGTGGATAATCCGCAACTCGCCGGTCCCGGTGGGAACCGTGCCGATATACCAGGCCCTGGAGAAGGTGGACGGAGCGGCTGAGGAGCTGTCCTGGGATGTCTACCGAGCCACCGTCATCGAGCAGTGCGAGCAGGGGGTGGACTACATGACAGTCCACGCTGGCGTGAGGCTGGCCTACGTCCCGCTCACCGCCAAGCGGATCACCGGGATAGTCAGCCGGGGCGGCTCGATCATGGCTGCGTGGTGCCTGGCCCACCACACCGAGAGCTTCCTGTACACCCACTTCGCCGAGCTGTGCGAGATCCTCGCGGCTTACGACGTCAGCTTCTCCCTCGGCGACGGCCTTCGCCCTGGCTGTGTCGCCGACGCCAACGACGAGGCCCAGTTCGCCGAGCTGCGCACCCTCGGGGAGCTCACCGAGGTCGCCTGGGCCAACGACGTGCAGTGCATGATCGAGGGGCCTGGGCACGTGCCCATGCACAAGATCAAGGAGAACATGGACCTGCAGCTGGAGGTCTGCCACGAGGCGCCCTTCTACACCCTTGGCCCTCTGACCACCGACGTTGCGCCTGGCTACGACCACATCACCTCGGCCATCGGCGCGGCCATGATCGGCTGGTATGGCACCGCGATGCTGTGCTACGTCACCCCCAAGGAGCACCTTGGCCTGCCGAACCGCGCAGACGTCAAAGAAGGCGTGATCGCCTACAAGATTGCAGCTCACGCAGCGGACCTGGCCAAGGGGCACCCAGGTGCGCAAGCGTGGGACGACGCCCTGTCGAAGGCCCGCTTCGAGTTCCGCTGGGAAGACCAGTTCAACCTTTCGATGGATCCCGACACTGCTCGCAGCTACCACGACGAGACCCTCCCCGCCGGGCCAGCCAAGGTGGCCCACTTCTGCTCGATGTGCGGCCCCAAGTTCTGCTCCATGCGCATCAGCCAGGACGTCCGGGACTACGCGGAGGCCCACGGAGTGGCCGCGGAGGAGGCGATTGCCCTGGGCATGCGCGAGAAGTCAGCCGAGCTGGCGAGATTGGGTGGGGGGGTGTACCACCCGGCGTAGGTCGATGGCACTAGCCTGGCGGCGCGTCGGGGCACCTCCGCGCAAGGCAACCAGGGGACGGCAGATGAACGACAGATCCAAGCGGCGAATGCTCGCCATTGCAGTCCCGTCCGGGGTGGCGGTCGTCGTCGCTGGTGCCATCGGCGCGGTGGCCAGCACTGGGACGGGCGCCACCAGGGCGGGTACGCCAGCGGACCGCAGCACGCTCGCAGCCAGCAACCCGCCCGTCAGCCGGGCCCCGGCCCTCACGAGCACCCCGTCGAACACGAGCACCCGGGCCGCCTCCGGTAGCGTCCCCGCCGGCACGGGTACCCCGACGCCGGCTACGGGCACCCCGCCTGCCGTCTCGGGCACAGGGTCGATCAACCCTGCTGTGAGCGGGACCGCCCCCACGGTGGTGGTGGGGTCCACAAAGATGGGGCCGGCTCCCAGCGGCAAGCGTCTGACCGTGACCGTGGCGCTGCCGCTGCGAGATCGCACCGGGCTCAACTTGTTGTTCAAGCACGAGTACACGCCATCGGACCCGGGCTTCCACCACTTCTTGACCCCTGGCCAGTTCGACGCCAGCTTCGCGCCCACACAGGCAAGCGTGGACAGCGTCACCCGCTGGGCGGCGAAGATGGGCGTCGACGTCGTCTCGGTCTCACCGAACCGCACTCTGGTGCAGCTGTCCGGGACCGCCTCCGCCATCGGTACCGCGTTCCGCACGTCCCTGGTCACCTACAAGACCCCGGGCGGGCAGAGCCACCCCAGCATCACCTACATGACCCCCAGCTCGGCGGCGATCCTGCCGGCGGCACTTGCCGGCCAGGTGAGCTCGGTGGTCGGGCTGTCCACGCTCGGTCGTCTGGCCACCCCCGCCGGGGGCCCAGCGACCCCCGCCGCGGGCTCGGCGACCCCCGCCGCGAGCTCGGCGACCCCCGCTCCGTCGGTGACCCCCGCAGCCTCTGGCCAGGGCGGCCTTCTCGGCGGCCTGCTGGGCGGATTGCTCGGCGGTGGCCCTCCCGCTCCCTCCCCAACCCAGAGCGCCCCCATCCAAGGCACCCCGCCCCACGCCGCCACCCCAGCCGCGGCGAGCTACGGCCCCCAGGCCCTGGCGAGCATCTACAACGCCCCGGCGTCTGCCCAGGGTGCTGGCCAGACAATCGCGAACATCGTCGAGGGATCGTTGAGCCAGGTGACCACCGACCTCTCGACCTTCGAGACGGTCCACGGCCTGCCTCACATGCCAGTCACCGTGGTCCCGGTGGGGGCGCCCTCGTCGGACACCTCCTCTCAGATGGAGTGGGACCTCGACACCCAGTACTCGAGCGGCCTGGTCCCCAAGGCTTCCCGCCTTCTCCTCTACGACGCCCACTCACTGTCCGACTCGGACGTCCTCAACGCGATCAACTCTTTCGTCACCCAGGACAAGGCCAAGGAGGCGGGCCTCTCGGGCGGGGAGTGTGAGTCGGTCGCGGCAGCCGACGGCGCCCTCAGCGCCACTGACAACGCACTGGCCCAAGCGGTAGCCCAGGGCCAGACGCTCTTCGCAGCGACTGGGGACGACGGGGCGTTCTGCCAGGCACTGCAAAGCGCCGGCCTCACGGGCGCGGGCGGCTCTCCTTCCGTGAGCTACCCGGCTTCCAGCATCTACGCGGTGGGGGTGGGCGGGACCACGATACGCGCAACCAACCCCCTCTCGGAATCCGCTTGGACCGACAGCGGGGGCGGCGCGTCCGCATACGAGGCGCGGCCCCCTTACCAGATGCCCGTGATCGGCGCCGGCGCCAGCCGCCTCACCCCCGACGTCTCCTTCGACTCCGACCCCGCCACGGGTTGCCAGGTCATAGTGAGCGGCAAGGAGGTGACGATCGGTGGCACCAGCGCAGCCACACAGGCGTGGGTGGGGATCTGGGCGCGGGCCCAGGGGAGCCACGGGGGCAACCTTGGCTTTGCCAACGAGGCGATCTACGCCGCGCCGCAGTCGAAGTTCCACGACATCACCCAAGGTGACAACGGCTACTACTCGGCGACGCAGGGCTATGACGAGGTGACCGGCAGGGGGACCCCGAACATCGGGGCCTTCCTGGCCGGGCTCTGAGCAGCCCGGTCGGCGTGCGGCGCGGGCGCACGAAGGGGGAGTGGGCAGGGGGGGCGATCACCTACGAGCCATATTCCTTGCTGAGGGGGCGCCCGCACGTGATGGTCGACGGGGCGCCGGCCCTCGGCACGGTGCTCACCTTGTCGCACTGGCCCGGTACCCCGACGCCGGTGGCACTGCGCGCTGACCTGTCGGCCCAGTCGGCGCTGCGGTGGCGGGAGTCTCCGGGGCCCTGGGCTGGGGCGGGCCTCGTGTCCACCGACCACCTCGACCAAGATGGCCTGGTGTCGCTCTTCGCGGTTGTGTGGCCGGACGCAGCCCGCCAGCGCGCTGCGCGCCTCGTCGAGGTGGCCCGAGCAGGGGACTTTGCCACCTTCACCGACCGGGACGCCGCGAGGGCCAGCTTCGCCCTGGCGAACCTCGCCGACGAGGAGCGCTCGCCGTTGCCAGGCGCGACCCTCGCCGACCCGGCCGCCCTCACGACCGAGGCCCTGGGGCGCCTCTGCGAGCTGGTGGACCACCCAGAGCGACACGCCGAGGCCTGGGCCGAGGAGGACGCTGCCCTCGCAGCGAGCGAGTCCGCCATCGCCGAAGGGCTGATCCGCCTGGAGGAGGTCATCGATGTCGACCTGGCGATTGTCAGCGTGCCCTCAGACGCCCCGACCCGGCTAGCCACCCGCTTCATGGCACGCTCCGATGGCCCTTGCCACCCCGCAGCCGTCCACAACGCCACCACCTGCGGGCGGGTCCTCTATTGCCAGGGGGCTCGCTACGAGCTGGTGGTGCGCTACGAGAGCTGGGTCCGCCTGGTGAGCCGGCAGGTCGCGCCGAGGGTGGACCTGGGCCCTCTTGCCTCAGCGCTGCGAGCCGAGGAGGTCAGCAATCTTGCCCGGTGGTCCGCCGAACCCGTGTCCACCATCGTCCAGCACATGTCCTGCCCCGGCAGCGACCTGAGCCCGTCGAGGGTCTGCACGCTGGTCGAGGACCACCTCCGTCGCTCGCCTCCAGCCTGGTTCCCCGCCAGCGAGGGGCGGCCGAGCGTTCCACCCGGCCAGTAGTTGCCAGCGTCGCTCACCGGGCAGGCGACCTCCCAGGCCTCACACAACGAGCGGGGTGCCGGGGGTGAGGACATGGATCGTGGTGTCGGGAGCGAGGTCTGAGGCGGCGTCGCAATAGCTCTGCGGGTTTCCGTCGTGCTTGACGAGGAGGTGGTCACCGATGCAGCCGCCGGTGAAGGCGTAGTGGGTCGGGACGGCCGTGCCCGGATGCAGGATCCTGGTCAGGGCGGCGGCTTCGTGGACGTCCATAACGACCTGCTTGTTGAACATTGGCCGGATCCGAAGCCCGTTGATGGGCAGGAGGGAGAGGTCGAGGTCGGGGAAGCGCTCGGCGACGGCGGTCAGCTCGGGGATGAGCAGCGTGTCGGCACCGAAGAACACCGAGCGATCGTCGGCCTCGAGCCGTTGCTCGCGAGGATGCTGGACACCCATGTCGGCGCCCCCGACCCGATGCCCAACTGACCCGGCCGCATTGCTGGGCGCCCTTCGAGTCGCCGTTCGTGCGGATGCATTGCCAAGCGGGTTCCCTGGCCGGATGATGGTCCCGGTCCGGTGCGCCGCGGGCGAGAGACCGACCGTGAAGCAGGTCATGAAGTGCCGGGTATATGGGAGCGATCAGTTGTGCCCGCTCGGTTCGACCGGTGTGAACCAGGCGAGCCCCTTGAAGCGGGCAAAGCCACGGTCGGCGGTCGCCAGCCGGCAGCCGTGAGAGAGGGCCAGAGCGGCCAGCCAGGCATCTGGTACCAAAGGCCCACGCACCTGCCCGTCGCTGGCAGCGATGCTCCGAAGACGGTCCCAGGTGGCGCCAGTTGGCGCGAGTTGTCGCGCTCGTGGTGCGGTCAGGAGCGCATCGATGAACCGCAGTGCCACCGGCGTTGGTGCAGGGTCGGCCATGATCCTCGGACTGGTGACGACTCGAACCATGCCCAGGAGGACTGTTTCGACCAACGCCAGCTCCGAGCCGGCGATCACGCTCGACAGCCAGCTCGCGTAGCGGTCGTGGTTCGGCGCCTCGCGGCGGAAGGCGTAGACCAGCACGTTGACGTCGGGGAGGATCACCGCGCTCCGTCGGCGTCAAGCGCTTCCCAGAGCGCGGAGCGGTCAGCTGGATCGATGAGGAAGCGTCCCTGGGGGTCGCCGTACGCGGGCAGCTGTGGTGGCGCCCTGTTCTCGGGTTGCGGGGCGAGCACTGCTCGCAGGCCCTCTTCGACGACGCTGGTAAAGGTTCGTCCCTCCTCGGTGGCGCGCCGCCTTGCAGCCTCCGCAAGGCCGTCAGGCAGATTGATGGTCGTTCTCATACATCAAAGCATACTAGGCCGGACGGGTCATCGCAGGGCGGCGCAAAGCCCGGAGTAGAGCACTCTCTCCTGTTCCATCCGTACACCGACGCCGTAGAGGTCCGTGACCAGGTCCTGGTAGAGCGCCTGCTCGGACTCGGTGAGGTGGGCCAACGCCGATGAGCTCCCGGCCACGCAGGTCCCCCACCCACATGAGCGCCTTCTCGACCGACGGCGAGATGTCTTAGTGGGCCTCGTCGGATCCCGGCGGGTAGAACTTGCGCATCCAGCCCCGCTCCGGGGTGGCCCAGTCGTCGAGGTACTCAGCCGCCGGCTTGGGGAAGCGACCCTGGCCCAGGCGCCGGCTGAGGGCGTAAAGCTCGTCGTCGAGCTTGGCTGCCGGGGCGCCCGGGTCGTTGGGGTGCCCAGGGTGTGACCGTGATGGTCATCCAGTCCCGTAGAGGAAGGGTACCGAGGCCATTCCCCCTTGCTCCGCGGCGCGTGCCGCTTCGGACCGACTTCTCAGAATCGGAGCTGACTCCACTTCCCGACGATCCCTGGCTCGCCGAGGACCTCGAGCGTCGCCGGCGCACTCCGGTTCATGAGCCAGAGCAGCAGGGCGGATCGGGTGCCCCGTATGGCGGTGTCGGCCTTGGCGTGCACCGGACGGGCCGATTCGACCTGACCGAGGTCGATCCACCACTCGACCGGCCCGTCGGTGGCGTGGAGGTGGAGGGTGCCATTCAAGCCCTCGATGCCCTCCGGTCCCAGGAGGCCGGGCAGGAACTCCACGATGAACTCCTCGATCCCGGCAGTCGCCAAGTCGCCGTCGAGCGGTCCCGGCACCGGGCCACCGTCCACGGCCAGCGCGTGCTCTGCGTCGTAGCGGTGGATCGCAATCTCCATGGCGGTCCGCCGGCTCCACCATCCGACCCGCTGGTCTGCGATCCTGGAGAAGGTCCAGGTCTTGGACTCCGGATCGGCAGAGCCCAAAACGTCGACGATCCGTTCCAAGCCCGCGTTGTACCATGGCGCCAGGTGGTCCAGCTCGGCGGGGGCGGGATCGACGTCGCGGCGAGCCACACGCTCTCCCGATGCCACGATCGCCGGGACCCACTCGAAGATGCGGCCCACGTGGCGAATCAGCCCGGCGGCGTCCCATTCGGGGCAGTGCGGAACCTGCCGGTCCCAACGGTCCTCGGCGGCGCCCAGCAGGGCATGTGCATCGTCGGCCAGCTTCGAGACGAAGGAATTGGGCTCCATGTGCCCGAGTTTTGCAGACCCGCCGGAGCCATGGCGAACTCCCTGCGTCACCACGATTGCCAACCAACTGTCTTGACAGAGTCCAGAATTGGACCTATAATGGAGTCATGTCCCTGGAGCCCCGCACCAACCCAGCTGGCCTTCTCCGCCAGCACGGTGTCCAGGTGACCGCGCAGCGCCTGGCTGTCCTGGGGGCCGTGTCGATCCGCCCGCATGGCACCGCGGACGACATAGAGGAGGTGGTTAGGGCGGAGATCGGAGCGGTCTCTCGCCAGGCAGTCTACGACGCCCTCGGCACCCTGACCGAGAGGGGCCTCATCCGGCGGATCCAGCCGGCCCGGTCCCCCGCCCGCTACGAGGACCGGGTCGACGACAACCACCACCACCTCGTCTGTCGCACCTGCGGGCGCACGGTCGACGTCGACTGTGCGGTGGGCGCCAGGCCATGCCTGGAGGCGGCCCTTGATCACGGCTTCACCATCGACGAGGCCGAGGTCATCTACTGGGGCCACTGTCCCGCCTGCCAGGAGGCGGCCGCCAAGACAACGACACATGAGCCATCCGAGTGACCCAGCGATCTGACTAGCCAAGGAGGAACCATGACCAACCAAGACTCCGGTGCGGTCGTCACCACCGACGAGAGCGACGCGCCCACGGCCAAGTGCCCGGCGTTGGGCCAAGCGACCGGCTCGACGGCGAACCAGCGCTGGTGGCCGGAGCAGCTGAACCTGAGGCCCCTCGGCAAGAACTCCCCCCTGATCGACCCCATGGGCGAGGCGTTCGACTACGCCGCGGAGTTCAAGAGCCTCGACCTCGCCGCGGTGAAGGCGGACCTCGCTAAGGTGATGACGACGTCGCAGGACTGGTGGCCGGCCGACTACGGCCACTATGGGCCGCTCTTCATCCGCATGACGTGGCACGCCGCAGGCACGTACCGCATCGCCGACGGCCGAGGCGGCGGCGGCGAGGGCGCTCAGCGCTTCGCTCCCCTCAACAGCTGGCCCGACAACGCAAGCCTCGACAAGGCGCGCCGCCTGCTCTGGCCGCTCAAGCAGAAATACGGCCGCAAGATCTCCTGGGCTGACCTGATGATCCTGGCCGGCAACCGCGCCAT
>JBOGGU010000127.1:0-3508 GCA_050744085.1 Acidimicrobiales bacterium
ATCTCAGGTGGTTTGAGCAATCTACTTGGTCAGACGCTTGTTCGGGATGACCTTCTAGACAGGGCAGCGAGTGTCACACCCTCCTGCTATAGTAGAACACATGTTTGGAGTTGGCGAGCCTGGGCCAGTGCTGGACGACTACCGCGCCTGCACCAACGACGACCTGACGCTTGCCTATGACCAGATGGTGGCCCTGGCCCGGGTGGCTCGGGCCCAGTCCCTGGCCATCCTGGCCGTGATCGACGAGCGAGAGGCCTGGCGCCCCGACGGGGCCCATGACGCCGCCTCCTGGGTGGCCATGCGTGAGTCGCTGAGCAACGCCGGTGGGCGCAGCTTCGCTGAGGTGGCTCGGGCCCTGGTGGGCTTGCCCCACATAGCTGCGGCGGCCCAGCGCGGGGAGCTGTCCGACGACCAACTCGTCCCGCTTGCCCGCGTCGCCACCCCCGATACCGACGAGCACTGGGCGAAGGCAGCACCGGCGATGAGCGCCTCGGAGCTGGCCCGAGCGGCCAAGTCAGCCGACCGGGTGCCCAACTCCGAGGCCAAGGAGGCCCAACGACGCCGGAGCCTGCGCTTGTGGCACGAGGTGGGCACCGACGGGAACCCGCTCTACATGCGCCTCTTCGGGCGCCTCCCCGTAGATGCGGGCGAGGTGGTGGCCACAGCGCTGTCAAGGATCGCCGAGGGGGCACCTCCAATGCCCGACGGGAGCTATGAGCCCTTTGACTCCCGGGCCGCCGATGCCGTGATCCAGCTGTGCTCTGATTACCTTGCCGGCGAGCAGGACGCCGGGCGGGCCGATCGGGCCACGGTGGTCATCCACCTCCAAGCCGATGCCCTCAGAGACGACGGGGATGGCTATGTGCAGACCGAGGACGGCATCCCCCTGGCGCCAGAGGTGGCCCGGCGGCTCAGCTGTGACGCCCGCCTGCAAGTGGTGTTGGACGACCCCAACGGCGTGCCCCTGGGGGTGGGCCGCACGACCCGGACCCCACCGCCGTGGCTGGAGCGCCTGGTGGCCCGTCGGGACGGCGGGGCCTGTCGCTTCCCGGGGTGTTCCCGGGCCCGGGGGACCCAATGCCACCACATCGTCCACTGGGGCAACTTCGGGCCCACCGACTTGGACAACCTGGTGACTTTGTGCTGGGGCCATCACCGCTTGGTCCACGATCACGGCTGGTCGATAGGTGGGGACCCATCGTTGCCCGGTTCGTTGTGGGTGGCCCGCCCCGATGGGTCCAGGGCTATGCCAGTGGATCACCATTTGCAAGATGACATCTACGAGTCACTCTTCGCCCAGGTGCCCGACCGCGGGGGAGGGCCGTAGCCGCACGACCTTGCGTGGCTCGGAGGCTTCCTTGCCCGCGGCCCAATATGGATCGCACGCAGAGGACTCAGGTCGATGTCAACCTCATACCGTATCGTGCATGAGCTTGATGAGGGTCGCCCTGTGATGAGGGCCAGCGTCGTCGCGGGCGCCTTGATGGTGCTTGCTGGCCTGGCGGCTGGTTGCAGCACTGCCGGCGGCCCGCCTGGCCCCGTCGCCTCGACAACCACGGCCTCGACAACCACGGCCTCGACAACCACGGCCGGCAATCAGACGACGACGTCGACTTCGAGCACTACCGCGCCCAGCGCAACGACCCGTCCCCGGCCGGCCACTACCTCCGCATCCTCTCGGAGCACGACGGCCGCCACCACCGTCATGCGGTTCGCACCTTGGACCAGCGACGGGCACCTCCGAGATGGCGTCACCGTCGCCCGTCACGAGAGGGGGAGCTGCTTCACGGGTTCGATTGCGGTGGACTCTCCGGATGCCTGGCGCTGCCTGATCGGCAACTACCTATACGACCCCTGCTTTGCCTCGCCCTCGCCCGCTTCGACGACCCTCGCCTGCGTAGCCAGTCCGTGGTCATTGGTCACCCTGCTGAAGCTCGACCATGCCCTGCCCCTTACCTACGCCAACAAGGCGGGTGGGCCCAGCTACCCATGGGCCTTCACCCTGGCAAACGGGCAGCGCTGCGTCGTCGGGACCGGTGCCAACGGCACCGTCGCCGGTGTCACCCTGGACTACTACTGCGGCTCCGGGGCAGCCGGGCGCCTCGATACCTCAGCGAAGCGCTGGACCGTCGACTACGTCCCCACCGGTGCCGCCTCCAGCACAACCGTGGCCGTGACCCAGGCCATGGAGAGCTGACGGCAGCAGGGAGCCTTGAAACGCCCGAACCTGGCTGATCGAATTGCGCAACTCCCGAAACGGACTCCGAGCCACCACGCCTTCGTGGCAGGATTGACGCCGTGCCCCCCGTGCCCCCCGTGCCCGCCGTGCCCGCCGTGCCCGCGGTGCCGACCGACGCCGTGCCCGCCGTGCCCGCCCTGCCCGCCCTGCCGACCGACGCCCTGCCGACCGACGCCGTGCCCCGCCGCTCCGTCACAGCCGTCGTCCTGGCTGCCGGCGAAGGAAAGCGCATGCGTTCGCCCCTGCCCAAGCCGCTCCAAGCGCTCGGTGGTCGTCCGATGATTGCCCACGTCCTCGACGCCATCGCTGGGCTCGGCAGCCGGCCGCTGCACGTCGTGGTCGTGGTGGGCCACGGCGCCGACCAGGTGACCCGAGCGGTCACCTCCCTAGAGAACCCCGGCCTGGTCCTCCACTTCGCCGAGCAATCGGCTCGGCGCGGGACGGGTGACGCGGTCACGGCGGCCCTGGCAGCACAGGCTCAATTACTAAAAGATGGCGATGTCCTCGTCCTGCCCGCGGACACGCCCCTCCTGCGGCCGGTGACGCTCGAAGCCCTAGTCGCCACCCACCATGACACAAGGGCAGCAGCCACCGTCCTCACTGCCCGCCTGGAGGACCCGACCGGCTACGGCAGGGTGGTCCGTGACACCCAGGGCGAGATCGCCAGCATCGTCGAGCAGGCCGACACGACCCCGGCCCAGGCGGCGATCCACGAGGTGAACACCGGGGTCTACTGCTTCGACGCCCCCGCCCTGGCCCCGGCCCTGGCCCAGCTCGACGACGCCAACGCCCAGGGCGAGCGCTACCTCACCGACACCCTGGCAATCCTGCGAACCGCCGGCCAGACCATAGCTTCGGTCCAGGTCGAGGACCCCATCGAGGTCGCCGGGGTGAACGACGCCGACCAGCTGGCCGCGGTTGAGGCCGCTTTGCGCTACCGTCGCCCTGCGATGGAGCTGGTATCCAAGAAGCGGCTCGAGCTCTACGCAGGTCGGTCCCACCCGGCCCTCGCCTCCGCCATCGCCGCGCACCTCGGAGTGACCCTCGGCAATGCCAACCTCCGCGAGCTGCCCGACAGCGAGTTCCACTGCCAGTTCGGCGAGTCGGTCCGGGGGGCGGACCTGTTCGTCTTCCAGACTCATGCCCGGCGGGTCAACGACTCGATCATGGAGCAGTGCATCCTCATCGACGCCGCCAAACGGGCCTCGGCGCGCCGCATAACCGCGGTCTGCCCTTACTTCGGCTACTCCCGCCAGGACCGGAAGGCGT
>JBOGGU010000128.1:0-3090 GCA_050744085.1 Acidimicrobiales bacterium
GTGCCCGGCTCGAAGACGGCCATCACCGACTCCAAGGTGGCCACCGCCCCCACCACCTCGCTGAGTCCCACCTGTGCTCCAAACATATGTTCCACTATAGCAGGGAGGTGTATCAACAACCATGGGAATCAAATCGCCACGCTCCGTGAGCAGCGAACTCTTCGTCCGGCTAGGATTTGGGCATATGGCAGATGTCCGTTCTGCTTCCGAGACTCGTGTTCGGGACTGTTGAGCAGCACGAGGCCGCGTGGCTGGCCGTCCACCTCCTGAGGGGATAGCGCGGAGCCAGGTTCAGGATCTCCAGCATGACCGGGGTGGGCTCGAGCTGCTGCGTGCCATTGACGAAGCCGTGGTGTCTTCCCCTGTACCTGACACCGAATGGGGTGCAATGGCCGAGGCCTTGGGGGACGACCTCCTGGCCCGTCTCGTGGGGGCCTCACCGACCTCGGTCGGGCGTTATCGCCGCAGCCAGCGCCCCACCCCTGACCCGGTGGCGCACCGCCTGCACTTCTTGGCCCTCGTGGTGGCTGACCTGGCCGGGTCCTACAATTCTCGGGGGGTGCGGCGCTGGTTTTGCCGTCCACGACCCCAGTTGGATGGCCTTACGCCACGGGAGCTGCTGGCGGGCGGCTGGGACCCCGAGGATCCCGGTCCCCAAAGGGTCGCCGCGCTCGCTGGCGCTCTGGTGGGCGCGGCGGGGGCCAGCTGAGGATGCGCTGGTTTCGACACTGCGATCCTCGCTACCCCTTCCTCTGCGAGACGGCCGAGCAGCCGCCGGCTCGCTGGCACGGGCCTGGCGAAAGGCCGGCCCGGTACTTCGCGGACACCCCGGCCGGCGCATGGGCAGAGCACCTGCGCCATGAGGCGATCACTGACCCCGAGGACCTCGTCGACGTCACCCGTTCTCTTTGGGCCATCGAGGTGCCGGACAACGAGGTCAACGAAGTCCCCACGCCTTCCCTGGCGACGGAGACCCTCACCGGGGGCCTCGACAGCCACCAGGCTTGCCAAGAGGAGGCAAGCCGTCTTCGGACCGGTGGGGCTGGCCTGCTGACCACGCCTGCCGCCTTGTTGGCGGGCGGCGCCACGCCGCAGCGCACGGATCGAGGGCTCAGGTCCGGGCTGCCTGCTGACGGCAGGACGCTCGTGCTGTTCGGTCCGCGGTCCCTGCTCGACGGCTGGAAGGTGGTCGAGGGAGCCAGACTGGATGCCGGCCCGCTCGGCGTGACTCGACAGCTTTGAACCCGATCCACCCTGTTCGTCCTAGATTGGTCCCACTGTGAGCGAAGCGATCGCGGTCACTGAGTTCGAGGAGTACCTCGCGGCTGAGGGAGCCAGTGACCTTCGCCACGAGTACGTCGGCGGCCGCGTGTACTCGATGGCTGGAGGCAGCGAGCGCCATGACCTCGCTGCGGGCCTGTTGTACGAGGCGGTTGCCCCGGCGGCCCGCGCGCAGGGATGTCGGGCGTTCACGGCCAACCGGTTGGTGCGCACCGGCTCCGGCGGTGGCTATTACCCGGACGTGGTGGTGGTCTGCGGTCCAGCGGCGCACCGGATGTACGAGCAGGGCCCGAGCCTGGTGATCGAGGTCCTGTCCCCCTCCACTGCCGACACCGACCGGCGTGAGAAGGCACTCGCCTATGACGCCTCGCCAGCCTTGGAGCAGTACCTGCTCGTGGACCCGGACGCTCGCCGGATCGAGATGGCCACTCCAACCCGTGAGGGTGGGTTTTCGTGGGAGTCGTACGGCCCAGGTGGGGTCGTCCTGACGCGGTACGCGTCCATCGAGGTCGATGCGCTTTACGACCAGCTCGACGCTGTCGCCACCACCTGAGCCCGGAGCCGGGCCCACCACCTGAACCCGGAGCCGGGCCCACCACCTGAACCCGGAGCCGGGTCCAGCACTAGCATCGAGGGAATGTCGGATGGGCCCGGATCAGGGGCAACGGTGCTGGTGGTCGACGACGACCCGGTGATCCAGCGGCTCTTGTCGGTCAACTTCGAGATGGAGGGCTACCAGGTCAT
Source organism: Acidimicrobiales bacterium (assembly GCA_050744085.1). Lineage (GTDB taxonomy): Bacteria > Actinomycetota > Acidimicrobiia > Acidimicrobiales > JAJPHD01 > JAVKSL01. The sequence continues at coordinate 2,026 of JBOGGU010000128.1, forward strand.
CGTCGCTTCGACCGGTGCGGACGGCATCCGCAGCGCTCGCAGCGCCCGGCCCGACATCGTGGTCCTCGACGTGATGATGCCGGGGATGGACGGCCTCGAGGTGGCATCGACCCTGAAAGCAGACCCGGCCACGGCGGGCATCCCTGTCCTGCTCCTGTCTGCGAAGGCCCAGGAGGTGGACATCCGAGCTGGTGACGCGACCGGGGCCGACGCATACGTGACCAAGCCATTCGACCCGTTCGAGCTGCTGGAGCAAGTGGCTGCGCTGATCACGTCAACAAGGCCCGCCGCTGGGCCGCGGCGCTGGCAGTGACTGACACCGAACCGGGCTTGCGACCCGCCTCAGAGCGCACCCCGGCGCCCCTGCCCATGCGCGATCGGCTCGCCGCCGCCATCTCGGATGCCCTCGCTCAGATAGGGGAGCCCCGCTCGGCCGACCAGCCGCCCGCTGCGATCGAGGTGGAGCGCCCAGCCCGTGCCGAGCACGGGGACTGGTCCTCCAATGTCGCCCTAACTGCGGCAAAGTCGCTGGGCCTGGCCCCGAGGGAGCTGGCGACTGCCCTCAAGGAGCGCATCGAGGCAGATCCCCCGGCTCATGTCGAAGTTGTAGAGGTGGCCGGACCGGGATTCCTGAACTTCCGCCTCCGCCCCTCCTGGCTCCACGAGGCGCTGGCCGAGGTGCTCACGCTCGGAGCTGATGGATGGGCCCGACCTGCCATCGGCCATGGCGAGCGAGTCCAGGTCGAGTTCGTCTCGGCGAATCCGACCGGCCCCCTCCATGTGGGCAACGGCTGGCTGTGCTCCTACGGCGACGCCCTCGCGAGGCTCATGGCCCGCTGCGGCTACCAGGTCAGCCGGGAGTACTACGTGAACGACACGGGCGGCCAGGTCCGCAAGCTCGGCGCCAGCCTGCTGGCCCGTTGCCGCGGACAGGAGCCGCCCGAGGACGGGTACAAGGGAGAATACGTGGCGGAGCTGGCGGCGAGCTACCCCGGCCCCGCCGCCCCCAGCCCCGGCCCCGCCGCCCCCAGCCCCGGCCCCGCCGCCCCCAGCCCCGGCCCCGCC
>JBOGGU010000129.1:0-2584 GCA_050744085.1 Acidimicrobiales bacterium
GTCCAGGACTGCCAGGGCCGCGGCATCGGCCACCAGGTCGCAACGGTGCTGACCGGCACGGGTGCCGGCGAGGCCCCAGTCGTCGAGATCCCCCAGGGCGGCTGCGATGGCATCGGCTGCGGCACGGAGGACACCGATCAGCTCGGCATCGTTGGTGGCCTGTGGCGTGCAGCTCACCAGCTCAACCTAATGCGCCCGCCTCCCTCGCTCCCCAGCCGGACTGACAGGGCCAGCCTCGTTGGTCGCGACCCGCTCGGGCGACGTTAGGCTCCCCCCGTGGCTGTTATCGACGTAGCCGGGTATATGGCGGAGCTCAAAGAGCATGCGGTGGACCACGGGTTCCACGTGCACGACGAACGTCATTTTGTGGAGACGTACTCGCTGCGACAGGTCTGGGAGGTGGACCTGCACCCGGAGGAGGGTTGCGGGGGGCCCCTGGACCTGCACCTCGCCCTCGAAGTCGACCCGCGCGCCCTCCTGGCATTCGAGGACGCGGTGATGGCCCTTCCCGACGACGCGGATCCCCCGGACGAGTACCACTTCCCGCTGATCTTCACCTGGGGGCTGCCTCCGCTCCCGGACGGGCCTGACCTGCTCCGGTTGGCTATCGACCTCGCTGGCGTGGGCGGGATGGAGCTGCCACTCGAAGTGTCGGCAATCGACTCGTTCGCCTCCGCCACGGACGCGCCCGAACGCCGGCTCGGGGTGACCGCGCACCAGAGGATCTCCCTGGCCCGGGTCCTCGCAGGCGAGGAGCTGCTTTGCGGGACCTTCGACAAGGCGCTGGCGGTCAGCAGGTACCTCCTCCAGGCGGCCCCCGGTTGGCTGCACAGCTAGCTAGTGCTGCACTAGAGCCCTGGTGGGGCACGTCGGTCGGGGCGCTCGTCGCTCGGTGGGCCTCGCCCTGATGGCCGCACTCGCCGCAGCGACGCTCCTCACCGGATGCCAGCAGGGCGGCGGCGGGGGAGACGCACGTGCTGCCTGCAACTACGTCAGCTCGTCCATCGGCCTGTTCGACAGATCCCAGCACGAGAGCTCCGCCGCTGCCGCCGCCGACAAGGCGGCAGCTCTCACCCAGCTGCGCCTAGCGCTGGCCAAGGCCGCCCTGGCTGCATCCAAGGACACCGCCTGGGACGCGCTGGTGACCACGCTCAGCGAAAGCAACGACCGAGTCCCCGAGTCCAGCCTGATCCCTGCTCTCACCCAGCAGTGCGCACAGTTCCACCAGGGCCCATGAGCCCCCGGGGATCGGCGAGTTTCGCGCTACACTGAGGGCCGACACGACGACGAGGGGGCCGGGGATGCGAGCAGGGCGTGCACAGTCGCTGATCGGGGTCAGCTTGAGCTTGGCAGCAGTGCTCGGAGTGGTTGCCGCTGGCTGCGGGGGGACCTCCCCGACGACGACTAACTCCACGACGCCCACCACCCAGTCGGCGGCCCAGGTCACAGCGGCAGTCACCAGCGCTTGGACCAAGTTCTTCAACTACAGCACGCCGACGGCAACCCGCGTCAGCCTCCTCCAGGATGGCACCAAGTACAAGGCGGTCATCAGCTCCCTCAGCAAGCTGCTCCCCAAGGGGACCTCGGTGACGGTCCAGGGGGTCAAGCCAGCGGGCACCACGGCAAGCGTCACCTATTCCATCAATGTCGGCAGCGCCTCGTTGAAGTCGGGCCTGACGGGCACGGCAGTCAACATGAATGGCAAGTGGCTGGTGAGCAGCACCACGTTCTGCGGGCTGCTGGCACTCGCGGGCGCCACCTGTCCCGCCTGACTCAGCGAGGGTCGAGCCTCAAACCGAACTGTGTCAAGTTTGTATCCCTATGGCATACAAACTTGACACAGTTCGACGCCCTAACCAACGGGCGTCACACCAGCCGGCCGTGCGCCATGGTCAGCACCCGCTCCGCCAGCCCGGCGACCCGCTCGGCTCGCTGCTCCACCATGACCAGCGTGGTACCGGTCCCCACCACCCTGCCCAGGACCGAGCGGACCTCGTCCACCATCCCAGGGTCGAGCCCGAGGGTCGGCTCGTCCACGACCAGCACCCGTGGGGGTCGGATGAGCGCCCTGGCCAGGGACAGGAGCCGCTGCTCGCCACCCGACAGCGTCCCTGCAAGCTGGCGGCGACGTTCGCCGAGACGGGGGAGCTCACGGTAGGCGTCGGCCAGGGCCTCTGGCACCGCAGAGCGGCCGAGGGAAGCGCCAAAAGCGAGCTCCAGGTTCTCCTCCACCGTCAGGCCCCCGAACACTGCCCTTCCCTCGGGAACGTGCACCAGTCCGGCACGGGCCAGGTCGTTCGGCGAGAGCCCCGCCATGTCCCGGCCTGCGAAGCTGACCCGCCCGCTGGTCGGATGAACCAGGGCGGAGCAGACCCGCGCCAGCGTGGTCTTGCCGGCCCCGTTGGGGCCCACGATGGCCAGGCTGGACCCCTCCGCCACCTCCAGGGACACGTTGAACAACGCCCGGAACCTGCCGTAGCCGGCGCTCACGTCGGTCAGCTGGAGAACCGGCCCCCCGCTCGTCGGCCCCCCGCTCGTCGGCCCCCCGCTCGTCGGCCCCCCGCTCGTCGGCCCCCCGCTCGTC
>JBOGGU010000130.1:0-11215 GCA_050744085.1 Acidimicrobiales bacterium
CCCGCCACCTGCTCACCCGCCATGCCAGCGCCTCGGCTCCCCCATCGCGCACGCCCGTACCGTCATGTGGCATCATGTTGGGGACCAGTCAAGCCGCCTCCGGCCACGCACTTTCGCGATGAGACGAAGGTGTGGACCCTCGCTCACTCTGATGGCGATCAGCCTGCCCCCTAGGGCTCCTCTGTGCGGGTGGTCTTCACAGATGAGGCAAGTTTAGGTCGCAAGGGCAAGTTTGGCGTGAGCGATGTAGTCGGTGATAGCTCGGTCGATGGTCCCGAGCGCGGCACGCAGGTTGGTCGGGGCGGGGGGCTGGTCGGCGGCGAGCAGGGGATGTAGGAGGCGTCGGTGGAGCTTGGTGTAGAAGATCGCCAGCTTCAGCCCCTCTGGGGTGAGGGTGTAGGTGTTGGTGTGGGCAACCCGCACCACGAGGCCCTTGAGGCGTAGTCGTCGCAGGTCATAGGTCATCTGCGCGGGGCCATAGGCAGCACCGAGCAAGCTGGCCACCAGGGCACGAAGGCTCTTGTTGGTGAAGCCGAGGCTGGCAACGAGGCTGACGCAAAGGGCGCCGGTCAGGGCCATGACGCGTGGGTGCCCGAAGCGCAGTGCTCCGGTTCGTTGGCCCTCCTGTAGCGAGGGCTGTGAGATCCGCTCGAACAGAGCGCTCTCGATGGCACAGCCCTGACCGGCACGCTGCACCTCGAGCATTCGGCGGTTGGCCGCTCGGGCCTTGGCCTGGAGCTCGGGGAGGTTGACGAGGCGCCGCAGGCAGCCCAGGTCGGTAGGCGAGTTCACGACGGTCTCGATACGAAGGGCACAGCCCTCCTTGAGGTACTCCTTGATACGCGAGTGCTTGTAGAACGCGTTGATCGTCACGTCGGTTCCCCGGGTGACGAGCTTGGTGGCGAACTCGCCCTTGGTGTTGGAGCGGACCTGGCGCTCGAAGATCACCTTGACCTCGTCGGGGCGGCCAATGTCGATGTTGTCGGCCACGGTGGCTTCGAAGAAAGCCCGGGCCCCACCGACGGGAGTGGGCACCAAGCCAAACATCACCCGCCCCACTCCCCAGAAGGCTGCCATGATCGAGCCGCCACCCCGGTGCCAATCGGGGTCGCCGCGCGCCGGGCCCGCGACGGTTGCCTCGCGCTTCGCCGTTGCGTTCGAGGCCTCCGCCTGGAAAGATTCGCCGGGCGCGCTGGCAGCCGTGTCGGCCCTGGGCCACAACGAGCCTCGAGGCGGTGCTCGGCGCTCCGAACCAAGCGTAGGGTGGATGTACCCGGCGGGAGCTGCCCTATCGGGCAGGTGGCCTTGCCCGAATCTCCAGCCGTGAGGACCCTTGGAGGGTCTGGATCCTTGGTATCCTCACGTTCGGGTGTCTCTGCCGACAACCACCGGGCACCCGGTAGGTCAGGACTTCGGAGATGGCATAGGAGGCAGGAGATGAGGACCCACGATGAAGCCGATTCGATCGAGCGGACCCTGGTCCGAGCCCGAATGGTTCGGGGCCGAGCCGAGCCGGTCCGGGCCGAGCAGGCGCCCCTGGCTGAGGTGGCCCAACCGCTCTCCGGAGTGCTCGGAGCCGCCCGGGTCATCGGTTTGCAGCGCAGCATCGGCAACGCCGCGGTGGCTCAACTGCTTCGCGCCGGGGAGGAGGAGCGCTCCCCGGTCACGGACATCGTAGGCAAGGGCGGGGGCCGGCCGCTCGATGCCGCTACGAGGGACCGGATGGAGGACAGCTTCGGCCAGGACTTCTCCGACGTGCGTGTCCACACTGACGCCAAGGCAGCCGACTCCGCCGCCTCGGTTGGCGCCAAGGCCTACACGGTCGGAGCCGACATCGTGCTGGGCTCGGCCCAAGCCAACCCGGCCAGCCCGACCTGGCAGCGCACCTTGGCCCACGAGCTGACCCACGTGGTACAACAGCGTTCGGGGCCCGTCGATGGCAGCCCAGCACCCGGCGGCATCAAGCTTTCAGACCCCTCCGACCGCTTTGAGCGAGAGGCCGAACGCGTGGCCGACCGGGTGATGGCGGGGTCGGCTGGGCTGACAGAGAGCGCAGGCCCGGGTGTCGACGTGGCGGTCCAGCGAGTAGAAGAGGAGGACGAGGACGAGGGCGAGGAAGGCTGAGCAGTTCGTGGGCGTGCTTAATCACGTCTTGCCGTCTTGACCCGACATCGAAGCTGCTTACGGTGGCTTCGAGGCGACCCACGTCCGGCGGTGACGATCTCCCGGGTAGGCAGTTTTGATCGCTACGCTTGGCAGGGTGGTCGTCAAGTTCGCCCCAAGCGTGGAGGAGATCCTCGGGCTGCCTGAGGACGGTTACCGACACGAGCTCATCGGCGGCGTGCACCACGTGAACCCTGCGCCAGGGGGCCCTCACCAGGTGGCGTCGATGAGGCTTGCCATGAGGCTCGTTGCCACCTGCCCGGCTGGCTACGAGGTTCTCGCGGCGCCGTTTGCCTGGGTGGTCACCGACCCCGACGGGCAGCGCCACGAGGTGCAACCAGACCTGTTGGTCGTGACGGTCGAACAGGCCGGACTTCCCCGTCTCGAAGATGAGCTGCCTACCCTGGTGGTCGAGGTGCTCTCGCCTGGAGCGGCCAACCGTGCCCGGGACCTGGAAGACAAGTTCGCCCTCTACCAGGCGGTCGGGGTCCCGGCGTATTGGGTGCTCGACCCGATGACCAGGGTGCTTCGTGCCTGGCGCCTTCGGGGCGATCGTCTGATCCAGGTCTGCGACACGCGCGCCCAACAGTCGTTCGACACGGACTGGCCGTGGCAGCTATCCCTGCGAATAGCCGACCTCGCCTGACACATGCCGGCCCGGGCGGGTGCCGCCTACCTGGCGGCGAAGGCGCACAACGGGGCGGTGGCCGCAAACTCCTCGACCATCCAGAGCCTGTTCCTGATAGCGGTGCCCATCGCTGCGGCCGCCGCCCAGTTCGCAACGGTGGCCTGATCGCTTCCTGACTCCTAACCTGGTGGGAGTGGATGCCCGCCAAGTGCTTGCACAGATCAGGGAGGACCCGGAGCTGGCTGACGAGGTCCGCCGGGCCGTCCTGACTGACGCGCTCTTGAGCCTCCCGGGCATCGTCACGGTCCTGGCCGACCGCCAGGCCGCCACCGAGGCTCGAATGGGCGAGTTGGTAGACCGTATTGCCCGGGTGGAGACGCAGCTCTTCTTTCTTACCGAGGCGCTCAACAAGCTCACCGGCAAGGTGGCCGACATGCGCGGCGACCTCCTGGAGCTCCGTTACGAGCGGAACGCGTCGGCGTACTTCGCCCCGATGCTACGTAGGATCAAGATGCTACCCAGGGACCGATTCACCGACCTGGTGGAAGACGCTCGCGACGAGGGGAGGATTACCGTTGCCGAAGCCCGTGACCTCTTGTTCGCCGACCTGGTGGTCGAGGGCCTCGACGGAGCGACGCGGGAAAGCCGTCGCCTGGTGGTCGAGGTCTCGGGCTTCATCGAGTCTCACGATGTCAAAAGGGCTGCTCGGCGCGCCGGCCTGCTTGCCCGGGCCGCCCCCGAAACCCCGGTGACTGCCGTGGTTGCCGGCGAGGGCGTGGAGGCCGCAAGCGGCGCGCTGGCCAACGAGCAGGGCGTGTCGGTCGTTGTGGACGGCTCTTCGATGTTCGACACTTGAGCTCGGGTGGGAGGCCGGGACCGGGCCGGACAGTGCCAATCTTCACCGGCCTTCCCCTCCGGCGACACCAGCCGCATCACGGATCCAGCTCAGGAACAGGTCAACGCGGACGCCGTCGGGCTTGGCCTCCCGCCGGGGCCCGGCGAGCCCTCCCGGCCCGGTCCGGACGGTTGTCAGTGCGCCCCGGCCTCGCAGCAGGTCGGGAGGCGGCCGGTCGGGAGGTGGGTGGTCGGGGGGCGGCCGGTCGGGGCGCGGTGGCCGGCACCGGCTGGACGTAGGGAGCCAGCGGGCCTACCAGGGCTTCGATCTCCGGCGATCCGGGCCTCACGGTTGCCGTGGTCGGGCGGACTCCGGCCTGCCTGGCCATCGCCCGGACGTCCCGGGCCTGCTCGGGCAGCACCAGGGTGACCACTGCGCCACCTGCCCCGGCGCGGGCTGTCCGGCCGGAGCGGTGCAGGTAGGCCTTGTGCTCGGTCGGGGGGTCGACGTGGATCACCAGGCCGACGTGGTCGACGTGGATGCCCCGCGCCGCGATGTCGGTAGCCACCAGAACCCGGGTGCTGCCCTCGCTGAATGCCGCCAGGTTGCGCTGGCGGGCACCCTGGCTCAGGTTGCCGTGCAGCTCCACCGCGGGTATGCCGGCCGCAGTCAGTTGCTTGGCCAGCCGCTTGGCGGTGTGCTTGGTGCGCAGGAACAGCAGGCTGCGCTCCTGGCCCGAGGCCAGCTCCTGAACCACTGCGAGCTTGTCCGCTGGGCTCACCGAGAACACATGGTGGGACATGGTGGACACCGAGGCGGCGACCGGGTCGACCGAGTGGGCCACCGGGTGGTCCAGGTATCGCTTCACCAGGGCATCGACGCCGTTGTCCAGGGTGGCAGAAAAGAGCATCCGCTGGCCGACCCTGGGGGTGCGGTCCAAGATGCGCTTGACCGAAGGAAGGAATCCCAAGTCGGCCATGTGGTCGGCCTCGTCCAGCACGGTGGCCTCCACCGCCGAAATATCGCAGCACCCCTGGCCGATCAGGTCCTCCAGGCGGCCGGGGCAGGCGATGAGCACGTCCACGCCCCGATCCAGGGCCTTTACCTGCGGCCCCTGGCCGACACCGCCGAACACCACCGCCACGCTCAGCCCAGCGAGGTCGGCCAGGGGCTCGATGACCGCAGCCACCTGGCTGGCCAGCTCCCGGGTGGGGACCAGCACCAGCGAGCGCGCCTGGCGGGCTCGCCGGTGGCCCCCCGCCAGCCGGGAGACGAGGGGGATGGCGAAGGCCAGCGTCTTGCCGCTGCCGGTGCGCCCCCGGCCGAGCACGTCGCGCCCCGCCAGGGTGTCGGGCAGCGTGGCCACCTGGATGGGGAACGGCCGGTCGATGCCTTGGGCCGCGAGCGCGGCGACCGTCGGTGCAGGGACGCCGAGCTCGGCGAAGGAAGGCTCGACGGGGCGGCAAAGGGCAGTGGTCATGAAGAGGCAAACGTCCTTGGTCGGAGGAGGGGAGCCGGGCACCCGCGCGCCTGGCCACCCCCATCATAGGGGCTCGGTCGGAGGGCCAGGCTCTTTGGAGAAATAGGGCCTCGGTGCGCCGCGCCCCCGTGCCCTCGAACCCTCAGCCCGCCGGCCGGAGGGGAGCTCCGCCGCCGGGTGGACCGTGCCACTGTCGTACATCGTCACAGGTCACCGTCAAAGGTCGAGGACGAGTTGGGTGGAGGTAGGTTGCGCATCGGGTGCCGGGAGCGGGAAGAGGCGGTCAACCTCTTCGAGCGGGGACGCACCCCGCCTGACGAGGGCTCGGTTCCCTGGCGGGGCGTCTGCACCGGCCCAGGCGAGCACCGGGGCAGTGTGTCCCCGCAGTGCCTCGACCGCCCCGGCCCAAGTGCCTCCGCTACCCTGCTCGCACTCCACCAGGGTCGCGGCTGACAGGGCGTAGATCAGCTTGTTGCCCCATGGCGTTGGCGACAGTGAAGTGCCTGTAACACGAACCTTGACGTCGGCTCCGGACCCGCCGTCGGAGAGTGGCAGGCTGTCTCCCTGGCAGACCGGTCGCTTCAATCAGGCAGGGCTGCCGGCGTGGCCCGGAACCGGGCCTCGACACCCGCGCTCAGCTCCTGGGGCACCGGGTCCAGCGGTGGCGTGTCGGGCTCGTCCCCGCTGCCACCGGACTCCCAAAAGGAGGTCGCATGCCAGGCCTGCACCACGCGGTTGGGACCATTGGATCCTCCGAGGAGCCCGGTATCTGCGAGGTGCTCCACAGCCAGGAGTGATGCGCCCAGTGCTTGCGCGTAGTCGCGGCCCTTGCGCAGCGCTGAGGCGATGGCGTCAGCCCGCACCGCGGACCATGACGGGTTTTCGTCGTCCACCTGCCAGGTCACCCAGCGCACGTCCAGATCCTCGTGGCGGGCGAGGATCGCACCGAGGGACTCCAACAAGTCAAAGCTTCGAACGACGATCCTGACCCCCACGGTGGCAATGAATCGCCCTGTGAGCTCATTTCGCCCCGTCGTGTTGTCGTGTTGGCGCTCGGCGTGGGTGGTGGCAGAAAACGCCGACCAGGTGAGCGCCGAGCGCTGTTGCCCACGGTGAGGGCTACGCCGCCCAGTGCCGCCATATCGTCGGTCAGCCGATCCAGCGCGGTCGCCGCCGCCGAAAGGGCCTCGGGCTTGGAGCTCCGCCAGATGCTGATGCTGGCGGACATCAAAACGGAATCGGGTGCTACCGTCCGCTGCGCCTCCCCCCGGACGGATATGACCACTCCCGCAGGCTCGGCCACCTCGAGCGGCGCTTCGACCATGTTTGCTTCTCCTTCCCCTGTGCCGTCCACCGACACCCGTTTCACCGTAGCCTCGCCAGGGCCGGTATCTTCGAGGGATGACCGCCACAGGAGCCCCCTCCGGTAAGACCTGGCTTTACTGTTTCTCACGCGCCGACGACGTCGAGGTCGAGACCTGCCACCTCAGCGGGGACGACGACGCCGAGGCCCACGCCCGAGAGCTGTCCAAGGCGCAGGAGGTGCCGATCGTGGTCAAGCGCCACGACATGGTCGACTGGGAGTACGTAACGGAGGTCGATGAACGACCCTGACCCTGGTATGCTTCGAACATACGTCCGATATCATGGCATTACGGGTGCAGCCTCTACTCGCCAAGGGGATGGTCGTCGGGCGGTCGAGTGACGACGACACGTACTGACCCGCTATCTGCTGGACAGCACCGCACTGATCTCGCATCTGAGGGGGACCCAGCTATACAGTCCTGGGTGCGTGAGCGTTTCGCCCTCGGAGACGGCGTGGGCAGCTCGTACGGCCCAGCGACTACTTGCGGATCAGGCAGGATGCCGACGAGTTCCGTAAACATCGGAAGGTCCTGGAATAACATTATATCCACCTGACTGGCTATCCTCAGGCGTGTGGGAAAGTGGTTCCGTCCTCATCTCGCTCGAGCCGAGGGTGAGTTTCAGGCCAAGCGAATCGGCGAGGGCGACGAGGGTCGTCAGTGTCGGGTTCTTGTGTTGTTGGGAGAACAAGCGCCGAACGACTGCAGCAGGCATGTCTGCTCGCCGCGCCAGCTCAGCCTTTGTGATGCCAAGCCGCAGCCGCCGCGCATCAAGCAAACGAACTACATCGTCAAACATTGAGATGCGACGCGAAGCGACAGTGTATGCCTCTCCCGAGCGGCATGGTTCAAGGTATCTCTCGGCTGCAGTTCTCGGTGCCACCACCGCGAGTGTAACATCTGGGGCACGCAACCACAAACCAGGGCGTCGCGACCCACACAACCGCAGCCCGGCGGCCTCAGCTCGTTAGATGTCGTAGTAGAGCATGAACTCCCAGGGATGCGGGCGCAGCCGGACGGCGTCGATCTCGTTCAGGCGCTTGTAGGTCACCCAGGTGTCGATCAGGTCGTCGGTGAACACCCCGCCCACCTTCAAGAACTCACTGTCGGCCTCCAAGGCGGCCAGGGCCTCGTCCAGCGAGGCGGGCACCTGGGGCACAGCGGCCAGCTCCTCGGGGGGCAGGTCGTACAGGTCCTTGTCCATCGGGGCGGGGGGCTCGATCCGGCGCTGCACCCCGTCCAGGCCAGCCATCAGCATGGCGGAGAAGGCCAGGTAGGGGTTGCAGGAGGGGTCAGGGCAGCGGAACTCCACCCGCTTGGCCCGGGGGCTCTTGGAGTACAGGGGGATCCGGCAAGCGGCGGAGCGGTTGCGCTGGGAGTAGACCAGGTTCACCGGGGCCTCGTAGCCGGGCACCAGGCGCTTGTAGGAGTTGGTGGTGGGGGCTGCGAAGGCTAGGACCGCGGGGGCGTGGGCCAGCAGGCCCCCGATGTACCAGCGGCCCAGGTCAGAGACCCCGGCGTAGCCGGTCTCGTCGTAGAAAAGCGGCTCGCCGCCGCGCCACAGCGACTGGTGGCAGTGCATCCCTGAGCCGTTGTCCTGGTACAGCGGCTTGGGCATGAACGTGGCGGTGCGCCCGGCGGCCCGGGCGACGCTCTTCACGACGTACTTGTAGAGCATGAGCTTGTCCGCCATGGCGAGCAAGGTATCGAATCTCATGTCGATCTCCGCCTGCCCCGCAGTCGCCACCTCGTGGTGCTGCACCTCGATCTCGATCCCCAGGCGCTCCATGGTCAGGATCATCTCCGAGCGCAGGTCCTGGAAGTGGTCGGTCGGGGGCACGGGGAAGTAGCCCTCCTTGTGCCGGGGCTTGAAGCCCAGGTTGGGGCCCTCGTCCTTGTCCGTGTTCCACTGCCCCTCGATCGAGTCCACCGAGTAGCTGGAGGAGTGGCTGTCCTGGCCGTATCGCACGTCGTCGAAGATGAAGAACTCCGCCTCGGGCCCGAAGTAGGCGGTGTCCGCTATCCCAGTGCTGGCCAGGTAGTCCTCCGCCTTGCGGGCGATGTAGCGCGGGTCGCGGGAGTAGGGCTCGCCGGTGATCGGGTCGTGGACGAAGCAGTTCAGGTTCATCGTGGCGTGGTCCCGGAAGGGGTCCAGCACCGCCGTGTTTGGGTCCGGGAGCAGGATCATGTCCGACTCCTGGATCTCCTGGAAGCCCCGGATCGAGGAGCCGTCGAAGCCGAAGCCCTCCTCGAACACCTCCTCGGTCAACTGGTGGGTGGGGACGGAGAAGTGCTGCGTGAGGCCCGGAAGGTCGCAGAAACGCAGGTCCACGATCTCGACACCTTCGTCCTTGGCGAGGCGCAGGACCTCGTTCGGTGTACGTTGCTGCACTGTAGAAGCTCCTCCGCTTGTCGAGTTGGCTGGCCAGCGACGTGCTGGGGCAGGCAAAGGCTCTCCCAGCACCGTTTCGAGACGTTTGCTGTTGTGTGAACAGCGTGTGAAGCCGGCCGACGAGCGGCCCCGGTGTGCGAGACTAGCCCACATGCAGACCCAACAGGACTACGTGCTCCGCACCGTCGAGGAACGGGGCGTGCGCTTCGTCCAGCTCTGGTTCACCGACGTGCTCGGCGTGCCCAAAGCGGTCAGCGTCACGCCTGCGGAGATGCAGAACGCGCTGGAGGAGGGCATGACCTTCGACGGCTCCGCCATCGACGGGTTCTCCCGGGTCCACGAGTCCGATGTGCTGGCCCGCCCGGACCCCAAGACCTTCCAGCTCCTTCCCTGGCGCAGTGACGACACCCCGGTGGCCCGGGTGTTCTGTGACGTGTTGAACCTCGACGGCACCCCCTTCGAGGGCTGTCCCCGGCACGTGCTGCGCCGGGCACTGGACCGGGCCACGGAGAAGGGATTCTCGTTCTTCGCCGCCCCGGAGATGGAGTTCTTCTACTTTGCGGACGCGGATCCCAAAAGGGCACCGAGGCCGATAGACACCGGTTCATATTTCGAGCTGACTGTTGCAGACCTGGCCACGGACCTGCGCAAGCGCACGGTCCTCACCCTCGAGGACATGGGCATCCCAATCGAGTACGCCCAGCACGAGGACGCCCCCTCCCAGCACGAGATCGACCTGCGATACACTGATGCGCTCACCATGGCCGACACCGCCATGACCGTGCGCCTGGTGGTCAAAGAGATCGCTCAGCAGCGGGGGGTGTACGCGACCTTCATGCCCAAGCCGCTGGCCGGCGTGCAGGGCTCGGGTATGCACACGCACTTCTCGTTGTTCGAGGGCGACACCAACGCCTTTTGCGACCCGGGCGACCCCTACGGGCTGTCCAAGGTGGCCAAGGGGTTCATTGCCGGGCTGATGCGCCACGCCCCCGAGATCACCGCGGTCACCAACCAGTGGGTGAACTCCTACAAGCGCCTGGTGCGGGGGTACGAGGCGCCAGTGCACGTTTCCTGGGCGCGCAACAATCGCTCGGCGCTCGTGCGTGTGCCGCCCACCAAGAAGGGCCGCCCCGAGTCCACCCGTATCGAGTACCGGGCCCCCGACGCTGCTTGCAACCCTTACCTGGCCTTCGCGGTGGTGTTGGCGGCGGGCCTGAAGGGCATCGAGGAGGGCTACCGGCTGCCCGACGAGTCGGCGGCGGACCTGTGGTCGATGACCCCGGAGGAGCGCGCAGCAGAAGGGATCGCCGATTTGCCGGGCAACCTGCACGAGGCGATCACCTGCATGGCCCGCTCCGAGCTGGTCGCCGACACGCTCGGGGAGCACGTATTCGAGTGGTTCATCCGCAACAAGCGCGACGAGTGGGACGACTACAAGGCCCATGTGAGCCAGTTCGAGCTGGACCATTACCTTTCGCAGCTGTAGGGATTGGAGGAAAAAATGGAGCCCCTCCTCGTCTATCCTGATCCCGCGCCCCCGCCGCTCGCCCAGGCCCTCGACCTCGGTGGGTGGGTCTGGAAGGCGGTGGCCAGCCCCGAGCGCGCAGTATCGGACGAGCCCGACGACGGCTGGGCGGGCGCTGTGGTCTGTGCCGAGTTCCAGGGCGCTCCGAGCGGTGCTTCGTCTGGCGCGCCGGATAACTCCGGGTCGTCACCCGACGGCGCCTTCGGCTTGTGCCGCGCCTTGCGCAAGCGGGACCTGCCGGTCGCGCCGCTGCTGATCCTGGTGACCCTGGACCAGCTTCCCGACCTGGAGCTGCGCGAGGACCTGTTCGACGACCTCAGCCTGGTCCCGTTGCGCCCTGCCGAGCTGGAGGCTCGGCTCAAGCACCTGTTCTGGCGAACAGGGCGCGGCACCCGCCCCGAGCTGGTCGAGCACGGGCCCTTGGTCCTCAACCTGGAGACCTACCAGGCGGCAGTCGAAGGCCGGCCCCTCGACCTCACCTACATGGAGTACGAGCTGCTGCGATTCCTCGCGACGCATCCCGGGAAGGTCTTCACCCGTGAGACTTTGCTGAGCAGGGTCTGGGGATACGAATACTACGGAGGTGCGCGCACAGTCGATGTCCACATCAGGCGGCTCCGCGCGAAGCTCGGAGAGGAGCACGCGGCGCTGATCCACACGGTGCGCTCGGTTGGCTACCGTCTCGGCCAGGTCCGCTGGCCCTAGTGCTGGTGGCGGCCTAGGGGGTCCTCAACGGTGTGCGGCGGCGTATGCCTGGCTAACCTCTGCGGAGATGCGACCGCGATCGCTCACCGTCATGTTGTGCGCCCTGGCCCACACCCGGATTGC
>JBOGGU010000131.1:0-22834 GCA_050744085.1 Acidimicrobiales bacterium
GAGGGCCTTCGAGACGAAAAAGGTGGTCTTTGGCACCGAGCGGCGGCTCGTGGTGTGTCATTCAGAGAACCTGCACCTCAAACAGAGCCGGGGCTTCGACCAGACCATCGCCAAGGCATGGGCCTCACTCTCCAGCGTGGCTGATCGCCTCGCTCGGGGCAAGACCCGCAAGGCCAGGCCCGACGTGGAAGCTGAGCTGGCCGCCATCTTGAAGCCCCGATGGCTGGACCGGGTAATCACCACAACCCTGTCGGGTGACTCACCTGCCGAGCACCGTCTCAGCTTCGAGATCGACCAGACAGCGCGTGGCGCGCTGGAAGAAGAGGTGTTCGGCAAACGGATCCTGTTCAGCGATAAAGACACCGAGGTGGCTCCGACGGCGACCATCGTGGCCGACTACCGCTCCCAAGAGAGCGTCGAGGCCGACTTCCGCCAGATGAAAGACCCCAAGGTCGTCTCGTTCTCGCCCATGTTCCACTTCACCGACCAAAAGATCCGGGTCCACGTCTTTTACTGCGTGCTTGCGCTCATGGTTGCCCGGCTGATGGTCCGAGAAGCCGACCAGGCCGGGATGGCCCTCAGTGTCCGCCAGCTCCTCGACAGCCTGGGGGGCATCGAGGAGACAGTGCTGTTATACCAAGGCGAGCGGGGACGACCCCGTGCCCGGCGGATGCTCACCGAGATTGATCCTGAGCAGCGTCGTCTCTACGACATCTTCGGTCTCGACGCCTACGCCCCGAAACGATGAGGACCATGGCCGTCCTGCCGAGCGCATGGGCCATCTTGGAAGCCGCGTTACGTCAACGACGCCCGGTCCAACTCACCTACCACGGGCGTCAACGCAGCCTCTGCCCTCACGCTCTCGGCTGGAAGAACAACAAGGCCATGCTCCTCGCCTACCAAACCGCCGGAAGCTCTCCCAGCGAGGCGATCGCGGCCGACCCCAGGAGAGGATGGCGGAACCTCTTCGTCGACGACATCGAGGCCGTCGGGCTTGCCGAGCCAGCCACCCCATGGGAAACCGCGGACAACTACAACCCCTCGCACCCGTTCAACTCCATCGACCAACTCAGCGTTGCCATCACAAGCGAACCCCAAGGCCCTCCTTAGGTAATACACAACGATAACCCAAACACCAGCTCTGAGCTGCCAACATGGCACTGCCACGGCACGTAGCCCGGAAACTCACGCTAGCAGATCTGGCCAAAGGCAAGGCCCGTGCCCGTCTGGGCGCTCTGGCCGAGGCAGTCGATGGTCGCTTCACCGATCACCACGCTCGACTGGCCCGGATGCTGTTGGACCAGATCGACGAGCTGAGTGCCCGCATCGAGACCGTGACCAAGTTGTTGGACGAGGCCATAGCACTCGTTGTTCCCAAGGCGCTGCGCGATCCTCTCGTCGATACCGAAACCGGCGAGGTCATCGCAGCCACAACCAGCCCAGCCAGCGCCGTCGAACGCATCAGTGCCCTTCCCGGCGGCGGTGCCGACTCGGCGCGTGCGGTCATCGCCGAGATCGGACTCGACATGGGCGTATTCGGCACTGCCCCCCGGCTGTGCAGCTGGGCCAAGGTGTCGCCGCGTACTGTGCAGTCGGGGCGCAAGAACTCCAGGGCGGTCACCGGCAAGGGCAACCCTTACCTCAAAGCGACACTCGGCCAGATGGCTATGGCTGCGTCCAAGACCGACACGTTCTTGGGGGAGCGCTACCGCCGCTTGATCAAACGCATGCCCAAAGCCAAGGCTCTCGCCGCCATCCAACGCTCCATCTTGACCATCATCTTCCATCTGCTGTCGGATCCCGCCGCCACCTACCAAGACCTCGGAGCCGACTACTACGACCGGCGAATCGACACCGCTCGTCGTACTCGCAACCTCGTTGGCCAGCTCGAAGCCCTCGGGCATCGGGTCAGCTTGACCCCCGCCGCCTGAACCCGCCCGCCCGTGCGGGCCATAGGGCTCAGCCCCGATCCGACGCAGCTCGGGCCTGACGCCCCGAGCGGGGCTCCGCCCCGCACCCCTGGATCAGCGCGCCCAGCCGCCTCTGTGCAGCCGGTGAATTTTCCGATCAGACGGTTAGGTTGACCGCCGAGGAGCAACATGGAGGCGTGGCAGTCGCCCGCAGGCGAGCCCGAGCGTTCGTCCTCCAGCTGGGCTCAAGACTCCGAGGTCACTTCGAGCACCGTCAAATCGGGGATACCGCCCGGCGCCGGCGCGATCGCAAGCGTGCCCAACCGCTCCGTGTGGACTACGCCCTGGAGTACGAGCCCACCCCACATCTGGCCTTTGGTTCGCTCGGGTCGACGGGTGATCCGTCATCCCAGCCGTACACTGGTCGGCGTGTCCATCCTGCTGGAGTCCAGCGAGCCATACGGCGAGGTGTACGACCCCGACGAAGCGCTGGCGAGTGCTCGGCCCCTACCCAAGCGGGGAGAGTGGGCTCTTCCCGACGTCGGCGACGACGAGTGGAGGGCATTTCAGGCGGCGCTGTCGGAGCTGTGAGTCCGAGCCGTGCCGGACCCGCGGTACTCGACACGATGGTGGCCAGCTGGCTCATGCATGGGCGGGTCGACTCGTTGGCCGAGCGTTATCTGGACGTGATCGGCGAGCGTCGTATCGTGGTTGCCTTCGAGACTGTCACCGAGCTGCTCTGTGGAGCGCTTTATGCAGGATGGGGCGAGCTGCGGCGCCGTGCGCTTGACCGCAGTCTCACGCGCCGGCCGACCGTCCGTCCCGACGACCGCATGATCACGCTCTGCGCCGAGCTACGGCACCAGTGTGCTCAGGTGGGACACGCGCTGGCGGCCAAGGTCCATGACGGTGACCGCTGGATCGCTGCCACCGCACTCAGGGTGGGAGGTGTGGTGGTGTCCCACGACGGGATATTTGCGGACGTGCCGGGAGTCGACCTACTGACACTCCTCAGCGAGTAGGGGTCCGCATGCCAGCTCGCGTTTGGCCCACACCTGCAGTTGTCCACAGGTGCCGTCGGAGTGGGCACGGGGGGCAAGCGGCGCGGGTGCAATATTCCTTCCGAGAAGCCCTGGCTTGGACACGCAAGACGGCTCTGCCGCCGGCATCGGAGGGCGAGGCCCTACCCTGGACAGGCAGAAAGGTCTGCCGATTAGGGGGTGGGTCGAGTGCGAGTATCCATGACTGTCAACGGCAATCGTGTGGAGCACGAGGTGGAGCCTCGATTGCTCCTTGTGTACTACTTGCGGGAGGTGGTGGGCCTCACCGGCACCAATGTGGGCTGCGATACCAGCTCCTGCGGGGCCTGCACCGTCCTCGTCGACGGTGAGTCGGTGAAGTCCTGCACACTGCTGGCCGTGCAGGTCGATGGTGCTGATGTCGTCACCATCGAAGGCATGGCGTCGCCCGACGGCGCCTTGCACCCGCTCCAGCGGGCGTTCCGGGAGTGCCACGGCTTGCAGTGCGGCTACTGCACGCCGGGCATGGTGATGGCTGCCTGGTCGCTGCTCCAGGAGAACCCGCATCCCAGCGAGGCCGAGGTGCGGGAGGGCCTGGAGGGCAACCTGTGTCGCTGCACCGGTTATCACAACATCGTGCGCTCCGTCCTGGCCGCCGCCGAGGTGGGGGCAGGAGCAGTCCAGGCAGGCGTCCTGGCCGCAGCGAGCGGGGTTCGGGCATGAGCACCGTCGAGGCGACTGCGCCGGAGTCCGAGGGGCGCGTGGTCGGCACCCGCCGGCTGCGCAAGGAGGACGCAGCCCTCCTGAGCGGTGAGGCACTGTTCGTGGATGACCTGGTGTTCGCCGGGGCACTCCACATGGCCGTGCTGCGCAGCCCGTATGCCCACGCCCGGATCAAGTCGGTGAACACGTCGGCGGCACTGGCGTGCACCGGCGTCGTGGCTGCTTTCTCCGGCGCGGAGCTGCGCGCGGATTGGTCCGCGCCCATGCCGTGTGCCTGGCCGGTCACCGAGCAGATGCTCAACCCGGCGCACTTCCCCCTTGCTGTCGAAGAGGCCTGCTACGCGGGGGACGGCGTGGCGGTCGTGCTGGCCACCTCCCGGGCCGCGGCGCTCGATGCCCTGACCGCGGTCGTCGTGGATTACGAGACCCTGCCCGCGGTGGTGGACCTGGCATCGGCGTCGGGCGACCAGGCGCTGACCCACCAGTCCCTCGGGACGAACGTCAGCTACACGTGGGAGCTCTGCCCAGATCCCGCCGCGGTAGAAGCAGCCTTTGCGTCGGCAGCGCACAGTGTCTCGGAGCATTACGTCCAGCAGAGGCTCATTCCCTCGGCGATGGAGCCGAGAGGGGTGTGCGTGGTCCCGCAGCCCTTTGGCGGCGGCTACACCGTCTACTCCGCCACCCAGATCCCCCACATCCTCAAGGTGATGCTCGGCATCACCGCGGGGGTGGCAGAGTCCAAGCTCCGGGTCGTCGCTCCTTCGGTGGGGGGAGGATTCGGCTGCAAGCTCGACGTATACGCCGAAGAGCTCCTCTGCCTGGCCCTGGCCCGCCGGATGAAGCGGCCGATCCGCTGGTGCGAGGAGCGCTCCGAGGCCTCGCAGGCCACAATCCAGGGCAGGGGCCAGCTCCAGCACATCGAGCTGGCTGCCCGTGCCGACGGGCGGTTGAGTGCGATCCGGGTCAACCTGGTGGCAGACATGGGGGCCTACCTCCAGCTGGTCACTCCGGGGATCCCGCTGCTCGGCGCCTTCCTCTACCACGGCGTGTACGACGTGCCGGCGTACTCGTTCACCTGTCGGGGCGTGTTCACCAACCTGACCCCCACCGACGCCTACCGTGGTGCGGGGCGCCCCGAGGCCACCTACGCCATAGAGCGGGCGATGGACGCCATGGCCCGGGAGGTCGGCGTAAGCCCCGAGGAGATCCGCCGGCGCAACTTCATCCCGACCGCGGCCTTCCCCTACTCGTCGACTCCGGGCCTGGTCTTCGACAGCGGGGACTATGAGCCGGCACTGGCCAAGGCGCTGGAGATGGCGGGATACGATGAGCTCCGTTCGGAGCAGGCGGCCCGGCGCCAGTCCAACTCGGCCAAGCAGCTCGGTATCGGCCTTTCCTCCTACGTGGAGATGTGCGGCCTCGCACCTAGTCGGGTCCTGTCCTCGCTGCGCTACTCAGCAGGAGGCTGGGAGTCCGCCACCGTTCGGATGCTGCCGACCGGCAAGGTGCAGGTGGTCACCGGCACCGCGCCGCACGGCCAGGGGCATGAGACATCCTGGTCGATGATCGTGGCCGACAAGCTCGGCTGCAGCCCGGACGAGATCGAGGTGCTCCACTCCGACACCGATGTGGCCCCCCACGGGATGGATACCTACGGGTCGCGCTCGCTCTCGGTCGGGGGCACGGCGATCTGGCTGGCCACCGACAAGGTCATCGAGAAGGCCAGGGCTATTGCGGCCCATCAGATGGAGGCCGCAGAGGAGGACCTCGAGCTGGCTGGCGGGGTGTTCAGCGTGCGCGGTTCTCCCGACCGCACCATGGCGCTGGCCGCAGTGGCCTTCGAGGCCTTCACTGCCCACAACCTTCCCGAAGGGACCGAGCCAACCCTGGAAGCGTCGGTGACCTGGGATCCCCCCAACTTCACGTTTCCCTTCGGCACGCACGTGGCGGTGGTCGAGGTGGATATGGAGACCGGGCAGTTGGAGTTGGTCAAGTACGTGGCCGTGGACGATTGCGGGAACCAGGTAAACCCCATGATCGTGGAGGGCCAGGTTCACGGTGGCATTGCCCAGGGCGTGGCCCAGGCTCTGTGGGAGGAGGCGGTCTACGACAGTGAGGGCAACTTGTTGAGCTCCACCTTCGTCGACTACCTCGTCCCGTCCGCGGCCGACCTGCCCTCCTTCGAGACCGGGCGGACGGTCACCCCCAGCCCTACCAACCCGATGGGGGTCAAGGGGGTGGGCGAGGCCGGCACGATCGGCTCCGCTGCTGCCGTGATCAACGCTGTCGTGGACGCCCTCTCCCCGTTGGGCATCACCAACATCGCCATGCCCGCCACCCCTCAGCGGGTGTGGCAGGCCATACAGTCGGCCAGGGCCGGTGCCGCAGACGCCGCAGACCCCGCAGACGCCGCAGACCCCGCAGAGGAGGAGAGTTGATACCCGCGCTGTTCGACTACAAGCGAGCAGAGTCGCTGGAGGAGGCAATCGCGCTCCTCGTCGAGCACGGCGACGAGGCCAAGCTGCTGGCCGGAGGTCACTCCCTCCTGCCGCTCATGAAGCTGCGCCTGGCCGCGCCCAGTGTCCTGATCGACGTCGGCCGCCTCTCCGAGCTGTCCTACGTGCGCGACGCCGGGGAACACCTGGCCATAGGCGCCCTCACCCGGCACCGTGACCTGCAGGTCTCGCAGCTGGTCCGCGACACCGTGCCGGTGGTGGCACACGTGGCTGCACAGGTGGGCGACCCCCAGGTTCGCCACCGCGGGACCATCGGTGGGTCCCTGGCCCACGGCGACCCGGCCTCTGACCTCCCGGCAGCGATCCTGGCCCTGGATGCAACCCTGGTGTCCCGGGGCCCAGGAGGCGAGCGGACTATCGAGGCCGCGCAGTTCTTCCGGGGCTTCCTGCAGACGGCGCTGCGCCCCGACGAGGTCCTCACCGAGATACGGGTGCCCAAGGCTTGCCACCGCTGGTCGTTCCAGAAGTTCAACCGGCGCGCCCAGGACTGGGCGATCGTCGGGGTGGTGGCCGTGTCCAACGGCCACACCGCCGTCTCGTTGATCAACATGGGGATGGTGCCTCTGCGAGCCACGGCCGTGGAGGATTCCATCGCCAGAGGGGAGAGCAGCGCCGACGCAGCCGCGCTGGCGTCGGAGGGCCTGCACCCCCCCGGCGACCTCAACGCCAGCCCGGACTACCGCCGCCACCTGGCCGCGGTCCTGGTGCGCCGGGCGCTCGAAGAGGTCGGGAGCTGAGCTTGGAAGGGGTCGGGCGCTGAGCTTCGAGGGGGTCGGGAGCTGAGCCTGGAGGGGGTCGGGACCGGTGCCGGACCGCCCGCCTGGGCGCCGGCCGCGACCCCGGAGGAGCTTCGCAGCGCGCTCGCTGAGCACGGGTACTTGGCTGACCTGGGCTTGGCGACGGCCGTGTTCCTGGCCATCGTGTTACGCCGTCCGCTGCTGCTGGAGGGAGCGGCGGGGGTCGGCAAGACCGAGGTGGGCAAGGCGCTGGCCCGCTGGACCGGGGCCCGCCTGATCCGGCTCCAGTGCTACGAGGGGATCGACGTTTCCCAAGCGGTGTACGAGTGGGACTACTCCCGCCAGCTCCTCCACCTACGAGCCGCCGAGGCCAGGGGCAGCCTCAGCGGCGAAGGGGTCAGGCCCGACGTGGAGGACGAGCTCTACTCGGAGCGTTTCTTGGTTCGCAGGCCGCTCCTGGCGGCCATCGCGCCGGGGGCACCCGCGGGCGCGGCCCGGGTCGGATCCTCGGCGGAAGCGGCCCGAGCCGGGGCCCCGCCGGTCCCGCCGGTGCTCCTGGTCGACGAGGTGGATCGGGCGGACGACGAGTTCGAGGCCTTCCTGTTGGAGATCCTTTCCGACTACTCCGTGACCGTGCCCGAGCTGGGGACCTTCACAGCGGACGATCCCCCTTTGGTGGTGATCACCTCCAACCGGACCCGTGACGTGCACGACGCCCTCAAGCGCCGCTGCCTGTACCACTGGGTGGAGCATCCCGGCTTCGAGCGGGAGGTGGCGATCGTGGAGCTGCGCGCCCCGGGCGTCGGTGACACCCTCGCCCGCCAGGTCGCCGCGGCGGTCGGGGAGCTGCGCAGCATGGGCATGTACAAGCCCCCCGGGGTTGCCGAGACCATCGTGTGGGCCGAGGCGCTTGCGGCCCTTGGGGCGGGTGACCTGAACGCGGCGAATGTCGAGGCCACCCTGGGGACCGTCCTCAAGTACCGAGAGGACGCCGAGCGGCTGCGCAAGGCTGGGATCGACGACTTGGTGCGCTCGGCGGTCCTGCGCAGCGGGTCGGCGACGAACATGGACCCCTGACGTGCCCAGGCTGGAGGGGCCTGTGCCTGGGCAGCGCGTGTCGGGGCAGGGCATGGCTGGGCAGGGCATGGCTGGGCAGGGCGCACCCGGGCAGGGCGCACCCAGGGAGGCTGTGTCGGGCCAGGCTGCAATGCAGGTGGCCGTGGTTTTCGGGCGGGTGCTTCGAGCTGCTGGCCTCGATGTCCCGATAGGCTCGGTAGTGGGCTACGCCCAGGCGCTCGCCAGCCTCGGGCTGGGCAACCAGGCGGCGGCCTACTGGGCCGGAAGGGCCACCCTGGTCAAACGTCCCGAGGACATCCCCACCTACGACGCTGCCTTCGAGGCGTACTGGCTGGGTCGGCTATCGGGCCCTGGGCGCTCCACCCTCGAGGTGCCCGTGGCCGTTACAGACGACGGAGGTATCGATCCGGCCACAGGGGCCGACTCTGCTGGGACGCCCGCGACACGGCTCGCGGTGAGGTACAGCGCGGAGGAGGTGCTCCGGGCCAAGGACTTCGCCGCCTGCACCCCGGCGGAGCTTGCCGAGACGTACCGGCTGATGGCCAATGTTCGCTTGCGATCCTCCCGCCGCCGCTCCCGCAGGCGTGTGCCAGCGAGGCGTCGGGGTAGCCGTCCCGACCTACGCAGGACCGTGCGACAGGCAATCCGGGCCAGCGGCGAGCCGATCCGGCGCGCATGGAGCGAGCCGGGAGACCGGCCCCGACGGGTGGTCCTGCTTTGCGACGTAAGCGGCTCGATGGAGGCGTATGCCCGGGCGCTCCTGCGGTTCTGTCATGTCGCCGTGGCGGGCGGGACCAGCGTGGAGGCGTTCACCCTGGGGACCCGACTGACCAGGGTCACCAGGGAGCTCTCCCAGCACGACCCGGACCTGGCGCTCGAGCGGGCGGCGCGCACGGTGGACGACTGGTCGGGAGGGACCAGGCTGGGCGAGGGAATCGGGGCCTTCAACCGGCTGTGGGGGGTGCCGGGCATGGCCAGGGGTGCGATCGTGGTCATCCTGTCGGACGGTTGGGATCGAGGGGACTCCAGGGTGCTGGCGGACGAGATGTCTCGCCTTCGTCGGGTGGCCCACCGGGTGGTGTGGGTGAACCCGCTCAAGGCCAGGCCCGGCTACACGCCGGTGGCGCGGGGAATGGCGGCGGCCCTACCGTACGTCGACGACCTCGTGGAAGGTCACTCACTGGCTTCGTTGGAGAGCCTGGCAGACCTGGTTGCTCGCTGACAGAGGTGACAGGTTGGACATCGACCGCCGGCTCTCCGCCGGCCGCAGGGTCGCACTGACGAGGGTCGTCGGCTGGGTTGGGGCCACGGCCATCGCAGCCACGGAACGGGGGCCGCAATGGAACCTTTGCCGGCTCGGACGTGTCACAACTACGTGTCAGCTCCCCAACCATCCGTTCGCTTGGCGCTGGTGGTCGCCGCCGCCGCCCTAACCTTGGCTGCCTGCAGCCACACCACCACGAAGCCGAACGTCACGGGTCGCCATTCGCCGAGTACGACCTCGGTCAAGATGCAAACCCAGTCGGGCCTCAGACGCTGCGCTGTGTCCCAACTCGGAGTTTCGAGCACGAATGGCCAGCAAGCTCTTGACAATGCCGGCTTGGTCTACGTTCTTCGCAACACCTCGTCAACCAGCTGCACCCTGGAGGGATACCCGGGCCTGGCGCTGGTGTCGACCGCAGGCAAGACAACCGACCTGAGCGCAACACGTGAGCCGGGCGGCGGCTACCTGTTCCCAACGGTCCCGGAGCAACTTGTGACCGTGGCACCGGGCAAGAGCGCCTCCTTCTGGGTGGAGTTCACGGCCCAGTCGTGCGTTACCTCGGGCAAAGTCGAGATCACGCCGCCAGATGACCACGCGCACCTGACTGTCCCCAACGATCACATCCTGCCCTGCGCCTCGCACTTCGAGGTGTCACCCGTGGGTCTGGGCATCGCGCAGCCCAACACTGGGGGCTCCCCGACCCTCCCGACTCTCACCACCGCGAGCTTCCCTGCACCCGCAAGCACCGCCCTGGCGGCATTTACGGGCCATACGTCGGTACCCCTGGTGGCGCCTACGAGCCTGCCTACCGGGCTCTCCGCGAGGACGTTGGTAGCAAGCGGGGGTTACGAGGTCTCTCTCTATCACTGCGGCCGGGCCTTTGGACTGAACAACCCCGCCATCGGGGGTGCGCCTGACTGCGCCGGGGAGGCAGCAGTGTTCGGCAGCTTTGGTGGCCAGCTAGTGCCATCGGCCACTTCGAGGACCCTGATCAACCTGCTGGGCACGCCGCCCAGTTGTCCCCCCGGAGCTGGGACCACCGAATCGACAGTGATCCTGGGAGATGGCGTCCAGGGCATGCTCACGACTTCGATGGGCGGCGTTTGCGACCTGCGCTGGACCCAGCGGGGCTGGATCATCGACATCGGTCAATCGGGAGGGACGCTCGCGCAGGTGAAGCCTCTGGCGAGCCAGGTCATCAACACCATGAGCACCGAACGCCTGCCATCGGCACGAGGGCTGCTGGCCATCGCCGATGTCGGGGACGGTGAGCACACCACGGCCTCTTGGCTCCAGGGTAAGTTCCTTTACCAGGTTGGCGCGTATCACCTGGCGTCCGTGGCGCTCACCCTGCTCGGCTCGGTCGCCAGCGCCTCAGCGTCAGGATGAGGGTTTGACCTGATCCGACCACGAGACTTGCCAGCCGTGTTGGTCGGGTGTGCCTCTCTGGTCGCCTTCCCTGCCACGATCGCTCCGCCCATACGGTTTTCCTCAATGGTAGCTCTGTGGGTTTGCGATGGTATACTCGTGGTATGAGGACGACGATAGATCGAGCAGGGCGAGTGGTGGTGCCCAAGGCGTACCGGGAACGACTTGGCCTTCGCCCGGGCCAGGAGCTTCAGCTGGACGAGACAGATGCCGGGCTGCTCCTCACCCCGGTTGTCGACGATGCGCAGGTCGTGGACACCAAGCATGGTCCGGTGATCGTGCCCGGAGGGAGCGACCCGGGTGGCGTCTTGACCGACGAGGCGGTGCGGGACTTGCTGGAGGCCGGGAGGCCGTGAGCGCAGTCCTGGCTGTGGATACCAGCGTGGTCGTCCCCGCGCTGGTCAGTACCCACGAAGCCCACGCTGTGGCGCGAGCCATCCTGGCGGAACGCCCAGGGATCCCGGCCGACGTAGTGCTGGAGTCGTACTCGGTGCTAACCAGGCTGCCCTTTCCGCTCCGGGTTCGCGGGCCCGTCGCAGCCGAGCTGCTGGCCCGGACCTTTGTCGAGGTCATGTCGCTGGCCGAGGAGGACCAGCGGACAGTCGTCGCCACCTTGGCGGCGAAGGGCGTGAGCGGTGGGGCAGCCTACGACGGGATCGTGGCCCTGACCGCCCGGAGGGTCGAGGCCCAGCTCTGCACTCGAGATCGTCGAGCCCGTGCCACCTACGAAGCCCTGGGCGTAGACGTTCGATGGGTGGCGTGACCTCGGGGCTTCGGCTGGCGTGACCGGGTCCTCCGAGAGGATGTGACCATAGAGGGCCCACATGACCTATACATGGTCATGCAAAGCTTCGAGGAGGGCAGTGTCGGGCGCGAGGAGCGCTTCGAGGCCCTCTACCGTAGCCACCGAGCCAAGGTCACGGCCTACGTCCGCCGCCGAGTCGCGCCGGACCAGGCGGCAGACATTGTGGCGGACACCTTCCTTGTCGCGTGGCGCCAGCTCGACCGGCTCGGTGAGGACCCACTGCCGTGGCTGTACAGGGTGGCGGGAAACGCCATCTCGAATGCCCGGCGGGCCAACGCCAGCCGTGAGCGCTTGGCCCGTTCGCTGGCCTTCGGGCGCCCGGACACCGGGGCGTCGGAAGAAGGGCCTGAGGCGGTCCTCGCCGCGTTCGGCGCCCTGAGCGAGCCCGATCGCGAGGCGCTTCGCCTTGTCAATTGGGAGCGCCTCTCGACACGGGAGGCGGCTGCGGCAATGGGCTGCTCGGAGCCCGCGATGAAGATGCGCCTGCACCGTGCCCGCGCCCGGCTGCGGCGCCTGATCACGGACGGCGAAGCTGCCTCTGCGTGCCAGGCCGCCCCGACCCCGCTCGCAGGTGGGATCTCCCTACTTCACGTGCTCCCATTGAAAGAAGATGTCCAATGAGGTACTCCACGCGCTACATCGACGAAGCACTCTCCAGCGCGAACCCGGTCCCCGACGCTGGCATCTTGGCCGGTGGGCCGGCGGTGACCGCGCTGGTGGAGCGCATCGAAGCCAGCCCGACCGAACCGAAAGAGACTGGCTTGCCCGCGGCCCGAGGCCCGCGGCGCCGGCCTCGCCGGGTGGCTTGGCTGGCGCTCAACGTGGGCCTGGCCGCAGCGGTCCTCTTGGGCTTGGTCGCCTCGGGGACTCTGGGCACTGGCAAGACCGGGAAACCTGGCCCCACCGTTGCAGTCCCGGCTGGGGGCCAGTGGCGCACGGTCAGCTTCGACGGGCCGGGCAACGCGCCCTTCTCCGCCGTCGCCAGCCAGCCCCCGTCCCCCGCCAGCATCACCTGCCCGACAGTCTCGGTTTGCTACGCCGACTCGTTGGGGGGCAACTTGCGCTCCGCGGCGTACGTGTCCCGCGACGGCGGCTCCACCTGGCAGCCGCTGGCCCTCCCCGAGGGATACGCCCTCAACGGCGCCTTCAGCTGCCCGACCGCCACCAGCTGTATGGCAGCGGGCAGCACGGTGCCGGGCTCGGGCCACGTGCCGGGACCGGTCCTCGTGGCCACCGCCGACGGCGGGGCTCACTGGAGCGTAAGGGCATTCGAGGGCCTTGGCGGCTCAGGGCCTGTCGTGATTAACCACGGAGGGGTGGGGCGGCTGCAGTGCTCCACGGTCGACAGCTGCGTCGCCGTTGGTTCCACCGAGTCCGAGCAGCTGGCCCAGCCAGGCAACGATCGGCTAGACCGCGTCAGCGATACCGTCTTCCTCCGAACCACCGACGGCGGTGCTCACTGGAGTTCGTACCGATTCCCCTGGGTGGCGACCCCGGACGGCCAGCCCGCGTGGTCCGACGTGGAGGGCGGCCCGTTTGCCTGCCTCAGCGCGACCTCCTGCATCGGTGTGGTAACCGTGTTCTCAGGGGTGCCCACCTCCTCGGCGGGCCGTCCGGCGGTTCAGTACTCGTCGTTACTCGTGTGGAGCAGCTCCGACGGGGGCCTCAGCTGGTCCCGGCACTGGATCGACGTGCGGGGAGACAATTACCCGCAGGACTTCGGCATGCAGCTGTCCTGCCCGGACGCCACCCACTGCGTGCTGCCGGTGGGCCTTGGTGTGTACCTGTGGACCTCCAATGCGGGCCAGACTTGGCATGTTGAGCCAGCACCGGGTCGCCCCCGGACAGCACCGGATCGCCCCCGGACAGCGGCGGACCGGGTCCAGGCTCCCCACGTGCGCTGCGTCACGGACGAGGAGTGCTTCGCGGGAGGGGTCTCCGATCCCGCGCACGGGAGCAGGACCGGGGTCATCTACGAGACCAACGACGCTGGCGAGACCTGGCAACCGGTCCACCTCCCCCCGGGTGCTGTAGGGGTCGACGACCTCAGCTGTGCGTCGCCCAGCGGCTGCTTCGCCCTGGCCAGGACCCAAACGTCGACGCGAACCGGCGGGGAGTGGTATCCCAACTACGAGGTCCTGACCAACTCGCCGCCGCCCGGAGGCACCGCGGCCTCGACCTAACCTTTACCAGTTGGGCCAGTCGGGTCGCTCGAACCCGCTCGGCACCCCAAAGCGCATAGAGTGCGGCGGCCGATGAGAGCCACCCTCGCCCCCGCGCCCGCGCCAGCGCCCAGCTTCGCCCCGGCGCCTGCCGCCGCCCCCGCAGGTGTGCGCCGACCCTGGGTGGCCAAGGAAGGCGCCGGCGTCGGTGTGGCGATCGGGTTCATCACCGTGGCCGGTCTTGCCCTGCTGGCCATCCAGCTGTCTCAGCCAGGGTACCTGTTCGGGGTCACCGAGTACGACGACGCTGTCTACTTCGGCGCGGCGGTGCGCCTGGTGCACGGCGCCCTTCCTTACCACGACTACGTGTTCCAACAGCCGCCTGGAATCGCCCTCCTGCTGTCCCCCATAGGGCTGCTCTCGCGCTTGATCGGCACCCGTGACGGCCTTGCGGTGGCCCGGGTGCTCACGGTCCTCGTAGGGGGTGCGAACATTGCCCTGCTCGGGCGCCTGCTGCGTCACCGGGGCTTGCCAGCCGCGCTGGTCGGGTGTGCCGCGCTGGCTGCCTTCCCTGCCACGATCCGCTCCGCCCACACGGTCCTCCTCGAGCCCTACCTGGTCCTCGCCTGCCTGGTCGGGGCGATCATCGCCTTCGAGGGGGACGAGCTGGCCGAGGGTCGGCGGCTGGCCTGGGCGGGGGTCGTCTTCGGCCTCGCCGGTGCGGTGAAGCTGTGGGCGATCTTCCCCGTGCTGGTCATCGCCGCGCTCTGCCTGCCGGATGTGCGCCGCCGCCTCGTCCCCTTCGTCGGGGGCGTCGCGGCAGGCTTCGTGGTGCCCTGCGCACCGTTCTTCCTTGTCGCACCGGGTCGCTTTGTCACCGAGACCATCACCGACCAGCTGAGCCGGTTGGTGGTCTCACCGGTCCCGGTTCTTGCCCGCCTGGAGGTGCTAACCGGGATGGGGGGCAGCGGCATACCGCTGACCGCTGCGGCCACGGCAGGGGTGGTGCTGGTCCTGGCAGCTTTCATGGCCGGCTCCTTTGTCGCCACCCGGCTGGGGCTGAGCCGCCTCGAGTCCTTCGTCCTCGGCACGGGTTCCCTGGTGATGCTTGCGTTCTTGGTTGCCGGCCAGTTCTTCGGTCACTACGCTGCCTTCTTTGCCCTGTTCCTGGCCGCCTTGCTCGGCTTGGCGGCTGCCAGGTGGCGGCTCACCTCGCCGGTGGGCCCGATGGGGACCGCTCTGGCCGCAGTGGTGCTGGGCGGAGCGATCTTCGCTTCGGGCGCGAGCTTCCTCGAGCGCGACTACTCGTCCGGCGTCGACCCTGGCCTGGTTATCCAGCGCTCCGTCCCAGCTGGCGCTTGCGTGGTGACTGACCTGACGTCGGAGACGATCACCGCCAATCGTCTGGTCGCCAATTCCCCTCGCTGCCCCCTCCTGCTCGACGGGGCCGGCACCGACAGGGTCCTCGGCGGCAACCAGGACGCCCTACCACGAGACACATCGGCCCCGGCCGTGGGACGGGCCTGGCTCTCCTACCTGGAGCGAGCCCAGTACGTGGTGCTGAGCTCTCCCCGGACCCAGCAGATCCCCTGGACCCCCCAGATCCAGGCCTACTCTGCGGCGCACTTCGTGCGAGTCAAGGCCCTCGGTGTGTACCTCTACCGACGGACCAGCTGAGCGCACAGTCGAGGGCCAGGTATCCTCGCCGGGTGGAGTACCCAGACGACGACTTCGAGTTCCCCATCGGGGACATCGTGGACCTGATCCTGCTTGACCCGAGCGCCGCCGACGTATTCGTCACCCAGGTCCATGGCGCAGTCGAGCCGCCGGCAAGCCAGGAGCTGCACGACCAGGTGATGCAGGCGCTCCACCACCACGCCCTCGCTGGCGAGAGCCTGCTGGGCGCGGTCGAGCGACCCGATCCGGGGGAGGCCACCGCGCCGAGCCTCCGGGAGCTAATCTGGGACGCCCTGGAGGAGGTCGGGGCTCGCAAGCCCGGGACCCCCCAGTTCGGCCTGGCCCTGGACCGCCTGGCCACCGCAGTCAAGCCGCACGCGAGCGTCGAGGTCCCCGAAGTGGAGCCGCAGGCCTGGGACCCGAGGATCCCCCAGGACCTCCCGGACCTGTACGTGCGGGGGGCCGAGCCGGCCGACGCCGAGCCCGAGGTGCCCAGACAGCGCCTGCCGCCGCCCGAGGACCTGTTCGTCTCCCTGGAGGAGCAGGCCTCCAACGTGCGACGCTGGAATGCCGAGCGCTCCTGGGGCCTGAGCGAGCGCCAGCTCGACGCCATCGACCTCACACCCCAATCCCACGACGATCCCCTGGTGGTGGACCTCCTGGCCGTCTACCTGGACGATCACGACGAGATGGACGCTGTGCGCCACACCTGCCGCCAGCTCTGGCAGGTCGCCGCCGCTCGCCAGCCGGCCGCGTGGAGCTGGGACTGGTACTGGGACACCTGGCTGGGCCACCCGATGCCGGTGCGCCTGGCTCCGGGGATCGAGCACCGGCCGGGAGTGCGCAGGGTGACCGTCGACCTCGGCGCGCACTGGAGGCCGGGTCACCACACCAGGCCCTGCAACGTCCGCGGGCCGGACTCTGCCCACGCCGAGGTCCTCGCGGCCGCAGCGCACTTCCCCGCATGGGTACGGGCGATGGACGGGACCAGCGTCCCCTTCGTCTGGGTCTCCGGCTACCAGGTGACCATGGTGGAGCGTGCGGCGCACCGGCGGCTGCCGACGCTCGCGTGGAGCGGATTCTGGGGCACGCTGAGCTTCGTGGCCCACTGGGCTGACTACTCGCAGAGCACATTTGCCTCACCAACCTGCGCGGTCGCCGAGTCAGTCGAACACGACGGTCTTCTTGCCGTACACCAGGACCCTGTCGGTTAGGTGGGCATGCACCGCCCTCGCCAGGACCGCCGTCTCCAGGTCTCGCCCCTTGCGGGCCAGGTCCTCCACCGAGTCGCGGTGGCTGGCCCGGGCCACGTCCTGGGCGATGATCGGGCCCTCGTCGAGCTCCTCCGTGGCGTAGTGGGCGGTCGCGCCGATCAGCTTGACCCCGCGGGCGTGGGCCTGAGCGTAGGCCCGGCCCCCGGCGAAAGCAGGAAGGAACGAATGGTGGATGTTGACCACCCTGTCCCTGTAGGCCTCTATCACCGCAGGTGACAGGATCTGCATGTAGCGGGCCAGGACGACCAGCTCGACGTCGTAGCTGGCCAGGAGTTCCAGCAGCTCTGCCTCGTGGGTCGCCTTGGACGCGGGCAGCTCGTGGAAGGGGACGCCGAAGTGCCCTGCCGCCTCGGCGTGGTCTCCACGGTTGCTCACCACCGCCACTATCTCGGCGGGCAGCTCGCCGGCCCGCCACCGCGCCAGCAGGTCGTAGAGGCAGTGGGCCTGGCCAGAGACCAGCACCGCCAGGCGGCGCACCTCGTCGGAGTAGCGCACCCGCCACGACATCCCCAGCTCGGCCGCCAGGACCGAGAACTCGGCGAACAGCTCCTCGCGGCTCAGCTCGAAGCCATCCAGGCGCAGCTCCACCCGCTGGAAGAACACGCCCGCTTGCTCGTCGGTGTGCTGGTCCGCGTGGGTGATGTCGCCCCCGTGGCGCCACACGAAGTCCGCGACCCTGGCCACCAAGCCTCGCCGGTCCGGGCCGGACAGCAGGAGTCGAGCGGTGGGCCCACCCCGCCCTGGACCTCCGGCCCCCGTGCTCACCTGCGCCTCCCGGCAAAGAAGCCCGCCACCAGCTCGGAGCACCTCCCCGCCATCACGCCGGCTGTCACCTCTACCTCGTGGTTGAGGCGGGGGTCTGCGCACAGGTTGTAGAGCGACCCGCAGGCTCCCCCCTTGGCGTCCGCCGCGCCGAAGACCAGCCGGCCCACCCGGGCGGCCACCAGCGCCCCCGCACACATCGCGCAGGGCTCCAGGGTCACCACCATGCAGGCAGCTGCACCGAGGCGCCACGACCCGAGAGCCGCCGCGGCATCGCGCAGCGCCAGCATCTCGGCGTGCGCGGTCGGGTCGCCGAGCAGCTCGCGCTCGTTATGCCGGGCGCTCAGGACCTCCCCGTCGACCAGCACCACCGCTCCGACCGGTACGTCGCCGTGGGCGGGCGCCCCCTCGGCCTCCTCGATGGCGAGGGCCATGGCCCCCTCATCGGTGCGACGCGTCATCAGCGGGGCACAGCCCGCTTGGCGGCGGCGACCCGTGAGGCTCGGGTGGCCAGGCCGGGGGCGTCGAGGCGGCGGGCCAGGCCCTCGAAGCTTGCAGTGGGGCCCGACCAGGCCAGCTCGTCCACACCCGAGAGCAGGGTCGTGTCGATGCGCAGGGTTGCCAGCTCCCGGAAGGAGAGTGCCAGCTCGCGGTTTGCGGCGAGGGTGGCGGCAAGGCTGTAGCCGTTCCGGACCGTCACCTCCCACTGCCCCTGCGCGTCGGGTATCGCCTCCAGGTGGCCGTAGCGGGCGAGCACTGCCGCCGCTGACTTGGCCCCCCACCCGCCCAGGCCGGGGAAGCCGTCGGAGGAGTCGCCTACCAGCCCCAGCCAATCGGGGATCGACGCCGGGGCTACCCCGTAGCGGGCCCACACCCCGGCCTCGTCGGTGACCGTGGCGTCGGTGTTGCGGCTGCGCCGGTCGAGCTGGACCACCCGGTCTCCGACCACGCACTGGGCCAGGTCCTTGTCCGGGGTGCAGATGACCACCTGTTCGACCCGGTCGTCCGCGGCGGCCACCGCAGCAGCAGAGGCGAGGGCGTCGTCCGCCTCCAGCTCGACCATCGGCCACACGACGACCCCGAGCGCTGCGATCCCCTCCTCCAGCAGGCCGAACTGGGAGGCCAGCTCGGGCGGTGTGCCGGCGCCGGTCTTGTAGCCTGCCCAGAGCTGGTTGCGGAACGATTCGATGACGTGGTCGGTGGCCACCCCGAGGTGCGTGGCCCCACCCTCCAGCAGCTCCAGCAGCGACCCCAGCACCCCGCGGGTCGCAGCCACCTCCTCGCCAGCAGCGCTCACGTGCGACGGCCGGCCGAAGTGGTGGCGGAACAGCTCGAAGGTCCCGTCGACCAGGTGCACCTTCACGAGCACACCATAGAGCCCTTTGGAAAAATGGGGCGTAGCTCGCCGGAGTCACCGTCCCACTCACCACGGTTCCCGCCCGGGCGGGACGGCGCTCTACGGCTTGGGCCCGGCGGCGAGGATCTCTCTGGGGTCGAAAGTTGCCCGGATGGCGGTGATCCTGCCGTGCTCCACGTGGCTCCAGTTGGCGGTGGCGGCGGGCGGGGCGATAGTTGTGTGGAGCCGGAACCAGGTGATGACGTCGGTGTCGTCGGCCAAGCGGACGAGGACCTCGATGTCGGTGATGATCTGCGCCATGCCCATCAGGCCGGCGACGGTCTCGTCGACACCGTCGGTGGTCCCGAGCGTCCCGATGAAGGTGACGTCGTCTGCCAGGATCGACCGGAGGCGGTCGGGGTCGCGGGCCTGCCAGGCCTCGAAGTAGATGGCGACGAGCTCGGCCGGCGTCACGGCTACTCCTGGACCAGCTCGATGAGGGTGCCAAATGCGCCTTTGGGGTGCAGGAACGCCACCACTGTCCCCCGGGAGCCGGCCCTCGGCCGCTCGTCCAGGACGCTCGCCCCGGCCCGCTTGGCCTCCTGCAGGGCGAGGGCGCAGTCGGCAACCCGGTAGGCGATGTGGTGGAGGCCCTCCCCCCGGCGCTCCAGCCAGCGGGCGACGGGCGAGTCGGCCCGGGTCGGAGTGAGGAGCTGGATCCACGAGTCCCCCAACGGGATGAGCGCCTCCTCGACGCCGTCGAGGTCCATGCACTCCCGATGGGCAACCTTCAGCCCGAACGTTGCCTCGTACCACGCGACCGCCGCATCCAGGTCTCGCACGGCGAGGCCGACGTGGTCGATGTCGGTGAACATCGGTGGGTGGCCCATCTGGGCCACCGTAGCTGAGGGCCCGGCGACGTTAGCCGCTCATGTCGCGGCGGCCCTCGATGGCTCGGCCCAGGGTCAGCTCGTCGGCATACTCGAGGTCACCCCCTACCGGCAGGCCACTGGCTATGCGCGTGACGCGAAGGCCGAGCGGGGTCAGGAGACGGGCCAGGTACATGGCGGTTGCTTCGCCCTCCAGGTTGGGATTGGTGCACAAGATGACCTCGGCTACCCCCTCGGGCTCGATGCGGGCGAGCAGCTCCCGCACCCTTAGCTGCTCGGGGCCGATGCCCTCGATCGGGTTGATCGCCCCTTGCAGGACGTGGTAGCGGCCCCGAAACTCCCTCGTGCGCTCCACTGCGACGATGTCGCGAGGGTCCTCGACGACGCAGAGCACGGTGCCGTCGCGCCGAGGGTCGGTGCAGATGGCGCAGCACTCGGCATCGGCGATGTTGAAGCACCTGACGCATATCGAGGTGCGCTGCTTGGCCTCGACGATCGAGTGGGCCAAGCGCAGGGCCTCCTCCTCGGGGATCTTCAGCAAGTAGAAGGCGATTCGCTGGGCCGACTTCGGGCCGATGCCAGGCAGCCGCCCGAGGGAGTCGATGAGGTCCTGAACGGGCCCGGCGTACATCGGCCGCTCAGCCGGCGGGCCGGGTCGGTGGGTCGGTTGGGCCAGGGGGGCCGTCGGTTGGGCCAGGGGGGCCGTCGGTTGGGCTAGGGGGGCCGTCGGTTGGCTCGGCAGCATCGGTGGGGGGCTCCGGCGGGTGGTCGGTCGGGGCCGGGCTTGCCAGGCCGAACGCCTGCATCGCCCCGGATAGCAGGTCCGGAAGGCTCGCACCGAGCCCGGACAGCATGCCGGGCAGGTCCGCGCCGAGCCCAGACAGGCCGCCAAGGAGCTTGTCCAGGCCACCTCCGCCGGGGCTCGCTGGCTCCGCTCGGCTGAGCGCGTCGTTGATCGCGACCGTCAACAGGTCCTCCAGGAGGCTGTGGTCGTCGGGGTCGATGGCGCTCGGGTCGACGTGGACCTCTCCGCAGGCGAGCCCTGAGGGCACCCCCTCCCGCGGCAACAGGGTGACGGTGACCATCCCGCCACCGGCGGTCCCCACGACACTGGCCTCGTTCGCGTCGTCGTCGGCGTCTTGGGCCACGTCTGCAGGGGCCGTCGGGTCCGGATCGCGTCCGCCCGAGCCTTGGGCCTGGCGCAATAGCGCGCCGATGTCCGGGAGCTCGAAACCTCCGCTCATACCGTGCCTCCTCGGTGTCTCAGCTGGCCTGGCGTCTCTACCGCTCCTCCGAGGCGCTCGGCGCCCGGGAATGCCTCCAGCAGCAGCTCTACCGCGGAGACGCTGGGGACATCTGCTTCAGGCAAGCCGTGGATCTCCGATGCAGCCATGTCTTCGTCCTCGGTGCCCGCGTTGTCGCTGCCCTCTTCGGGTTGGTCGCGCTGGGCCTCTGGAGCGCGCCGGTCGTTCGTGCTGAGGGTGCTGGGTGCAGTCGAGCCTGGCGCGTCGTCTACCACCAGGCGCAGCCGGACGGGCGTGGCGAAGTGTTCCGAGAGAGCGGCCTCCACCTCGGGGCGGGCGGCTTCGCAGTTGGCGCAGTGGGCGGAGTCTGGCAGGGCGAAGACTGCGGCGCCGGCCTGCGCTTCGAGGAACCTCCCAGCCCGGAACAGCGAGCGGGCGCGCGGCCGCAGCGCTTCGAGCAAGTGGTCCCCCCATGCCTCCACCAGGTCGTCGCGGCTGGGGGGAGTCGCGCTGCTAGTTGCCGGGACCCCCAGGTCTTGCAGCGGGGGGGGCGCCCCGAGACTGGGCCGCGGGTCGCGGCGCGCCGGGGGGGTCGCTCTCATGGCCCCCAGGGCAGCGCGCGCGCTCGCAGCGGGGGACGCTGGAGCGTCGTCGGCACGCGGGGAATCGGGGTTCGCTGGCGCTGACGATGGGCGCCCGGTGGCGGGAGGTGGGCCAGTGGTGGGAGGCGGGCCAGGTGACCCGGTTGTGGCGGGCCCGATGGCGGCAGGGGACGGCGCTGGTGGCGAGGGGATCTTGGCTCTGACCGAGCGCCCCTCATGGCTCGAGCCACGCTCCAGGCGCTCGATTCGCTCCAGGAGGCTCGCAATCGAGGTGTCGGATTCGGGGCTGGTCAGACGAACCAGGGTCAACTCGAGCGACAAGCGCGGATCGAGGGAGTCACGCATGTCGACGAGGGCTTGTCCCAGGGCTTCCATGGCCCTTACCAGCGCAGCGGTCCCCAAACGCCCGGCTTGTCCGCCGACTCGCTGGTGCTCGTCTGTCCCCAGCTCGACCAACTCTGGAGCCATCGTGGCCAAGAACCCTTGCCGGAGCTGCTCGATCAGCTCAGTGGCGAGCCTGGCAGCGTCTCGACCTGATTCGATCCCTCTTGCCACGGCGAGGAGCGCCCCGGGGGCGTCGCGCTCGCAGAGTGCCTCCATCAGCTCGTCGATGGCGGGTGCCTCGTCGGAGACGCCTTCCGCTGCGACCAGCTGGTCGAGAGCCGACAGGGCGTCTCGCGCCGAGCCGTTGCCTCGCTTCAGAGCCACCGAGAGGACGTCTGGTGCAAGGTCCAGCCCCGCGTAGGACTGCACGTCGCTCAGCAGGCCGGCCAGCACCTCGGCGGGTAGCAGCCGGAACTCGAAGTGCTGGGTCCGGCTGGTGATCGTCTGGAGGACCTTGTGAGGGTCGGTGGTGGCCAGGACGAACACCACGCGCGGGGGCGGCTCCTCCAACGTCTTCAGCAGGGTGTTGGAGGCGGCCGTGGACAGCATGTGCACCTCGTCGATGATGTAGACCTTGTGGCGCCCAGGAGTCGCCAGAGCCGCACGAGACACCAGGTCCCTCATGGCCTCCACGCCGTTGTTGGAAGCAGCGTCCAGCTCGTGGACGTCGAGGGAGGAGCCGCGGGTTATCGCGACACACGATTCGCACGTCCCGCAAGGCTCTCCGTCTACGGTCGCCTCGCAGTTCAGGGCCTTTGCGAGGATGCGGGCGGTTGAGGTCTTCCCGGTCCCGCGGGGTCCGCTGAACAGGTAGGCGTGGCTCACTTGATCCCTGCGCACGGCGTTGGACAGGGCCGCAGCCACGTGGTCCTGGCCGCGAACCTCTGAAAAACGCTGAGGCCGGTAGCGCCGGTAGAGGGACTGGTAGGGCTGGTCCTCCACGGTGACCCATCCTACGGGTACGGCCTCGTCCCGATGCGGTGGAGCAACTGGGGTAGTTGAGCCGCGTTATATGCGGCTCAAC
>JBOGGU010000132.1:0-32726 GCA_050744085.1 Acidimicrobiales bacterium
GGGCTGCGGGGGCTGCGGGGGCTGCGGGGGCTGCGGGGGCTGCGGGGGCTGCGGGGGCTGCGGGGGCTGCCGGCCGGCTGGCGCCGCGCACGGTGCGCCCCTTTGCAGCCGGACGCATCGACCCACACTTCTGCATCTTCGAGATGGTCTATTTCGCCAGGCCGGACGCCCAGCTTTGCGGGACCGAGGTCCACGGCGCCCGCCGACGGATGGGCGAGGCTCTGGCAGAGGTGGCTCCCGTGGAGGCGGACCTGGTGATGGGGGTGCCCGAGTCAGGGGTGCCTGCCGCAGAAGGCTATGCCCGGCGCAGCGGCATCCCCTACGGCCAGGGCCTGGTCAAGAACCGCTACATCGGGCGGACCTTCATCGTCCCCGGCCAGGAAGCTCGGGCTGCGGGGGTTCGGCGCAAGCTCAACCCGCTCCGGGAGAACATCGCGGGGAAGCGCCTGGTGGTGGTGGACGACTCGGTAGTGCGCGGCACCACGCAGCGCGAGACGGCCCGGATGCTGCGGGAGGCCGGCGCCACCGAGATCCACCTTCGGGTCTCCTCACCGCCGTTCACCTGGCCGTGCTACTTCGGCATCGACACCCCCAGCCGGGCCGAGCTGCTCGCCGCCAGCAACAGCGCCGAGGAGATGCGGGAGCGCCTTGGCGTCGACTCGATCGCCTTCCTGTCGCTGGAGGCGCTCGAGAAGGCGATCGGGGCTCCTGGGTTCAGCTTCTGCAGCGCATGTCTGACCGGGGAGTACCCCCTGGCGGTCCCCGATGCGTGAAGGAGCCTTTGGCGGAGGAATATTGCCCGGTGCCGACTCCCCCCCCTCTCCCCCGCTGACCTATGCGGCTTCAGGGGTAGACATCGGTGCGGGCGAGGAGGCGGTCCGCCGGATAGGGCCGTTGGTGTGCTCCACGTTCGGGCCGGAGGTGTCTGGCGGGCTCGGGGGCTTCGCCGGCTTGTTCGCCCTGCCCGAAGGCAGGTGGCGCCACCCGGTCCTGGTGGCCGGTACCGACGGGGTGGGCACAAAGGCGGAGGTGGCCCGCATGACCGGACGCTACGACACCATAGGGATCGACCTGGTCGCGATGTGCGTGGACGACGTGGTCTGTGCCGGCGCAGAGCCAGCGTTCCTCCTCGACTACTACTCCACCGCCCACCTCGACCCCGCCATCGCGGCGACCATCGTTGCGGGCGTGGCCGACGGCTGCCGCCAGGCCGGCTGCGCCCTGATAGGTGGCGAGATGGCCGAGCACCCCGGCCTTGGTGGGCCTGCCTCGGACGCTTTCGACCTGGCGGGTTTCGCCGTGGGGATCGTGGAGCGAGACGAGGTCCTGGGCCCGGAGCGGGTGCGCCCCGGCGATGTCCTCGTCGGCTTGGGCTCGCCGGGGTTGCGCTGCAACGGGTACTCCCTCGCCCGCCAGGCGCTCCTGGGGCCACCCGGTGGCCGGTCCCTGGACTCGCCGGCTTGGGAGGGCGCCGCCCACAGCCTGGCCGACGAGCTGCTACGGCCGTCGATGATCTACGCGCCCGCGGTCGTTGCCCTGAGCCGGGAGTGCGGTGTGCGAGCCCTGGCCCACATCACCGGCGGGGGGATCGCGCACAACCTGGCCCGGGCCCTGCCCCCGACCTGCGACGCCGAGATGGACTGCTCAGCTTGGAGGGTCCCCCGGATCTTCGACGAGGTCCGCCGGGCGGGCCAGGTGAGCGACGAGGAGATGGGCCGGGTGTTCAACCTGGGAATCGGCATGATCGCGGTGATCGCCCCCGAGGGGGTCGACGCGGCGCTCGGGCTCCTGGAGAGCTACGGCCAGTCAGCAGCAGTGGTGGGACACGCGACGCATGGAACCGGTGAAGTGCACATGGACGAGCTATCCTGGTGAGCATGCTCGAAGCGACACAAGCGCCCCCGGTGGTGCGCCGGGTGCTCGTGGTCGAGGACGAGCCGGTCATCCGCCGCCTCTTGGAGGAGACCCTCGCCTGGGACGGCGTCGAGGTGGTCTTGGCGTGCAACGCCGACGAGGCCATGGGCCACCTGGGCAGCCAGGACTTCGACGTGGCCCTCGTCGACCTGCTCCTCCCCCGGCCCACAGGCTGGGCGCTCCTGGCCGCGTTGTCCGCCCACCCGGGCTGGCCCAGGCCGATCGTGGTGTCCGCGGTCGCCACTGCAGCCAACCAGGCCCGGGCCTTCGACCTGGGGGCCCTCGACGTGGTGAGCAAGCCTTTCGACCCGATGGAGCTGCTGGAGCTGGTCGACCGGGTTGCGCGCTTGGCCCCGCACGAGGTCGACGCCTACCGGCGCGCGGCCCGAGCCCGTGCCTACGTCTGAGAGGCCCGCTCCGGACCGAGTGGACCTGGGAGACCGCCGGGCAGCCCTGCCCGACAGAGCGGCCCTGCGCGACCACCGGGCCGCCCTGCGGGACCACCTCCTTGCCCACTCGGTGCTCCGGGGCAGCTTCGTCCTCAAGTCCGGCCACCCCAGCGACTGGTTCATCGACGCCAAGCAGACCATCTGCCGCCCGGGCGGGACGCTGCTCGTGGCCGAGGCGGTGCTGGAAGTCCTGCCAGACGACGCCACCGCCATCGGCGGCCCCACCATGGGCGCGGACCCGGTGGCCTTCGCCACCGCAGGTGTGGCGGCTACCAGGGGGCGGGCGCTCAAGTGCTTCAGCGTGCGCAAGGAGGCCAAGGACCACGGCAGCGGGGGGCGGATAGCCGGGGCGCTGGACCCCGGAGACCGGGTGGTCCTGGTCGAGGACGCCACCAGCAGGGGCACCTCCCTGCTCGAGGCGGCGACAGTCGTGGCCGATGAGGGGGCAGAGGTGGTGCTCATCGTCGCGGTGGTGGACCGAGGGGGCACGTGTGGGCGCCTGGCCAGGGAGGCAGGGATCGAGTTCTGCGCCTTGGTGACTGCGGAGGACCTCGGCTTCGACTACGACGGGGGCTTCGTGGCCTGAGGCGGTTTGTCCGGCTTTGGGTAACTAGTCCGTTGTAGCCCGAAAAATGACTCTTTTGGGCTATTCCTGTCGGAGGTGGCGCCCCCTAGCCTTGTTGTCAAGACGGACTCACCCCCCAGGAGGACCCGATGACGATGACCGAGCAGCTAGAGACCGAAGAGCTTCTGACCCCCGCCGAAGTTGCCGCGCTGTTCCGAGTGAACCCCAAGACGGTCACCCGGTGGGCCCGCTCCGGCAAGCTCACGTCCATCCGCACCCTCGGCGGGCACCGCCGGTTCCTCGCCTCCGAGGTGGAGCACCGCCTCCACGGCACCCCGGTTCGCCTCGCCTCTTAGCCTCGATCCTCGGCGGGTGTTATTCAAGTAATCGACCTGAGGTCCTTAGCGAGGCGGGAAGCCGAAGCGCAGGGTCCGGTTGCCCCACCACGGGATAGGGATGTCAAGCTCGGGGAACCCGGCGTCGATCAACACCGGGGTGTAGGTCCGAAGCGCCAGGTCGACTCTCACGTGATCCGCGTTGACCACGACCTTGCCGGTGGTGTCGATGAAGTGGCGCCAGATGCGATCCGGAGTGGCCAGCTCGTAGCGGGGCAGCTTGCGTGCCAGCAACCGGTAGCAGTTGCCTGCCACGACCGACAGTGTGGTGTCCAGGTCCACGTTGAGGGGCAGACCTGAGGACAAGGCGTTCAGGTGGAACCCGGAGATGTAGGCATCCAGCTCGTTCTCGATCAGCATGCGCTCGGCGTAGCGGGTGAACAGGTCCTTGGCCGGGGTGGAGCAGTCGTTGGTCAGCAACAGTGTGGGGTTGGGGTGTCCGATGTTGCGCACCGCGATCTGGCGCAGGGGGGCTGCGATGCCCTTGAGGTGGAGGACCTCCTCGTGCAGTGCGGGATGCTCATAGCGCCCTGCTCGTTTCACCCGGGCGCTCACCCACGCCGAGGCCGGCAGCGCCGCCAGGGCTTCTATCACCTTGGGGCCCCGCTGGCGCAGGGTCAGAAACCTGATGTCCGCTGCACACAGCTCGTCCAGCACGGCGTAGGTGGTGAGCTTGGAGTCAAAGCACAACAGTCCAGGGTCGGCTCCTGAGACCCGGTGCCAGTAGGTGGCAAAGGCCAGCACCTCTTTGGCCTGGGCTGCCTTGGTGATGTCCGCGTTGGCGTACACCATCTCGGTCGAGGCGTGGTCTTGGGCAAAGAAGGTGAGCACCGAGCGGGTCCGCTGGGAGCGGGAGGCCACGTAGTGCTCCTCCAAGGGTACCTCGTCTCCGTGGTGGCGAATGGTGTGGAAGTCCAAGTTGAACCCCCCCTCGCCGGTCCCGAGCCCCAGGGTGCGGGCCACCTTGGCCACCTCTGCCATCATGGTCTCATTGGATGCTCGCCGCACCCTATAGGAGTAGCTGGTCAGATGCGTGGCTTTGGGCAGCGCCACCAACCCGAGCGCCAGGCCAAGGCCCGGGTCAGCGCCAAGGGCCTCAGCGTTGGTAACCCGG
Source organism: Acidimicrobiales bacterium (assembly GCA_050744085.1). Taxonomy (GTDB): domain Bacteria; phylum Actinomycetota; class Acidimicrobiia; order Acidimicrobiales; family JAJPHD01; genus JAVKSL01. Next base: position 4,438 of record JBOGGU010000132.1, read on the forward strand.
CCCTTGCGGGCGCACTTGAGCAAGAGCAACGAGCCGATGGAGTGGAAGGCCGACAGGACGCCGGTCCCTGGATAGCGCGCGGTTGCCACCGCTTCGTGGAGCCCGAGGCTCGCCATGGCCCCCAACAGCAGGTAAAGCCCGGCGTGGTCGCACTCCAAGGTTGCCCCGGTGGGCCAGGGATCGACCACCCCAGCTCTGACCGGCTCCAGGCGCGGCGCCGGCCCGGCGCTGGGGCTGGCCCGCTCCAGGCGCTCGAGGCCCTCGGCTTTCAGGATCGCCCACACCGTCTGGGCCGACACGGGGCTACCCTCCATGGTCAACCGCTCGGCGATCTCGGTGATCGAACGATCCTTGGCCCGCAGCACCAACACCTTGTCCTTGAGCCGCTCGACCTTGCGAGGACCCTTGGGGCCCGGTTTGGAAGACACGAAGAAGCCCGTGCGACCAGCTCTCAGCTCGGCGGCGAGCTGGTGCACCGTTGCAGGGCTGTAGCCGAAGCGCGACGCCACCTCCTCAGCCGGGGCCCCCTCCACGAAGTAGGGGTCTTCCGGCATACATGTGGGTGCCCGAGCGGGTCTGGGCTGAGGTTCTGCCTGGTAGAAGGGCCCGGGACGGTTCTGGGCCAGGACCCGTGGATTGTACCGGATCAGGGAGTGGCCCAGAGGCGCCTTGAGGGGGTGATGGGCGGGTCGGGTGAGTGGCTCGCACGGGCGGTCCCTAGCCTCGGGAGCTTCTGAAACCACACTGAGGCAAGGAGCCCATAGCCATGCGAGCCACCACAGCATTCAAGCAGCTGATGCGCCTTCCCGGCATCACCGTCACCGGCGTTGAGTTCGCTCCCTCCAAAGTGGTGGTGGAGGTGACCCTGCGCTCGGGGGTGCTGTGCTGCCCCGAATGCGACTTCACCACCCGAGCCCGCTATGACGCCCGCCCGGTGACATCTACGTGGCGTCATCTCGACCTGGGCGCCTGGCGACTCGAAGTGCGCGCCAACCTTCGTCGCCTGAGCTGCCCCACCCACGGGGTGCGCACCCAGGCAGTACCTTTTGCCCGTGCTGGGGCCAGGTTCAGCTCCGATTTCGGGGACCTGGTGGGCTGGCTGGCCACGACCATGGACAAAACCGCGATCTGTCGCTTGGTCCGCATCGACTGGGACACCGTCGGGCGCATCATCGAAAGAGTGATGGCCACCGGGCTTGACCCGAACCGCCTGGAGGGCCTGTTCCGTATCGGAGTGGATGAGGTCTCCTGGCGTAAGGGGCATCGCTACATCACCATGGTGAGCGACCACGCGACGGGGCGTTTCGTGTGGGGAGCCGAGGGCAAAGATGCCGCCACGCTGGACTCCTTCTTCACCGAGCTGGGTCCGGCTCGCTCCGAGGCTATCACCGCCGTGTCGATGGACATGGGTCCGGCATTCGCGAAGAGCGCCACCGAACATGCCACCAAGGCGGTGCTGTGCTACGACCCGTTTCACGTTGTCCAACTCGCCACCAACGCCTTGGAGGAGGTCCGTAGGAGGGTGTGGCGAGAGATGCGAGCCCTTCCCGACAAAGAAGCTGCTCGCAAATACAAAGGTGCTCGCTGGGCGCTGCTCAAGAACCCGATTGACTTGACCACCGAACAAGCCTCCACCCTGCGAAAGCTCAAACAAAACGGTGGTGAGGTATGGCGCACCGCGGGTTGAGACTTTGAATCCTGCGACAACCGCAGCAGTGCCAAGCCTGGCTGGGCGATGCAGTCGCCCAGAGCACGGTCGATGGCGACCGATCTGGTCAGGGACTCGGGGCGACCTCATCTCCAGAGGTTCTGAGCCTCCAGCAACCTGTTCTCGCGAAAAGAGGGTGAATACCTACCTGCGGTAGTACGGCCTGCGCTTTATTGTTACCTCCAAGCCATTCTATGGCGTTACAATTTTGCTTCTGCCAGGCTCACTGCCCGCACACCCAGCCCCAACAGGAACGCCAATGCCGTCTGCGCGGACTACTACGGATCCCGGCGCTAGTTGCACAAGAGTCAGGTAGAGTTGAGTTACCCCACTACTCTTTAGCACGAAACCTATGCTAGCGGAAGGGCTAGTGATAGTAATTGGACCTGGCCCACCGTAGTTTCTCTCAAATCCAGTCGGCGCATGCCCGCGCAGAAACGCTTTGGTAGCTTGAAGGCTATCTGGAACGATCCAGAATCGATGCTCGTCCTTAGTTACCGCACGGAGCGGTTGAGCCTTGGCACCTCCTTGAAAATAGCAGTTTAGCTCGGTGCCCGGGGACCGGAGTTGGGGTATTGGAGCGGCAGTAACTTGTCGGCTGCCCGATGGCAAACGTACGGCCGTTAACCAGTGGAGCGCCTGCGTGGCAGTGTTTCCCGTGCTGTTGCAGGCGGCCAAGCCTAGCGCCACAACACAAAGCCCAAGCGCCAAGGGACCGCAAGAAATACGATACCTCATGCTACTGAGACCTCAGAGGAGCGACGGTTTCCTGTCAGCAATGGTTCCATTCAGACTGAAAAGTCAACCCGGTTCGGCTGGCAGCGTTACTGCTCAAAAACGAGTTCTCCCACACCATGAAGGGCATGGCAGAAAACGTGTAGTAGGTACCGGTTTGATATTGCGCCGCCGTAAAGTACGTGAATTGCACCTGGTTCGATGAGGGGTCTAGCGCGTCCAAAGCGCTAGGGGATTTCTCTGAGATCGCCTCGGCAGTAGCTCCAAAACCCGCCACGCCAGGTCCGTACTGGGCCCGTGGGAGGGTGTACGTCACACCCCAACTGCTGTTGTTTGTCAGGTCGTAGACGAGAAGTTCAGCTGCGCCAGTTGTCCCGCCGTGGTAATTCCATACGACAAAGCCCTCGATGCTATGGCCGACGGTGGCGGGAGGCCCATCGGGGCCGTAAGTATAGCTCTTTGCGTTCACTGCCCAGACTTGGGCGAAGTCATAAGCAACCGCACCGTTAGGATTCGAATGAAACTGTAGAGTTCCGCTCTGCAGTAGGGCCGCCCCATTGAGTCCACCCAAGCCTGCCCAATTGAGGCCGGTCGCTGGCTGCGGGCATGTGTAATAGTACGGTTGAGTGAAATCGGCCTCCGTGTTCTCGAAGCTCATTCCGGTGCCACCTGGGGGCGCAGCTGGGGTGACCGGCCCGGCCCAGAAGGACGATTGGCAACCGACCCCGCAGGTTTGGCCGTCGTAACCGTTCGCCTTTGGCTCGCTCGGACAATAGTTCCATCCCACGTAGCGGGTCATGGGTTGGCTTAGTACTTGCCGGGTCGCGGGCGCGCTTTGGTTTGGGTTGGTGCCCGCAATGGCCCTCACAAGCGAGTTTGGGTACTGATAAGCCGCGAGTTGTGTGGACGAGGCCGTTGCTGCATCGAAGCTTGCCGGTGGCACAATCTGACGCATTGTGTCGCCATCAGGATACGTCCAGGTGTATACCGTGGCTCCGGATGAGTCTACCGTCGTGGCCGAAGGTACCTCTTGTGTACATCCCGTCTGTGCGGGGACTTGAACGATCCTCAGCGCCGCTGGGGCGGCCGGCGGGCTCAGAACACCCTGGCGAAAGGGCGGTGGTATGTGCTCGCTGGCAGAAGCCGGTGGAACTGTACCCGGTTGGTTGCTCGTAGGTGCTGCGAGCGCGGCGCTCTCAGGAAGCAGAGCTGAAAGGCTGATGAGTGTGGCGACCGAGGCGCTGATCGCCCAGTGGCGCCGACGCCGTGATGGCCTCCCCTTGCGCTTTCGAGTTCCACGCTGTTGACCGCCAAAGAGGCTCCTCAATTGATCTGCGATCAAGCTATAGATGATGAACCTATAGATAGAGCCCACGGTCTTGTCCCCCCCTTAGATGGCGGCCGACAATTATGCCGGCCCGTTGGTTCGGCTAGTTAGCGTGGTCGGCCGAGGGTAGCATAGCACCTTGTGGGATAGCCGTGAGCATCTGGATGGGCCACGGGCTCGCCAACGAGCTGAAGCACCCTGGACCTGCCGGAGGCTCTGAGGTAGATCCGCCAGTGAGGCTGTGTAATGGGCTGGGCTGGGGTGTCGCCGCCCCTGTCACGGTCGGCAGAGGACCTCCACGTTGGGTATCACGAACAGGCCGTCGGGCGCCACTGACCATGCCCGCCAGGCGGCTGAGATGCGCTCCAGGTCGTCAGTGCTGGCCAAGCCTCTTGCGAGGGCCTGGTCGGCAAAGGTCGACTTGGTCGCCCGGTCAGCCCACATGTCGCCCCACCACGCCCGGTCCTCGTCGCTGGCGTAGCAGTACGGCCCGACACTGACCCTGAGGTCGGTGAGCCCCGCCTCCCGGCACCATCCCGGAAGGTGGCGGCCCCCGTCTGCCTCGACGTGGTTCGCTCGCGCCACGGCGTGGTAGAGGACCATCCACTCGTCGAGCACGGGTTCCGGGGGATACCAGAGCATCCCCCCGTAGTCCCCATCCCGCACTGCCACCGTGCCGCCAGGCTTGCAGACCCGGCGCATATCCCTCAGCGCAGCGACCGGGTCCACCAGGTGCTGGAGGACCTGGGCGCCTTGGACGACGTCGAACTCGCCGTCTCCAAACGCCAGCCCGTAGACATCGCCGACCTCGAAGCTCACATTCGTCAGGCCCTGGCTCCGTGCCTGGCTCCTGGCCTCCTCGAGCACGCCTGCCACGGCGTCGATGCCCACAACCCGGCCGCCAAGAACCCTTCCGGCAATGTCGGTCGTGATCGTGCCCGGCCCGCAGCCGACATCGAGCACGCTGGTGCCCGGTGTCAGGAGCGGGAGGAGGTAGGCGGCCGAGTTCTCGACGGTCCGCCAGCGGTGCGAGCGCAGCACGCTGTCGTGGTGTCCGTGGATGTAGGTGTCCGGTGTCTGGGGCATCCGACCATCATGCGGGCACTCGGACGAATAAGCAAACAAGTATCAGTGATCTGGTACATAAGCTGACCTGATGGCTGAGGCTGAGTGGCTGATGACCTTCGTCGCCGTATACCGGTCTGGCTCGGTGACCGACGGGGCTCACTGCCGTGGCATCACCCAGCCGGCAGCCAGCCAGCAGCTGGCCTCATTGGAGCACCGTGTGGGCGAGCCGGTGTTCGTGAGGCGCCCGAGCGGGGTGGAGCCGACCCAGCGGGGACGCGAGCTGTATGCCGAGGCGGCGGACTCGCTGGACCGGCTGGAGTCGGTCCTGCGGCTCGTAGGCGCCGGGCCCGGATCCCGACCCGAGCCTCCTGTGCGCTTCGGGTCCAGCCCGGAGTACTTCGCCGCCGAGCTGCTCCCCCGGCTGGCTGGACTGGACGTCTCCGTGTCGGCGTCCTTCGGGAGCGACCCCGAGCTGTTCAACTTGCTGGACATCGGCGAGCTCGACGTGGTCGTTGCCAGCTCGACACCACCCCGGCGCAGCGCCACTGGGACCCAGGTCGGCGCGAAGCGCTTCGTGCTGGTGGCCGCCCCAGCGCTGGCTCCCACAACCCCGCTGGGCTCCGTGGCGGAGCTTACCGGGTGGCTGCGCGAGCGGCCGTGGGCCTCCTACAGCGGCGAGCTACCCCTCACCCGCCGCTTCTGGCTGGACGCGCTCGGCAGCCCCTTTGCCGCTCGCCTCAAGGTCGTGGCGCCGGACCTGCGAGCGGTGCTCCGGGCAGTGGAGCTGGGGCTGGGGGTGAGCCTGTTGCCCGCCTTCGTGTGCATCGACGCGCTCGCCCAGGCAAGCGTGGTAGAGCTGTTCCCCGTCGCGCAGCTGGTCCCGGAGGAGCCGTGGTTCGCCTGCACTCGCCACGGCAGCACCGCCCGGGCCAACGTACGGAAGGTCCTCGATGCCCTGCGCGCATCCGCTCCGAAGTAGGCCAACGGAGCATGGGCCTGGTAGAGCACGGGCCTGGTAACATGGTCGCCACGTGAGGGCCAGCGTCGTCCCTGCCGTTCGAGCGCAGCGCCAGCAACTCCGAAAGAGGACGACGCAATGAGTGAGTTCCCCATAGCTGGATCCCCGACACCCACGGGGCTCTACCGGCCCGAGTTCGAGCACGATTCGTGCGGGGTCAGCTTCGTCGTCGACATGCACGGACGGCGCAGCCACGCGATGGTGCGCATGGGCATCGAGGCCTTGTGCAACCTGGCGCACCGTGGCGCGACCGGAGCCGAGGTCAACACGGGCGACGGGGCGGGCATCTTGGTCCAGGTCCCCGACGCCTTCTGCCGGGCCACCGCTCCCGGCACCCTGCCGCCGGCAGGCGAGTACGCCACCGGCATCGCCTTCCTCCCGGCTGACCCCACCGAGGCCGCCCTCAGACGGGTGGCTGCAGAGCAGCTGGCCCTCGACGAGGGGCTGGTCGTCCTGGGGTGGCGTGAGGTGCCCACCGACGACACCTGCCTGGGGAGCATCTCCCGCGGCGCGATGCCGTCCTTCTGGCAGCCCTACGTCGCAGCCGCTACCGGCTCGTCGGGCACAGCCGCAAGCGGCTCGCCGGGCACAGCTGGCTCGCCGGGCACAGCTGGCTCGCCGGACACAGCCAGCTCGCCGGACACAGTCGCAACCGGCTCGCCCCGCACTGCCGATGCCCTGGCCCTGGAGCGCCGGGTGTTCATGCTGCGCAAGCGCTTGGAGCACACCCCCGACGACACCTACTTCGCATCCCTCTCCACCCGGACCATGGTCTACAAGGGGATGCTCACCGCCCGTCAGCTCGGTGACTTCTTCTGCGACCTCTCCGACGAGCGCCTGGACAGCGCGCTGGCCCTGGTCCATTCCCGGTTCTCGACCAACACCTTCCCGAGCTGGCCGCTCGCCCACCCCTACCGCTACGTCGCCCACAACGGCGAGATCAACACCCTCCAGGGGAATCGCAACTGGATGCGCGCCCGGGAAGCCCTCATCGCCAGCGACCTGCTCCCCGGGGACCTGGAGCGCATCTTCCCGGTGGTGACCCCAGGAGCGAGCGACTCGGCCACCTTCGACGAGGCCCTGGAGCTGTTGCACATGGGAGGGCGCAGCCTGCCCCACGCGGTGCTGATGATGATCCCCGAAGCGTGGGAGAACCACCGGAGCATGGACCCGGCCCGGCGGGCCTTCTACCAGTTCCACGCGTCGGTGATGGAGCCGTGGGACGGTCCGGCGTCGATCGCCTTCACCGACGGCAGCGTCATCGGAGCCGTACTGGACCGCAACGGCCTGCGGCCCTCGCGCTACTGGGTGACCGACGACGGCCTGGTGATCATGGCCTCCGAGGTGGGGGTGCTCGACGTGGCGCCGGAGCACGTCGTGGCGCGGGGCCGCCTGCAACCGGGGCGCATGTTCCTGGTGGACACAGCCCAGGGGCGCATCGTCGCCGACACCGAGATCAAGTCGACCCTCGCCGCCGAGCACCCCTACGCCGAGTGGCTGGCCCAGCGCCAGGTGCAATTCGACAAGCTGCCCTCGCGCTTCACCCTCACCCCCCAGCACTCCTCTGTGCTGTCCTTCCAGCGCCTCTTCGGCTACACCATCGAGGACGAAAAGGTCCTGCTCGGCCCCATGGCGACCACGGGCGCCGAGCCCATCGGCTCCATGGGCACCGACACCCCGCTGGCAGTGCTGTCGGAGAGGCCCCGCGTCCTCTACGACTACTTCGCCCAGCTGTTCGCCCAGGTCACCAACCCCCCCCTCGACGCAATACGCGAGGAGCTGGTCACCTCCCTGGCCGCCACCATCGGCCCCGAGCGCAACCTGCTGGCCCCCGAGCCCGCCAGCTGCGAGCAGATCGTCATGCCCCAGCCGATCCTCACCAACCAGGAGCTGGCCAAGCTGCTCTACATAGACGAGGACGGCACCCGCCCGCACTGGAAGACCTTCGCCGTCGACGGCCTGTTCCCTGCGAGCGGCGACGAGCCTGCCGGAACCCGCCTCGGCCGAGCGCTCGACGACATCTGCGCGCAGGTGAGCGCTGCGATCAGCGACGGAGCCACCTTTGTCGTGCTCTCCGACCGCCACTCCAACGCCACCCTCGCCCCGATCCCGGCCCTGCTGCTGGTGAGCGCAGTGCACCACCACCTGATCGCCAAGCGCACCCGCACCCGGGTGGGCCTGATCATCGAGACGGGCGAGGCCAGGGAGGTCCACCACTTCGCGCTGCTGCTCGGCTACGGAGCCGCGGCGATCAACCCGTACCTGGCGTTCGACTCGATCAGCTACATGGTCGCCCACGGGACGATCACCGGGGTGACTCTTGAGAAGGCCATCCACAACTACATAAAGGCCTCGGGCAAGGGGGTGCTCAAGATCATGTCCAAGATGGGCATCTCCACTGTCGCCTCCTACACCGGCGCCCAGGTCTTCGAAGCCATCGGCCTGTCCCACGAGCTGGTCGACCAGCACTTCACGGGTACCGTGAGCCGCATCGGGGGCATCGGCCTGGAGGAGTTGGCTGGCGAGGTGCTGGCCCGCCACGCCACCGCCTGGCCCGAGCGGGCCAGCGAGCTGGCGCACCGCGGCCTGCCAGCAGGTGGGGAGTACCAGTGGCGCCGGGAGGGCGAGTACCACCTGTTCAACCCAACGACTGTGCACAAGCTGCAGCACTCCACCCGGACCAAGAGCTACGACATCTTCAAGTCCTACACCAAGGCGGTGGACGACCAGGCTGCCCGCCTGGCCACGCTGCGGGGCCTGTTTCGCTTCCGGGGCGCTGAGGAGACGGGTCGCCAACCGGTCCCAATCGAGGAGGTCGAGCCTGTAGCCGACATAGTCAAGCGCTTCTCCACCGGGGCCATGTCCTACGGGTCGATATCGGCCGAGGCGCACCAGACCCTGGCCATAGCCATGAATCGGCTCGGTGCTCGCTCCAACACCGGCGAGGGCGGCGAGGACGCGGATCGCTTCACCCCCGACCCCAACGGCGACCTGCGGCGTAGCGCCATCAAGCAGGTCGCTTCGGGGCGATTCGGGGTGACCAGCGAGTACCTGGTCAACGCAGACGACCTGCAGATCAAGATTGCCCAGGGCGCCAAGCCCGGCGAGGGCGGCCAGCTGCCGGGGCACAAGGTGTGGCCCTGGATCGCCAAGACCCGCTACTCAACCCCCGGCGTGGGGCTCATCTCGCCCCCTCCGCATCACGACATCTACTCGATCGAGGACCTGGCGCAGCTCATCTACGACCTCAAGAACGCGAACGACCAGGCGCGGGTGCATGTGAAGCTGGTGGCGGAGGTGGGAGTGGGCACGGTTGCCGCCGGGGTGTCCAAGGCCCACGCGGATGTGGTGCTGATCTCCGGCCACGACGGCGGCACGGGCGCCTCGCCGCTCAACTCGCTCAAGCACGCCGGGGCCCCCTGGGAGCTGGGACTCGCCGAGACCCAGCAGACGCTCATGCTCAACCGGCTCCGTGACCGCATCGTCGTCCAGGTGGACGGCCAGCTCAAGACGGGGCGCGACGTGGTGGTCGCCGCCCTGCTCGGCGCCGAGGAGTTCGGCTTCGCCACCGCCCCCCTCGTCGTGAGCGGCTGCGTGATGATGCGTGTCTGCCACCTCGACACCTGTCCCGTCGGCATCGCCACCCAGAACCCCGAGCTGCGCAAGCGCTTCACCGGCACCCCGGAGTTCGTGGTCACCTTCTTCGAGTACATAGCCGAAGAGATCCGCGAGCTGCTGGCGTCGCTCGGCTACCGCCGCCTGGACGAGGTGATCGGCCACCCCGAGCTTCTGGACACGACAGCGGCGGTGGGCCACTGGAAGGCTCACGGCATCGACCTATCCCCCATCCTCGAGGTAGCCGAATCCCCGCCCGACGCCGCCCGCCACCAGATGGTGGCCCAGGACCACGGCCTGGACCGGGTCCTCGACCGCCGACTCATCGAGGCCGCACGCCCGGCGCTCGAAGACGCTCAGGCGGTGCGACTCGCATTTCCGATCCGCAACGGCAACCGCACGGTGGGCACCCTGCTGGGCGCCGACGTGACCCGCCGCTATGGGGGCGCCGGCCTGCCCTCCGACACCATCGACATCTCTTTCACCGGCTCAGCGGGGCAGAGCTTCGGGGCCTTCGTCCCGTCGGGCATCACGCTCCGCCTGGAAGGCGACGCCAACGACTACCTGGGCAAAGGGCTCTCGGGAGGCCGGATCGTGTTGCGGCCCTCACGCAAAGCGCCACCGGGTTTCGTGGCCGAGGAGCAGATCATCGCCGGCAACGTGATCCTCTACGGAGCCACCGCCGGGGAGGTCTTTATCCGGGGAGTGGTCGGGGAGCGCTTCGCGGTGCGCAACTCCGGGGCGCTCGCCGTGGTGGAGGGGATCGGCGACCATGGCTGTGAGTACATGACGGGTGGGAGGGCAGTGGTGCTCGGCTCCACCGGGCGAAATTTCGGAGCTGGAATGTCAGGCGGCATCGCCTACGTCTGGGACCCTCACCACCAATTCGAACCGCTGGTCAACCCGGAGATGGTGGACGTCGAAGCCCTCGACGCCGACGACATCACCTGGCTGGCCGACACGCTGGCGCTCCACGTCTCCGAAACCGGCTCCGCGGTGGCGAGCTCGATCCTCGCGGATTGGGCCAGGGGCCAGGCTGCGTTCGTCAAGGTGATGCCGCGGGACTACAAGCGGGTCATGGAGGCCGCCCGCCAGGCCGAGTCCGAGGGGGTGCCGGTGGAGGTGGCCATCATGGCCGCGTCGCATGGGTAAGGCCACCGGGTTCATGGAGTACGGGCGCGAGACCCCGACCCGCCGGCCCGTGGCGCTGCGCCTAAGGGACTGGCGAGAGGTGTACGAGCCCTTTCCGGCAGAGCACCTGGTGGCACAAGCCGCCCGCTGCATGGACTGCGGCATCCCCTTCTGCAACGACGGCTGCCCCCTCGGCAACCTGATCCCCGATTGGAACGACTTGGTGTACCGGGAGCACTGGCGCTCAGCCGCCGATCGCCTGCACGCCACCAACAACTTCCCCGAGTTCACCGGCCGGCTCTGCCCAGCCCCTTGCGAGTCGGCGTGCGTGCTCGGCATCAACGCGGACCCGGTGACGATCAAGCAGGTCGAGCTGTCGATAATCGACAACGCCTGGGAGCAGGGGTGGGTCGCCCCGGTGAAGGCCTCGGTGGCGAGCGGGCGGTGCGTGGCGGTGGTGGGCTCGGGGCCGGCCGGGCTGGCCGCGGCCCAGCAACTGACCAGGGCCGGGCACTCGGTCACCGTCTACGAGCGCGACGACCGCATCGGGGGACTGCTTCGCTACGGGATCCCCGAGTTCAAGATGGAAAAGGCAGCCCTCGACCGACGCCTGGACCAGATGCGCGCTGAGGGCACGCGCTTCGTGTGCGGGAAGGAGATAGGAATAGACCTCGCGGCCGACGAGCTCTGTGCCCACTCCCACGCCGTGGTCCTCGCGGCAGGGGCCACCGTGCCCCGTGACCTGGCCCTGCCGGGGCGCGAGCTGGGGGGCATCCACCAGGCCATGGAGTTCCTCCCTTGGGCGAACCGGGTGCAGGAGGGGGACCTTGCGGAGCCGCCCATCACCGCGGCTGGCAAGAGGGTCGTCATCATCGGCGGGGGCGACACCGGAGCGGACTGCCTGGGCACGGTGCACCGCCAGGGTGCTGCGTCTGTGCACCAGTTCGAGATCATGCCCCGGCCGCCCGTGGTGCGGGACCCTTCGACGCCTTGGCCCACCTGGCCGCTGATGTTCCGGACCTCCTCGGCTCACGAGGAGGGCGGAGCGAGGGTCTTCGCGGTGGAGACGGAGAGCTTCGTCGGCGGCCCCGACGGCTCGGTTCGGGCATTGCGGGCACATGAGGTCGAGGTGAGCTTCGTGGACAGGCGGCCGCGTTTCGAGGCGGTCGAGGGCAGCGGCTTCGAGCTGGCCTGCGAGCTGGTCCTGCTGGCCCTCGGCTTCTCGGGGCCTGAGCCGGCGCTTGCCGGGGCCTTTGGTGTGGAGCTGACCCCCAGGGGCACGATCGCCCGCTCGGGCTACACCACCTCGCGACCCGGGGTGTTCGTGTGCGGCGACGCCGGACGGGGCCAGAGCCTGATCGTGTGGGCAATCGCCGAGGGCCGCTCGTGCGCGTCCGAGGTGGACCGCCACCTGGCCGGCTCCACCCTCCTGCCCTCGCCGTTGCCCTGAGACGCGCCTTTTGGGCGCGCCCGGCCGGCCCGGCCCGCGAGCACCGGGCCTCTGGGAGGCTTTGGTGATTGTTCACGTATAACGTGTACAACCACCATCGGCAAACGCGCGCCTATGTCCCCACGAGGCGCTCGAGGGCGGTGGCCAGGTCCGGCGCAGGGCGCAGCTCCATGATCGGCAAGGTGTCCAGGGCCGTGGCATAGGTCTTTTCCTGGGCCTGGAGGTACTCGAACATGTCGGTGGTGGTGACGGCGAACAGGCCACCCCGGGCGATCGGCGCCCACGGCCCAGGGTTACGGGCCAGGTCGAAGACGAACGAGCGTTGGTAGGCCGGCTGGCGTAGCGCCACGTCCAAGCGGACGTAGGCGTGCTGCGAGTCGGCGCCTCCAGAGTTGGCGCCTCCAGACTCAGTGGGCAGCACGCTCCAGGTGATCGGACCGATTATCCGTGCGAACCACTCCAGTGTGTCGGGCACCGCCGCCCTGGCCGCCAGCAGGCTCTTGTCGCCAGGCTCGACCTGGTCCTCGGCCAGCTGCGCCACCAGCATCCCGGGGACCTCGGGGTCGGCCACCCCGAGGATCGACGCGGCCTGTGGCAGCACCGCACCAGGGAATCGCTCGTCCGACACCCCTCCAGAGTAGCTTGCGCAGCTGTGAGCGCTCACTGGTGGGAGCTGGCCCCGTTGGTGTTGGTGGCGGCGTGGGCCTTCCTGCTCGTCGCTCACGGTCGGTACTGGGCAACCGACGTGCGCCTCCCCCCTACGCCGGAGCCCGCGCACTGGCCGAGCGTGGCCGTGATCGTGCCGGCCCGCAACGAGGCGGAGATGCTCGTGTCCACCCTCCCTGGCCTGGTTGCCCAGGACTACCCTGGCCAGGCGGGGGTCGTGTTGGTCGACGACGCCAGCTCGGACGACACTGCGGCAACCGCCCGCCGCATCGGGACCTCTGGGAGGCTGCCCTTGGTCGTCGTCGGCGGGGAGGCGCGCCCCGAGGGATGGGCGGGGAAGCCATGGGCGCTCCAACAGGGTCTCGTCTTTGCCACCGGTGACCCGTCATGGGCACCCGAGTGGCTCCTGCTCACCGACGCCGACATCGCACACCCGCCTGAGTCGCTGGCGCGCCTGGTTGCCGCTGCTGTCGGTGGCCAGCGTGACATGGTCTCCCTGATGGCGCGCCTGGAGGTGGTGACCGGCTGGGAGCGCTTGTTGATCCCGGCGTTCGTGTATTTCTTCGCCCAGCTGTACCCGTTCCGCCGGGTCGGCCGGCCCGGGCGCACCGCTGCGGCGGCGGGAGGGTGCATCCTGGTTCGCACGTCGGCGCTCGCCGCGGCTGGAGGCACCGAGTCGATACGTGGCGCGGTGATCGACGACGTCGCCCTCGCCCGCCAGCTAAAACGATCCGGCGCCTCCATCTGGCTGGGCCTGGCTGACGACGTGAGGAGCGTCCGACCATATGCCGGATTGGGTGAGCTGTGGTCGATGGTGGCCCGCAGCGCCTTCACCCAGCTGCGCTGCTCGGCGATCCTGCTCGTCGGCACGCTCGCGGGCCTCGTCGCCCTCTATCTCGGCCCGGTGATTGCCCTGGTTGCGGGCGTCGCCAGTTCTGCCGGTGGCGCCGGGGCCGACGGCTGGCTGATCGCAGAGGGGGCGATCAGTTGGGCGATCATGGCCGCGACTTACTTGCCGATGGTCCGCTACTACCGGCTTCGCCGGCTCTGGGCCCTGGCCCTGCCGGCGGCAGCAACGCTGTACGGGGCGATGACCGCCGACTCTGCCCGGCGCCACTGGCTGGGCGGCGGCGTGGAGTGGAAGGGCCGGCGCTACGCCTGATCGTCGAGAGCCCCGCCGGAGCGGCTGGAGCCTTGCCGGAGCGGCTGGAGCCTTGCCGGAGCGGCTGGAACCTTGCCGGAGCGGCGGCGTGAGTCCCGTCGGAGCAGTGCTGCGCTCACCACAGCGGCGGCGAGCAAGGCCAGCCCGCAGACCCACAGGGCGTGGTGCAGCCCGTCGACGAAGGCCACACCTGCTCGGGGGCCCAGCCGGCCTCCCCCACCAGAGGCTGGCAGATGGGCATAGACCAGCGCTCCGAGCACCGCCACGCCGAAGACTTGGCCGACCTGGCGCAGTGCGTTCACGATTGCCGAGGCCATCCCAGCCCGCGAGGCCTCGACCGCAGACATGGCGATCGTCGACATCGGTGTGCCACAAAGCCCGATCCCAGCACCCAGGATGGCAAAATCCCACCAGATGGCCCCGATGCCCGAGCCCACGTCGAGGCGGAGCAGGCCGAGGGTGGCAGCGCCGGCGACCGACAGCCCGAACACCAATGGGACGCGTTCGCCGATCCTGCCCACGAGCTTGCCCGAGACGACGGTGGCAATGGCCTAGGCGACGCCGATGGCGGCCACGTCGAGGCCCGCCGAGACCGGCGAGTGACCCTGGACGGCCTGGAAGTAGACGGAGAAGTACACGATGGCCCCCACGAAGGCAAAGAAGACGACGAACGCGGCCAGGTTGGCCGCCACGAACGCACGCAGCTTGAACAGCGTCACGTCGATGAGCGGGTTGGAGAGACGAGCTTCACAGATGACGAACCCGACGCCTGCGGCGACGCCGAGGGCAAACCCTAAGACCACCAACACCGACCCCCAGCCGTTGGTCTGCCCCTCGATGACCCCGAACGCCAGGGCGCCGACCGCCACCGTGCTGAGCACGGTGCCTCCCCAGTCGAAATGGTGGGCGGCCGGGTTTCGCTCGAGGCGGGGCACGAGGCGTGAGGCCAGCCCGACGAGCGCTGCGGCGAGGGGGACGTTGAGGCCGAACACCCAGCGCCACCCGAGGTGGCCGACTACCAGCCCGCCGAGGACTGGCCCGATCGCCAGGGCTACGCCCGACGCGGTAGCCCACAGCCCGATGGCCAGGGCTCGCTGGCGCGGGTCCTCGAATGTCGCACGGACGATTGTCAGGCCCCCTGGAACCAGGAGGGCGGGCCCCAGCCCCTGGACGACCCTCCCGGCCAGCAGCACGCCGACCGACGGCGCCAGGGCAGTCGTCGCGAAGCCCAGCCCGAAGATGCCGACCCCAGTGATGAACAGGCCCTTGCGGCCGAGGCGGTCGCCGAGCGCACCCCCGGGGAGGAGCAGGCCGGCGTACACCACCACGTAGGCGTCGACAACCCACTCCAGGTCGGCCGGGCTGGCATGCAGGTCCGCACCGATCGTCGGCAGCGCCACGCTGACCACCGTGGTCGACCGCACGGTCAGGAACAACCCGCTCGCGACAACCGACAGGGTCAGCCAAGCCCGCGCCGGTGCGCGCCGGGCTTTGACCAGCTCGGCCGTCCTGGTGTCGTTCACGAGCCTACCGTATCCAGCCCAGTACAATAACTGACAGAGCTAGTTGTGATCGTAGCTAGTACTTCTGGTTATGGAACTGCGCCAGCTCGAGTACTTCGTGGCCGTCACCGAAGAGGCCAACTTCACCAGAGCAGCCGCCAAGCTCCACGTTGCCCAGCCAGGCGTGAGCGCCCAAATCCACAAGCTCGAGCGGGAGCTGGGCCAGCCACTCCTCGACCGCTCGGCTCGCAACGTGCGCCTGACCCAGGCAGGCGAAGCCGTCCTTCCTTGCGCCCGTGCCGCGCTGGCTGCAGTCGCCAACGCCCGGTTGGTGGTCGACGAGCTGGCCGGGCTGGTGCGAGGGCGCGTTGCGGTGGGGATGATCGCCTCGGTTCGCTTCGACCTGGCGGGGCTCCTGGCGGACTTCCACGACCAGCACCCAAACGTGGAGATCACGCTCACCGAGGCACCATCTCACCACTTGGTCGAAGCGCTGCGAGCCAGACACCTCGACCTGGCACTCGTCGGTTCGGTGAGCGCACGCCCTCGCGGGATCGGGAGCCAGGTTGTCGGGGACGAAGCGTTGGTCGCCGCGGTGGCCCGCGACGACCCCCTGGCGACCAAGACGAGCATTACCTTGGCGGGCCTAGCCCAACGCCGGCTGATCAGCCTGCGGCGGGGCACCGGCCTGCGCTCGCGCTTCGACGAGGCTTGCACTGGGGCCGGCATCCAGGCCCGAGTCGCTTTCGAGGCCAGCACGCCTCACATCCTCGGACAGCTCGCCGCCAGGGGCTTGGGGGTCGCGATCCTGCCCGAGTCCTTCACGGATGCGCACTCCAACCAGCTCCACGCGCTGCTCATCACCCGTCCCGGGATCCGCGCCCAGATCGAGCTGGCCTGGCGAGCCGAAGGCCCCACGAGCCCCGCCGCGCGAGCCCTCGTCAATCACGCCCGAAGCGCATTGCCGGACCTGTCCCCGGTTACTCGCTCCCGATTACTGGCCGAGGATCCGGCGCCTCTGTGACTACCGCTGTGCCTGGTTTGCGCGGCGGATCTCCCAGGCTTCCTTCCCGGCGTAATACACGAGGACATAGGCAGCGGCCGGGTCGGCCCACCACCAGCCGAGCCCGCTGTTCAGGGCGAGCCCGAGCAGGACAGTCGTCGCCAGCACGCCGTCGATCATCGTGACACGCCCCTCGGTCCGGAGCACCGGGTTGGCCAGCGCCCGACCTGTGCGCGACTTGGCCGCCGCCAGCGCGAACATGACCACAGCGGTGACCGCAGTCCAGACCATCCCCAAGAGGCTGGGCCCTGGGTGGTAGCTGGCAGCCAGCACGATCAACGACTGGACGGCCAGATATGACCCGAGGGCCACGAAGGCAGCCCCGATGAGTCGCAGTGCGCGGCGCTGACGCTGCAGGCCGGTCCCCGACAGCTCCCACAGCACGACAATGCTGGCGCCGATCTCGATCAGGGAGTCGAGCCCGAATCCGGCGAGCGCGACAGAGCGAGCTGCGATCGCGGCGATCGCCAGGACTGCCACCCCGCCAACATTCCACCCGAGGGTCACGGACTCGAGGGCCTTCCCGCGACGGAGGAGCCGATATGGGGCCGGGGGGTCGGCCGGGGGGTGGGTGGCCGGGGGGTGGGTGGCCGGGGGGTGGGCCGGGGGGTGGGCCGGGGGGTGGGCCGGGGGGTCGGTGGCCGGGGGGTCGGTGGCCGGGGGATGGGCCGGGGGGTCGGTGGCCAGTGGGTCGGCGGCCGGGGGGTAGGTGTCGGGCACGGATCGAACGTACCGAGCATCCTCAGCGGCTGTCCCGGACGGCCTCCGTGGAAGCGGCCTATTGGCGAAAGGCCCAGACTGCCAGGAGTGGATCGCTCCACCTGGAGCGCGGCGTCCGGCTGTCTGCCAGTGGCTCGCCCCACCCATCGGCGAGCTGAAAGTAGCGCCGCACGATGGCGCAATGCTGACCGTCGGAGGCAGAAAGCCAGCCGCGAATGGCCTTGGTGGGGAAGCAGCGGTTGGAAAAAGTGCACACGAACGGTGCGCCCTGGCGAAGCACCCTGGCCACCTCGGTGAAAACCTCCACCGGCCGGGTGAGGTAGTCGACGGACACGCAGCACACCGCAGCGTCGAAGGCATCGTCGGGGAACGGCAGCTCGGGGTCAGCGTTCAGGTCTTGCACTACGCTCTGTGTGGCGTCCGGGTTGGCGGCTATCTCGTCGGCGTTCATCCCCACCACAGTGAGGCTCTTCGGAGGGGACAGGAAGTGCGAGACCCACGAGCCCATGAGGTCGAGCACCTCCCCCTCAATCGCGAGCTCGCGGTACAGGGCTCCGACCGCCGCGATGGCACTGTCGTCGATGTGGGTGACCAGCCGGGGCGACGCGTAGAACTGCGCATCTGGAGACGGGTCCGCCCGGTCGAAGAACCCGGGGGGGAACGAGGCGCCGTTCGCAGCCGCGCCTCCACCTACCGTGCTCATCGGGTGGATCCTAACGAGGCGCCGGGGGTGCGGTGATCCCTGCAATCAGCACGTCCAACAGGTATTCGAGCGTCTCGTCGCCCCCCGGGCCGAAGAGGTCGGGCTTGGCGATGAGCAGCGAGGTGAGGCCGTGGATCGCCGCCCACAGGCCCACGGCGACCAGTTCGGCCGGCCCGGTCTGGATCGCCCCGGCGTCGAGCGCGGCCTGCACCACCTCCAGAGTGTGGAGGAATGCGGCGCTCTCCAGCAGCCGGCTGTGCAGCCAGTCCGGCGGTGACGCCGTAGGGCGGATCATGAACAGGATCCGGTAGACCTCAGGTTGGTCCAGGCCGAAGCCGACATAGGCCCTCCCCCGCCGGCGGAGTGCCTCGACCGGGTCCGTCACCCCAGCCGCGGCCTCCGAGAGCAACCGGTCCAGGTCGTCCAAGTGGCGCTGGCAGACTGCGAATATCAGCTCCAGCTTGTCCGAGAAATGCATGTAGATGGAGGGCGGGCTGATGCCCACCGACTCGGCCACCGCCCGGATGGAGACAGCGTCCTGGTCACCGGTCTCCAGCAAAAGACGCTCGGTGGCCTCCAGGATCTCCTGGCGGAGCCGCCCTCCCTGCCCACGGGGTGCCCGGCTCCGGCGGCCCCAGCCGTCGCGGACCGCCGGCTCGCTCAACGCGGCGTCAGGGAGGCCGGCATCGCCCGGGCCGGGCGCAACGTGATCCCGGTGAACAGAGGTACCGGCTCCGGATCGGTCCTGAGGGCAAATGCGCCGATGATGGCGGCAGTGACCAACACCGATTCGACCATGGAGAAGTATTGGCCGATGCACGCCCGGGGGCCGCCACCGAATGGGAAGTAGGCGTAGCGGGGCCGATCCACATCGGCTCCCGGCGCGAAGCGCTCGGGGTCGAAGCGATCGGGCTCGTGCCACCAGCCTGGGTGGCGATGGGTCGCCCAGGGGCTGACCACAATGGTGCTGCAGGGCCCGATGGCGTACCCCCCGATCGTGTCGCTGCGGCGGTTCATCCGGCTGGTGGCCGCGGCCGACGGGTAGAGGCGCATGGCCTCCTTTACCACCATCGTGGTGAAGGTCAGCCGGTTGACGACCTCGAGCGTGGGGGCACCGGCGCCCATCAGCGCCGCCGACTCCTCTGCGACCTGGGCCTGGATGTCGAGATGGTGTCCGAGCAGGTGAAGCGCGAAAGTGAGGGCGGTGGCAGTCGTCTCGTGCCCGGCCAGCAGGAAGATCAAGGCCTGATCCCGGACCTCGACGTCGCTCAGGCCGAGGCCTCCCTCCGGATCCTGAGCATCGATCAGAAGGTTTACCAGGTCGTGTCCCTCGGTGGGATGCTTGCGCCGGCTGGCGATCAGGTCGTCCACCAGCCCGAAGATGGCCCCCTGATGACGAGCCGCGACGCGATTTTCGGGCGTGGGCCAGCTCGGGGGGAGCACCACCGGCGCCAGCCCGCGCCGCAGCGCCCGGCTGCTCAGGTAAGGGACCGAGTCGCGCAGCGTCGGGACCATGTGGTCCACCTCGGTGCCGAACACGGCCCGGCCGATAACTCGCAAGGTGATCGCGGTCATCTCGCCGTGCAGGTCCACGGTCGATCCTGCACCCCCGGCCCACCGGCCCACCAGGCGAGTCGCCTCGTCCGCTATCATTGGGACGTACGTAGACACGGTCTTGCGATTGAACAGGGGGGCCACGAGTCGCCTCTGGCGTCGCCAGTCCTCACCGTCGCTGGTGAGCAAGCCTTTGCCCAGAAGATCGCTGATCTCGTCGTAAACCTTGGTGCCCTTGTAGTAGTTGTCGTCGGTGCCCGCCAACACCTGCGCCACGCCGTCCGGGTGGTACACGAAGGTGACCATCGAACGAGCAGACGGGGGGCCGACCCTCGCCCGCACGACGTCGCCGTACTCGAGCATGCTGTGGCGCATGAAGCCCAGGATGTCCCGGCGGAGATCGAACAGGGACCCCAAAAGCAGGCTGCCCTTGGGGCCAGGGATCCTCGCCTCGGTGGCCGCTCCCGTGCCTCTCTCGCTTAGCTGGCGCACGACCATGTGGTGGCCTCCTCGAACGCTGTGGGTTTCCTACCCTAACCTATCGCAGATAACTTACTCGCGCGGTCGGCCGTTCGCGTCACCGAAGATTCGCTGCTGGAGCGCCTCGCCGCGGCGTGCGCCGAGGGCGATGCCCCGGTGGAGCGATTCGATGGACCTTCTGACTAAGCTTGATAGACGCCGCCTTTGACCTCGATGAGGCCGGCGCCCCAGCAATACCCACCGGCAGCGAGCTTGCGGGCCAGACACCACCAGCGGGCCGGGATTGGTACGCTGAGCGCCCCGAGCCGCTGGGGGCTGTAGTTCTCGCCCTGATCGGCTCCGGTACCCCAGGGCGAATCATGCAACGGCCTATCGAACGACGCCTATCGGACGAACCCATCGAAGCGACACGAGAGGAGCCTGAACATGGCCCGATCCAAGAGCCTGCGAAGCCAGCTGTACCGAGCCGCCGGGTGCTGGGCAACGTCCAGGCCGCCAGCAAGGGGCCAACCGCCTACGCCAAGCGGGCGGTGCGGCGCAAGGTCTACCGGCGGACGAGCACCGCCACGGGCCGGGCACTGCGAGCCTTCGGGCTCCAGGGCAAGCGGAGGCGCTGAGGTGGCCGCTCGACGACCCTTCGGCACGGTCCGGGAGCGAGGCGGCCGCTTCCAGGCCCGCTACCAAGCCCCCGACGGCACCGAGCACGTCTTTACCTTCACGACCAAGGCGGAGGCCGGCCGCTGGCTCGCAGCGGCGCAGACCGACCGGGAGCGCGGTGCTTGGGTCGATCCGCGCCAAGGACGCGTGAGCCTGGCGAACTACGCCACCACCTGGCTCGATCGCCGCACGGACCTGCGGCCGACGACCCACGGCAAGTACGCCGACTTGCTCCGGCTCCACGTCGTCCCAAAGCTCGGGAAGGTCGAGCTTGGGAAGCTGGCGCCCTCCACGGTGCGAAGCTGGTACCTGGACCTTCGAGGCCGTCACGCCGTCACCTCCGACGACGCCTATCGCCTGCTCCGAACGATCCTGAACACCGCGGTCGCTGATGAGGTGATCGTGGTCAACCCGTGCAAGGTCAAGGGCGCCGGTCAGGTTCGCTCCCCCGAGCGCCCCACGGCGACCGTCGCGGAGCTGGCCGGCGCGGTCGAGGTCTGCCCGAGCGCTACCGAGCGGCCGTGGCCCTGGCCGCCTGGTGCCAGCTACGACGAGGCGAGATACTGGGGCTTCAACGCCGCGACCTGGACCTGCTCCACGGCAAGGTCCGGATCGAGCGAGCCTGGTCCGGGCGCCGGGCGCCAAGCCGGCCATCGGGACGCCCAAGACGGAGAAAGGCACCCGAACGCTCACGATCCCCGCCAACGCCGTAGACGTGCACCGCCCATAGCCGGCGCCCTGGCCGCGCTGGCGACCCCTGCGCCGGTCGTGCCGATCCACTCCGAGAAGGTCCCCGCTGTCCGGGAAACGCCACCGTTCCCGTACATTTCCCGGACAAGCGAGGCCAGCACTCCTACATAGTGGGCGCCAATACAGCCTCTGAACCGCGCCTTTGCGAGCAGCCCCAACGGGATTCGAACCCGTGCCTCCACCTTGAGAGGGTGATGTCCTAGGCCGCTAGACGATGGGGCCAAGCGGGCACGACAAGGCTAGCCGGGTGCCAGAGCCGCCCGGTGGGCGACGGCAACCCCGATCCGATGAAGGAGCGGGGCACCGTGCCAGTCGGGCTCGTTGCTCGGGGGGGAGGACTCGAACCCCCAACGACAGGGCCAGAACCTGCTGTGTTGCCTATTACACCACCCCCGACCGTGCCAGGCCATGCTAGCCCAATCGAGGGGCACTTCGCGCCGATACCTCACGGGTGCAGGAGGTTACTGAGGGCCTGGTAGCCGATGATCCGACCAACTCCCACTGCCAGCGTCTCCCGGGCGTAGTACCCGACCACCGCGGCCCCACGGATGGGAGAGGTCCGGGTGGGCGACGGATAGGCGACCAGCCCGAGCCTCGCTACCATCGACACGATCCGGTCCTCGTTGAAGGGATCCGACACCATGATCAACCGGCGCCGATCGAGTGGCTCGAGAGAGTCCCTCGCTGCAGCGATCGACTCGTATGAATCTCGCCCCCGCTTCTCCTCGATGATGGCACTTGCTGGAACCTGGCGAGCCTCGAGCCAGATCGCCTCCACCCCGGCCTCGGTGAAGCGATCACCCTCCTCCCGACCCCCCGTCACCACGATGACGGGCGCCAGGTTGGATCGCCACAGTGACAGGGCGTGGGTCAACCGTGCCTTTAGCACAGGCGATGGCGTCCCGTCGTACTCTGCTGCGCCCATGACCACGATGGCTTGGGCCTTGGGTGCGTCATTCTGGCGAGCCGTCCACCAGACCTGCGCCACAGTGACAGCCAGGTACACGACCACCACGGCTACCACGCCGGCAAGCAACTTGAACAGCTGCGCCAGCCCAAAGCCGCCGATCAAGGAGCTGAAGGCCCGGATCACCGAGCCGGGGGCTGGCCCAGCAGAGCCGGGGGCTGGCCCAGCAGAGCCGGGGGCGTCGGCACCGGGACGCTGGCGGTGGGTGTCAAGAAAGGGCAAGGGCCGCAGATGCCGCCTCCAGGCGCTTCAGGGTTGACGGTCGACCGAGGGCCACCAACGACTCGAACAGCGGGGGGCCAACCTGTCGCCCCGTGACCGCTACCCGGATGGGAGCCTGGGCCTTGCCCAGCTTGCGCCCCACCGCCTCGCCGACCGCCAAGGTGGCCTGGTGCAACGACGCGGCATCCCACTCACATTCGGCGTATGCGACCTCTGCGCGCGCCAGCGTGTCGCGTGCTGTCTCGCGGTCCCCTACCATCACCTTCTGCCAGGAAGCCGGGTCCATGACCGGCGACTCCATGAATACGAAGTCGACCATTGCTGGCACCTCGGCCAAGGTCGCCACCCGGTCCCTCACCAGCGGGGCGAGGGACTCGAAGACTGCGGGGTCGTAGCGCTCGGCCGGCCATGGCGCCTCGGCCAGCCAGGGGGACGCTGCTTGCACGAACCCAGAGGTGGACAGGGCTCGGATGTGGACTCCGTTGAAGTGGGTCAGCTTGGCCACGTCGAAGAACGCCGGCGAGGGCTTTACCGCCTCCAGGCGGAATTGGGCGACCAGCTCCTCGCGGCTGAGCACCTCGTTGCCTCCGTCCGGGCCCCAGCCGAGCAGGGCCAGGTAGTTGACCATGGCGTCGGGCAGGAAGCCCTTGTCTCGATACGACTCCAGCGCGACCGGATCGCGGCGCTTGGACAGCTTCTGTCCCTTCTCGTTGACGAGCATCGGCAGGTGGGCGAAGATCGGTTCGGCGCCAGCCCCCAGGGCCCTCCAGAGCAGGAGGTACTTGGGGGTGTTCGACAGATGGTCTTCGCCACGGATCACGTGCGAGATGGCCATGTCGGCGTCGTCGACCACATTAGCCAGCAAGAACAGAGGCGCTCCGGTCGCCTTCACAAGCACGAAGTCCTCGATGGCTTCGTTCTCGAAGCTGACATCGCCCTTGACCACGTCCCGGACAACAGTCGCCCCTTCGAGGAGGGCCTTGAACCGCAATGCCCGGCCGGGCCCGGGACCGAGCCCGAGCTCCCGGCAGTACCCGTCGTAGCCGGTGGACCCGGATCTGGACGCACCGCCTGCACCCGCCACAGCCGAACTGGGGAAGCTAATGTCGACAGTGTCTACATTAGTTTCCCCAGTCTTTGTTTCCCCACCCACAGCAGCCACACCACCCACACCAGCCACACCGCCTGCGGCTGAGAGGGCTGCGCCGCCAGCTGGTGGGCGGACCGCTGCACTCTCCACTCTCCTAGCCCTTTCGGCCACCTGCTCCCGGCTGCAGTCGCACCAGTACGCCCAGCCGGCTCCCTCCAATCGTCGGGCGGCCTCGGCATACAGCGCTCCCCGCTCCGACTGACGGAACGGGCCCTCGTCCCAGTCCAGGCCCAGCCACGCAAGGGCCGATGTGATCCCCTCCGCCCAGTCTTCTCGGCCGCGCTCTGCATCGGTGTCCTCGATGCGCAGGACGAAGGTCCCCCCCTGCTGGCGTGCCACCAACCAGTTGAAGAGGGCCGTGCGCGCCGAGCCCACGTGGAACGACCCAGTCGGCGACGGAGCTATGCGAACCCGCGGCCCAGGCATCACCTATCGAGTCGACTGCGCACTGGCTTCATTGCCCCAACCATACCGAGACCGCGCCACCCAGGACCGCGCTGGCGCTAGCACTCACCCACACGAGCCAACCAGCCCAGGAGGACAGCCACCGCTCGAGGATCGTGACGCAGCCGGTGACCGGCGCCCGGCAGGAGCCGTAGGTCCACGTGGCCGTCAGCTGCGTCAGCCAGCGCCCTGGCGTCCATCGGCGAGACCTCGTCGTCGTCGGCACCGTGCACCAGCAGCACGGGGCGGGGGGGGACCTTCCCGATGAGGGCGAGGGGCCTCAGCTCTGCCAGCTCCCGTGCCCAGCCATCCGAGTCGGTCGGGAAGCCCGGAGACCGGATGACCCCGAAGCTGCGGCATTGCTCGGCCAGGAGCGTCGGGGCCGCTGCCCAGTCGTCGAAGTCGGCAGGGGCACCGAAAGAAGCCACCCCGCACACCGTGTCGTGCTCTCCAGCTGCGCAGATCGCCAGCGCTCCCCCCATGTTGAAACCCGCCAACCACACCTCGCTCACCCCATGCATCGCCAGCACGTGGTCGATGGCCGCCCGCAGATCGAGCATCCACCCCGCCAGGGAGAAGTCGCCCTGCGACTCACCGGTCCCACGGAAGTTGAAAGCCAGGACCGCCCAGCCAGTGGCCGCGCTCACACGGTCGGCGAGCTGCGGGTAGGTGTGGCCGGAGTCGGCGCCACCGCGGGGCCCAGTCGGGAAGCCATGGCACAGGACCAAGGCCCTCCGGGCAGCCTGCTCACCCGCTGGTTGAGCGAGGTGGCCAACCAACGCCAGCTCGCCACTACGAATCCGAACTTCCATGCCGTCCTCCAAGGTAGCCAAGCGGCCACCTGTCCTCGATGTACCCGGATGCAGAGCCACCCAACCCGCGAGGACTCAAGACGCCCGAGGGGCGCCCCCCTGGCAGGAGGCGCCCCTCGGACAAGGATCTTCAAGCTGGAAAAAGGTACGCGGGCTCTCCGTCACATCGGGCGGGACCAGCTCCCGGGAGGCCCGAGCGGTGTCTGGTTTGGATTCACCCAGGTGGTCCAGCAGGCCGCCTAGCGACCAGCCACCTCCAGGGTCCCAAAACGTTGACCGATCAGTTGGACCACCTCCTTTCTCTGGTGAGCCAATCCTAACACCGTCAACGGCCCCGCGCTGTCATTTCCGACCCCACAGGTGTGCCAAGCGGGCAAGCACCGACACTGGACCTCCCTTACCCCGACCAGGCACCACCGCGTCGGGGTAAGGGAGGTCCGCGGTCAGCGCGTACAGCTCGGGGAGGGTGCGTGCGGCAAAGGCAGCCTCCAGGCGCTGGGCGCACTCCGCTGGGCCCAGCCGGCCGGCTGCGCTGTGCTCGGTGAGGGCGGTCGCAACGCGCTCGCGGTCCTCGTCTGACGCCCGCAGCTCGGCCGGGCCGGACCCGCCCCGCTCGGCCGGGCCGGACCCGCCCCGCTCGGACCCGCCCCGCTCGACCGAGCCAGCCCCGCCCGATCCGGCAAGTCCTGGCTCGGTCATCTGCTCACATCCCGACGAGGCCGGCCAGCAGCTCCCTGTGGTAGGCGGGATCCCCCAAGGCGAGCTGTGACGACTTCGCTCGTTTGAAGTAGAGGTGGGCGTCGTGCTCCCAGGTGAACCCGATGCCCCCAAGCACCTGGATGCAGCCCTCCGCGGCGTGGAAGCAAGCGTCCGAGCAGTACGCCTTGGCGACGCTCGCCACCACGCCCAGCTCGGTCGAGGCCGGATCGTCCCAGTCCCTTTCCGCAACCAGCGCGGCCATGTACGCAGCGGAGCGGGCTTGCTCGATATCCACCATCATGTCCGCGAGCCGGTGCTTGACTGCCTGGAAGGAGCCGATCGGGCGCCCGAACTGGACCCTCACCTTGGCGTAGTCGACCGCCATGTCCAAGCAGCGCTGGGCCCCGCCGACCTGTTCCGCGGCCAGTGCCACCGCGGCCAGCTCCAAGGTCCGCCTCAGCCCGGCGTCCGCTCCGCCCTCGACCCCGACCAGGCGTGCCGGCGTCCCCGAGAAGCGCAAGCGGCCTTGGCGCCGGGTCTGGTCCATCGTCGCCAACGCCTGGCGCGCCAGGCCCGGGGCATCCCCGGCCACCGCGAAGAGACTGAGCCCATGATCGCTGCGACTCACCACCAGGATCGTGTCCGCGACCTGACCGTCCACCACGAAGCACTTCTCTCCGTCGAGCTCCCACGACCCGTCCCCCAACCGGGTCGCCCGTGTCCTGATCGCTTCGAGCTCGGGGCGCCCGTCGGGCTCGGTCACCGCCAGCGTCGCTACGACCTCACCCGAAGCGATGCCAGGCAACAGCTCTGCCATCGCCTCGACGTCCCCGGAGGTCAAGATGGCGGTGGCCGCCAGAGCGACGGTGGCGAAGTAGGGGGCGCAGCAGAGGGCCCGGCCCATCTCCTCGAACACCACGCCCAGCTCCACCCAGCCGAAGCCAGAGCCACCGTGAGCTTCGGGGATTGCCATGCCCTGGAGGCCGAGGGTGCCGGCCATCTCTCCCCACACCTCGGGGTCGTACCCGAGCGGGCCCTCCATCAGCCGGCGCACCTCGGAGGCCGGCGAGCGCTTGTCCAGCCACCGGCGCAGGGTCCTGCCCAGCTCCTCCTGCTCCTCTGTAAAGGCGAGCTCCACGACTCGGAGGCTAACCTGGGAGTCGTGCAAGCCACTCCCACCGACCCGACCCTCTTGTACCGCGACACTGCCGTCGACATCCACAAGGTGGTGGTCGGCCCGTTGGACAACAACGTCTTCGTGGTGCGCTGCCGCCAGAGCGGCGAGGCGATCATGGTCGACGCGGCCAACGAGCACGAGCTCCTCCTGGACCTGTGCCGCAGCCTGGGAGTGCGCAAGGTCATCGAGACCCACGGCCACTGGGACCACATCCAGGCGGTCCCCGAGGTTCGAGACGCAGGATTCGAGGTGGGAGTCACAGCAGCCGATGCCGGGATGCTGCCGTCGTACGACTGGGTCCTGGAGGACGAGAGCGTCATCACCGTGGGCCGCCTGCGCCTGCGGACCATCGCCACTCCGGGGCACACCCCTGGCTCGATGTGCTTCGCCGTCGAGGGCTCGCCTGTGCTGCTGTCGGGGGACACCCTGTTCAACGGCGGCCCCGGCAACACTGCCCTGCCCGACGGCCTGGGGGACTTCGCCACGATCATCGACTCCCTCGACCGGCGCCTTTTCGCCACCCTGGGCGCCGATACGATGGTGCTGCCCGGCCACGGCGAGTCCACGAGCATCGGAGCCGAGTCGTCCCACCTGGCCGAGTACGTGACCAGGGGCTGGTAGGCCGACCCGGCCTGACGCCGACCGGATCTACCTCGCACTTCGACAAGCCCCCCATCGTGGACACCCTCTCGGTCATCGCCGCCCGGCGTTCGACACCCCGGCTCAACCCCCCCGGGCCGAGCCCCGCCGACCTGGAGGCCATCCTCATTGCGGCAGCCTGCGCGCCCGACCACTGCGAGCTACGGCCCTGGCGATTCGTGGTCCTGGAGGGAGAGCACAAGGACGCCTTCGGTGCGGTGATGGCCGAGGCTTACCTGGCTCGGAGCACCGAACGGCCCACCGACGGCCAGCTGGACAAGGAGCGCCGCAAGCTGGACCGAGCCCCGCTGGTCCTGGTTGTCGCCGCTGTGCACCGAGATCACGACAACGTGCCGTTCACCGAGCAGGTCTGCTCGGCGGCGGCGGCGGCCCAGAACGCGCTGCTCGCCGCCACTGCCCTCGGCTACGGCTCCATGTGGCGCACCGGCGACGCCGCCCGGGACCCCGCGGTGGCCAAGGTGCTGGGGCTGGGGCCCGCCGACGCGGTGGTCGCCTTCTTGTACCTCGGCACCCCGCCGGAGGACGTGGTCAACGAACCCCGACGGTCGGACCTGGAGGCGCTCGTGACCCGTTGGCACTCCCGGACGGACCAGCTCGGGACCTGACACAGCCGCCCTGGTGACCCCGGGACGAACAAGGCGGCGGCGGCGGACAATACCTAGTGATGGATGCGAGCGACGTCACCCTCATCGAGGCGAGCTGGCGCGAACCCGAAGCCTGCTAAGCAGGCTGTAGCAAAACGCTCTGCCAAGTGCATAAGCGCTGAGCACGCTTGCATGACTATGCATACTGGGTCTCTCTGCAGAAGAAGGGCAACGAACCTCGCTGGGTATTAGTTGGCTTGAAGTT
>JBOGGU010000133.1:0-4847 GCA_050744085.1 Acidimicrobiales bacterium
TGCGTAGCTCTGCGGCATGGACTCGTGGAGAGCCGGATGCGGTGGAAGCCGCAAGTCCGGTTCGGGGGACGGGCCGGGGAGACGGACCTGTCGAGAGGCAGACACCGCGTCCCGGTCCGATCCCACCCTGCTAGCGGGCCGCGACCACCTCGGGCTCTCGTCGCTGGCCAGGGAGCACGCCGCTGCCCTGGTGACCAGGGTGCGCCCTCAGATGCTGGAGCGTCTGGAAGGACACCGAGCTGGCGGGGACCGGGTGGTCATCGTGTCGGCGTCGCCGGAGCTCTACCTGCACGCGGTCGGTGAGGCGCTCGGGGTAGACGCGGTGCTCGGGACCAGGCTAGAGGTGGGAGCCGACGGCCGCCTCACCGGGGCACTGGTTGGCCGGAACTGCCGGGGGCCGGAGAAGGTGTCCCGGCTGAAAGCCTGGATATCTGAGCTCGTCGGGCCTGGTGGCGCCCCCCCGCATCTGTGTGCCTACGGCGACAGCGCAGGCGACGCCGAGCTGATGGCCCTGGCCGACGTGGCCACGTGGGTGGGCCGGCGCCGATGAGGACCTTCCCCAGGGTTGGCTGGCGGGTCGAGTCCGTCCCACTGCTGGACCCTGGGTGGCTGGCGCGACCCGCCCCGGGCTCCCTCACGGAGTGGTTGGACCAAGTGGGCAGCGCCGTGCGCTGGGCGGTCGCACCCGCATCGATGTTCGTTGCGTCCCGGGCCGCCGTGCTCCTGGCAGCAGGCGTGGCCGTGCTCCGCAGCCCGCACCTCGCCAACCTTGGCAACGCCCTGGCCCGCTGGGACAGCGGCTGGTACCTGACCCTCACCAAGGCCGGCTACCCCAGCTCCCTGCCGATGGCGAGCGGGCACGTGGGCTCCAACACCACCGCCTTCTTTCCCATGTTCCCGATTGCAATCAGGGCCCTTGCCTCTTGGACCGGCCTGTCCCTGCTGGTGAGCGGGTTCTTGCTGGATTCGGCATTCGGGCTGGCGGCTGCGCTTCTCGTGTGGGTGCTGGCCCGGGACCTGTGGGGGGACGCCGCGGCGAACCGCTCTTGCGCGATGTTCTGCTTCTTCCCGGGCGCGTTCGTGTTCAGCATGGTCTACGCAGAGGGGCTGATGATCGCCCTGGCGGCGGGGTGCCTGCTGGCCCTGTCCCGGCGGCGATGGCTGGCAGCAGGCGTGCTGGCCGCCCTGGCCACAGCGACACGCCCCAACGCCATAGCCCTGGGCGCGGCGTGTGCCTGGGTGGCGGCGGTGGCGATCTGGCGGAGGCGGGAGTGGCGCTCGCTGATCGCCCCCGCGCTGGCGCCGGTCGGGATCCTTGCGTACTTCGGCTACCTGTGGCTGCGGACCGGCCACGTCACTGCGTGGTTCGCCACGGAGGGCCAGGCCTGGAACGAGCACTTCGACATCACCGCCACGTGGACCCGGATCAGCACATTCGCCAACCATCCCTCGGCCAACCTGAACGACACGGTTGGCTTGGCCTGCCTGGCGTTCGTGATAGTCGCCGGGGTCTTGCTGGTGAGGGCGAGGGCCCACGGCGAGCTCCTGGCCTATTCGGGGGTCGTGGTCGCCCTGACCCTGGTATCCAGCCTATACGGGACCACCCCCCGCTTCGCGCTGACCGCCTTCCCGCTGGCGATGGTGATCGGCTACCGCCTCCGGGGCGTGGCGTTCGGCGCGGTGCTGGCCGCCTCGGCTGCCGCCATGGGCTGGCTGATGGTGGTCACGGCGTCCTCGATGGCCCTCACCCCCTGAGGCCGGGAGGCCGGGAGGCGAACTGGGGTAGTTGAGGCCCATTATACGCGGTTCAACTACCCCAGTTCGGGTTTCAGCGGTAGCAGTAGGAGTCGGACGAGGCGTCCCCCCCCTGCAGGCGCACCTGGTGCACCCGCCTCCCGCGGAACTCCTCGCCGTGGGGGAAGAATCGCTGGTCGATGCTGAGCCCGCCCGAGACCGGGTCCGTGTCGACCTTCGCCAGCCAGGACCCCACGCCGTCGGGGTAGAACTGGTCGTCCCACGCTCCATACAGCGAGTTGGTGAGGAATATGCGGTGCCCATCCCGGCTGACCTCGGCCATCTGCGGACCGCCGGAGAGCCCCTCTGCCGGCGCGGCGGGGTGGGCGGCACGCCGGACGATTCCGCCGAGGTGGACCGAGCCGACCAGCCGGGGAACGGCCGGGTCGGTGACGTCGTACTGCCTCAGCTCGCCGGTCCCCCAGCACGACACGTAGAGCATCCGGTCATCGACGGACAGGTCGATGTCGGTCACGAGGGGCGGGACCGCCCCAAAACCAGCCAGCAAGGGGGGAAGGTCGGCTGCGTCCGCCGGCTCGGCGGGGATCGTGATCACCTTGTCGACCCTCCAGGTCGAACCGTCCCGCCACCAACGCCACACCGAGGCAGACAGGTCCGCGGTCGAGACCACGACGCCGACGAACCCCGAAGACGCGTCGGGATCGTGCAGGGGGCGCAGCTCCAGGACCATTTGGTGCTCCGCCCCAAGGTCGACGCTCTGTTGGTGGCGCCCAGCGGCCATGTCCCAGAAGTGCAGTGAATGGCCGTAGCGCTGGCCCAGGAGCAGCTCGGGCACTACGCCGTCCTCGATCATCGAGGGGGTGCCCCACTCGCTCGTGACCAGAGTGTCCTGGTTCAGGTGCCACCACGCGTCGTAAGCCAGGAACTGAGGCCCGCGCTCGCGCTCCCAGGGCCCGAGCACGTCGAATGTGTTGTGGTCAAGCAGCGCGATGCCACCCGGTCCCTCCGAGCCGTCCGCCCCGCCCAGGCAGGTGAGGAAGACCCCTTCGGGGCCGCAGTGCAGGGTGTGCGGCCTGGAGTAGCCGGCCTTCGAGGCGAGCTCCGCCGCCTCGATCGTCTTGTGCAGCCGGGGCGCTCTGGGGTCGGGCTGGGTGTCGAAGACCGTGATGCGTGAGCTGCGGAGGCCGGGCAGCAGCAGGTAGCGCCGCTGGAGCCCCTCGCCGTGGGTCTCGTGGCCGGCGTGCATTAGGGCACTCGAGCAGGCGTTCCAGCCGAAGTGGTGCAGCTCGTCCCCCCTGCTCGGCAGGTCGGCCCAGCCGACGACCCCGCCGAAGTCGGCCGACGACTCGTTGACATCGACGACGCACAAGGCGTCAGGCAGCTCACCGGTACGATCGAAGGCGGCGACGTAAGCCAGGCGCTCCGCGGGCGCCGCCGCGGCCTCGCCGGCACTGCGGTAGAAGGTCGGGTCCGTCGGTGCTGGTTCGCTCATAGCTTCACAACTTACGGCACTATGCAATACAGGCCGGCAAAGACCGAGAGGCCGAGCAGCGACGAGCGCAACCGTCCGCTCGCCAGCGGGAGGAGCAGGACCAGGGCCCAGCTGAAGTACCAGGGCTGGAACGTCGGCCCCAATGCGGCCACGGCGAACAAGCAGATGCCGAGGGCCCTCACCCAGCCCGGACCGGGCTGGGGCGGGCCGGAGCCGGACTTTCCAATGCTGGGGCTGGTGCTGGGCGGGCTGGGTGCCGGCCGACCGGGGCTGGGGCTGGAGCCGCGCGGGGCCGGGCCGGGGTGGGGCTGGGCTGGGCTGGGGCTGCGCCAGCCGAGGACGACGCACACGGCGGCCGCTACTGCGTCCCCCACGTAGTGGGCTACGCCGAGGACGCTGTGACGGCCGACCCCGGAGCCCAGGGCGTGGGGGATCACCCAGGCGAGCAAGCCAACCGCAGTGGAGGGATCGATGGGGTTGAACACCAGGCCGGGGGTCCCGGTAGTCCTGAGCCAGCCCCACCCCAGACCGGTAACCAGGGCCAGCGCCTCCAGCACCACGCCCCCAATCACCCCTGCCGCGACAAGGGTGGGCACACGGCGGCGCCAGCCGACGCCCGGGCCCAGCCAGTTCCACCCGATGAACGCGATCCCCAGGCCCGCCGGGAACTTGATGGCGGTGGCGAGGGCGCAAGCAACTACCCCGAGGACAGGGTGGCCCCGCTTGGCCAGCAGGATCCCGCCGACGAGCCCGAGCAGCATGAGTGGGTCGTTGTGACCCGCCCCGATCAGCCCCAGCACCACGACCGGGTTGCACATGGTGAGGCCGAGCACCTCGGCGGGGTCCCGGGCGTGGGCACGAGCCAAGCCGACCACGCACCAGGCAAGGCCAGCCAACGCCACCACCTCGACCAGGCGGATCGCGATCACGGTCGTAGTGACGTCGTAGCCGCTGAGGCGCGCCAAGAGCCCGCACAACCCCAGGAAGGCAGGCCCGTACGGGGACTTGGATGTCCGCCACAAAGGGTCCACCAGCGAGACGTAGGACTGCGAGGCAAAATGTCCGATGTCGACGTGGTAGGGGTTGACCCCGTGGCCGACCATCGCCCCAAGGGCGGCGTAGATGTAGATGTCGTGGCTGAACAGGGGCGGCCCGACGAGCAGCGGGGCCGCCCAGGCCGCCAGCACGGCCACGACACGGCCGACAGGCGTACCGGGCCGCAAGCGCAGGTGCTTGACAAGGCGGTACCAGGCAAAGACGCTGAGGCACGCCCCGGCGCACACGACCAGGATCGCGGGCAGCGCGTAGGCATGGAAGCTGACTGCCGGGCCGATGGACGGGCCTGCGTTGCCGAAGAACCAGGCGCCAGGGCGCTTGAGCGCAAACGGCGAGCCGGCCTGGATCGCCCCGCCCACCATGAGGATGCTGGCCAGTGTGCCGAGCGCGCCGAGCGCGCCGAGACTCCCGAGGCCCCTCAGGCGACCCGGCGGCGGGCGACCCGGCGGCGGGCGACCCGGCGGCAGGCGACCCGGCGGCCGGCGACCCGGCGGCAGGCGACCCGGCGGCCGGCGACCCGGCGGGGGGCGACCCGGCGGGGGGC
>JBOGGU010000134.1:0-18114 GCA_050744085.1 Acidimicrobiales bacterium
CATCACGGGCAACGTACTCCGCCGCCAGGCTGGCAGCCCGGTTGGCCAGGAGCTGGGCATCTGGATCCGTGATCCGACCGTCGGCCGGCATCAGAATAACGTCGCGGCAGCAGTGTCGTCGACAAGACCGAGGTCTCGGCCCTCCTTGTCGAGGTAGCGCACACCGTGGCAACCCAGCCTGGCCCGCATGACAGCTAGCGCCTCGGGGTGGTCATCGACCATCACAAACCGCCGGCCGAGCTTGGCCGCCACTGCCCCGGTAGTCCCGCTGCCGGCGAAGAAGTCGAGGACCCAGGCTCCGGGCGACGAGGAGGCCTGCAGGATGCGGCGCAAGATGCCCTCCGGCTTCTGAGTGGGATAGCCGGTCTTCTCCTTGCCGTTCGTGGGCACGATGGTGTGCCACCACACGTCGGTGGGCACCTTACCCCGAGCCGCCTTCTCTGGCGTGACCAGCCCAGGAGCCATGTATGCGATCCGGTCCACCGCCTCTTGGTCGAAGTAGTAGCTCTGCGGGTCCTTTACGTAGACCAGTATCGTGTCGTGCTTTGCGGGCCATCGCCGCTTGGGCTTTGCCCCGTAGTCATACGCCCAGATCACTTCGTTGAGGAAGGACTCCCGCCCGAAGATCTCGTCCAGCAGGATCTTGCAGTAGTGGGCCTCGCGGTAGTCGATGTGGAAGTACAGCGTCCCGTCCTCGGCGAGCAACCGGCGGGCCTCCTCGAGGCGCGGACCGATGAAGCTGGCATAGTCGTCGAAGAGATCGCCATAGCCCATCCGGCCAAGCTCGACGGTCGCATAGCTGCGCCCCCCGAAGCCCACCCGGTCACCGTCGGCCGAGCGACGGGTCTCCAGTAGCCGCCTCTCCTGACGCTTGCCGGTATTGAAGGGCGGGTCGATGTAGATCAGCTGGAAGGCCCCATCCGCCAATTGCGGCAGGACCACCGCGTTGTCGGCACCGATCACGTAACTGTCCCGTATGCCGAGATCGATCAGCTCAGCCCGTGGTCCCATACCATTGGCACGCTACCGCGTGGCTGTGACGAAAGATCTGATCCAAAGTCCTGGAGCTCCTACCAGGGTGCTGAAAGCGGCCGGGAATGGCGCTGGCTGGACCGTCTGGAGGGGATAGGCGGACGCAATATCGTGGCCCGATGTGGCCCCGATGTGGCCCAGTGGAGAACGGGCCAACACCATCACAGACAACATCATGCCTCTGAACAGGTCTAATGGCGGATCTATGCACCAACAGGCCAACACTCGCCTCAGCCTTCCAAGCTGGTTACGCGGGTTCGATTCCCGTCGCCCGCTCGCAGCAAGGTCCTCATCCGTGCTCGCCAGGCCGTCCGCCGTCCACAGCAGGCGGCGCTGGATGTCCCCCTCCACGAACGCCGGGCGGCTGCCGGGTCGGCACCGCCTCGGCGCGGCGGCCGGCCCTCCCCTAACCATCAGGGCTCGATCTTGTCCTTGAGTTCAGAGATCTTCCCGGTAGCCCGGTCGGCGCCAGTGTGTATGGTCTCGACAGCGACATCAGCCGCTCGGGTGGCTCCGGCACTGGCGACCTCCGAGGCGGCATCGCCAACTTGGCTGACTGTGTCGCTCACGTGCTCGGTGACGCGGCGCACCGGAGGACGGCCAGTCAACTGACGCGTCCAAGCCCCAACCTGCTCGTAGGGCCCTCGGCCAGACCAGGAGCCGAGCAGGAAGCCCACGGCCCCTCCAAATAGCGTGGCAACTTTCCACATGACCTATCTCCTTCCTTGTCGTCAGGGATGGCTCGATTTGGCTCCGACGGGCCTCGCTACCTGCCGAAGGCGTCCTTGACCTTTTCGCCCGCCTGCTTGAGATTGCCCTCTACCTGGTCGACCTTGCCCTCGGCCTCCAGATCCTTGTCGCCAGTGGCCTTACCTGCCATCTCCTTGCCGACGCCAGTGAGTTCCTGGGCTTTGTCATTGGCCTTGTCCGCTGTTCCCATGTCGTCCTCCTTGGGCTGGTCTGTCTCGGGGACCCGCTACTGCTGGCGGCCTCCCAATCCAGTCATACCCAAGACGGGCCCGGCTCATGCTTCCCTCCCCCAGATTGTGTGGCCAGTCGCGCCCGCGCCGGGCAGGCTACGGTGACATCGTGCCCACCTGCGCCCCACAAGTGCGCAGCCCTCGCCGGGGAAGCGGGGGGCGCTGGCGAACGACACGCTGCTTGGCCTTGTTGACTCAGGCGATCTGCGCCTGTGCATTGCTCGCGGCGTGCTCCACTCCAGCACCTCACGCCCATCGGTCAACCACCACTTCGACGTCGGCTCGTGTACCGCCTTCGAAGTTCTCTGGCGCGGCCAGCAAAGCCCAGTCAGTCTCGGGGATAGCCGAGCTGTCCGCAGTTGCCTGCCCCAGCACCAGCTCCTGTGAGGCCGTGGGGGGCAACGCTGCTGTGACCAGCAAGCTCCCCGAGAAAGCCGCAGTTGCCCTGGTCCAGGGGCACCCGAGCACGCCCCGGACGCTGTCGGGGCCCGGGTCGCTGGCCGGGCTGGCGTGTCCGAGCGCCACCGCCTGCGAGGCCGTGGGCAAGGACAGCTCGGGCGGCCTGGTCGCCACCGTCACCAACGGCACGCCGGGTCGCTCTCGGGGTGTCCCCGGAACCGCCAACGTGTCGGGCGTCGCCTGTACGAGCCCCGCCAACTGCGAGGTAGTGGGCGTGAGCAGCGTCAAGGCCAAGAGCCAGGGGACCACGGCCAAGGGACACGGGGCCAAGGGACATGGGGTCCTTGTACGGATCACCAACGGCACCCCCAGCGGGGCTAAGGCGGTCGCCGGCACCACGTACCTGCTGGCCGTGACGTGCTCGAGCACCAGCCAGTGCATTGCCGTGGGGACCAACGGTCCCGACGGTGTCGTAGTGCCCATCATCAACGGCAGCCCGGGTCGCGCCGAGGCGGTCCCTGGGACATCACAGCTCGACGGCGTGTCATGTCCCAGCGCCGCCAGCTGCCAGGCCGTGGGTGTCAGCGCTGGCACTCACCCCAGTCAGGGGGTGGTGGTCCCGATCACCAAGGACAAGCCGGGCCACACCCACGCGGTCTCTGCCACCCTCCAGCTGGAGGGAGTGGCTTGCTCCAGCCCCACCAGTTGCGAGGCGGTCGGGTACGGCGCCAAGAGCCAAGGCGGCATCGAGGGGTTCGCGGTGCCGGTCATCGATGGCAGCCCGGGCAGAGCCATCCCCCTCCCTGGGACCACCCTCATCTCGGGCATCGCTTGCCCTCGGGGCGCCAACAGCTGCGAGGCGGTCGGCGCCAGTGGGCCACTGGACTCCCTGGAGGCCTTGGCCGTCGCGATCGGGCCGGAACGGTAGCTCAGAGATACATCCCTGAGCGCTCCTCGCCAGATTGGCCAGCTTGGCCAGGTGGTAAGCCCCGCTGGCGCATCTCCTCCAGCTGGGAGCGGGCGGCCATCTGCTGGGCGAACAGGGTCGCCTGGATGCCGTGGAACAGGCCCTCCAGCCAGCCGACCAGCTGGGCTTGGGCGATGCGGAGGGTGGACTCGCTCGGGGTTGCGCCCTCCTCGAAGGGCAACGCAAGCCGGTCCAGCTCCGCTGCCAAGTCGGCAGACAGGCCGCTCGCCAGCTCCCGCACGGAGGTGTCGTAGATCTCGCGCAGCCGGTTGCGGCTGTCCTCGTCCAGGGGGGCCTGCCGCACCTCCTCGAGCAGTTGCTTGATCATCGAGCCGATGCGCATCACCTTGCCTGGCTCCTCGATAGTCTCGGTCAGTGCAGGGGCTTGCGCCCGCTCATCGCCCGGCTGGCCTTCTGGGCCCGCTTCCTGGGGCAGTCCTTCCTGAGACATGGCGCCCCATCCTATCCGGGGACCCGCTCCACCCGGGGAGCCCTGCCCCCGACTCCTTCGCGAAAAATTATCTCGTTGCTGGTCGGCCGCCCGTGTCCACCCACTACCCTTGACTGCTCCCACGACTGAAGTCGTGGGATTCTGGGGCTCAGGCCGCCAGGATCCCCGCAGGGACCCTGGGCTTAGCGCCGTCATCGCCCACCGGGAGTTGCCCGGACGGTTCAGCCCCGCCGCCCGGTCCCGCAGCATCGGGGTTCAAGTTCCGAGCCGCGTTGCGGTCCCTGCAGGCGACCAGCCCACATGCTGGACACCTGAACACCCGATCCGAGAGTTCGATGCGGGGCTTGCTTTCGTCCCACAAGTGCTACAACGTTGCGTGGTGTCCCTGGCCGTGAGCACCACCACTGCCTTGCCTGCCTTTGTGGCCTGCCAGGCCAGCACCGCTCGGAACTGGCGCCACCCAGCATCGGCAATCGAGCGGTTGAGCCCGGCCTTGTGTCGGCCCTTGCCACGAGTCGAGAGGTTCTTGACCTTGAGGTCCTCGACACCGATGCGGTCATAGGCGCCCACCAGGCCCCGAGCAGCCTTGTGGTGGAAGTCAGCGCGCTGGTTGGCCACCCGTGCAGCAACGCGCGCTGTCTGGCGCTTGGCCTTGGCCCGGGCGTTGGATCCGTTGGCCTTGCGGGCGGTGTTGGCCTGGCTACGCGCGAGCGCCTTGGCCGCAGCCCGGGCGTAGCGGGGGTTGGCCACATCGGTTTCGGGGTCCTCGGTAGTGGCGAAGGTCGTCAGCCCAACGTCGACGCCGGTTGCACGCCCGGTGGGCCCTACCGGCGCCTCAGGGACCTCGACACGCACCACGAAGCTGGCCCACCACAGCCCGGCTCGGTCCCGGTAGACGCTGACGCTGGTGGGAAGCGATGGCAAGGGGCGCGACCACACCACACGAAGCGCGATGCGCCCGCCGCCCACTGCCACTGCCAGGCGGTCGTCGACCTTGATCCCGAGCCCGCTGCCGTTGACCGAGAAGCCCCGAGCGGTCCAGCGGGCGGTGGCATAGCCCGCCTTGCGGGGCTTGAAGCGGGGCCGCCCTGCAGGATTCGACTTGTCGAAGAAGGCGGAGATGGCCCGATACAGGTCGCGAAGCACCTGCTGTTGGGGGACGCTCGGGGACGCCCCCAGCCACTCGAAACGCGAGCGCCAGTCGGTCAGCTCCTTGTCGGCATCGGCATAGGACAGGGCCAGGCCCTCGTGGCGCCACAGGTCCCCCCAACGACCCAGCGCGGTGTTCCACACGAAGCGAGCCGTGTCGAACACGCCTTGCAGTGCCTGGGCGTGGGCGGGGCTGACCCGCAGGCGGTAGCGGTAGCGGGCCTCGACGAGTGCCATCTATGCGGCGGCCGTCTCCTGGTTCTCTACGTAGCGCCGCACAACCTCGAGGGGAGCTCCACCGACGGTGGAGACGAACCACGACGGGCTCCAAAGCGCCGGCATCCGGCGCAGGTGGACGAACTCGGCCCGCAAAGCCCGAGACGAGCGGCCCTTGAGAAACCCGACGAAACGAGACAGTGCCACCGTGGGGGGAACCTCGACCAACAGGTGCACGTGGTCGGGCATGACCTCTACCTCGATGACCTGGCCGCCGACCTCTGCTACAACCTCGGCGATGATCTGCTTGAGCCGGGTCTCGACCCGCCCGGCCAGCACCCGGCGGCGGTATTTGGGACACCAGATGATGTGGTATTTGGCCGAGTACACGGCCTTGTTGGTCGAGCGGTAGCCCACGGCACCCATTATCGCATCGGGGTGTATCACTGCTCGGTCCCGTCCAGCTCAAGCAGGAGAAGTCGGGCCTACGGCCCGAGCGGGGCTCTGCCACGCGCCCCACACCCACTACCCGTGAGGACCCGCTCCCCTCCCTGAAGCTAGGATGGCGAGGGTGAAGGTCTCGACTCGGGGTGACTACGCCAGCCGCGCTCTACTCTCGCTGGCCCTGCACGGCGAGGCCGAGCCCACCTCGGTGCACCACTTGGCCCAGCGGACCGGCTTGCCCCAGCCGTACCTCGAGCAGATCCTCCTCGCACTCAAAGGAGCGGGGCTGGTCCGCTCCAAGCGGGGCGTAGGAGGGGGCTACGTGCTCGCTCGATCACCGCGCGAGGTGACCCTGGGACAGATCGTGAGCGCGGTGGACGGTCCAATCGCTGCTGGTGACTTCGGGCTTCCTCACGAGAACGGGGCCTGCGACCACGAGGGCCAGTGCGTGTTGCTCGCCGTGTGGTCCGAGGTGGGCGGTCACATGCGCACCCACCTGGACTCCTTCACGCTTGCCGACATGGTCGAGCGCGCCAGGGGGAACCCGGGAACAACCGACTCAGCCCCACTCGTGCTCCCAACCGAGCCTGCCCAGCTGCTCTCCTCGCAGTAGGCGCTCTGACGGGTCCGACGTGCACCTGCCGATGAGGCGAGGCGCCCCCGACTCAGTCGCAGCGAAGGCGGCCATGACCGCCCCCTCGTCAGGTGCGGCAAAGATCAGCTCGTAGTCCTCGCCCCCTCCCAGCGCGTCAGCGAGGCTCGCCCCTTCCGCCACCGGGACATCGTTGAGCGAGAAGCCGACTCCAGAAGCACTCGCCAGATGGGCGAGGTCTGTGGCCAGGCCGTCGGAGACGTCGATCATCGCAGTGGCTCCGCCAGCGGAGGCAGCGAGGCCCTCGGCAACTCGCGCCAGCGGACGTCGGTGGGAGACGACAAGACGCTCCCCAACCGGGTCGGGGCTCGCCGGGTCGGGGCTCGCCGGGTCGGGGCTCGCGTCTCGCAAGATCGCCAGGCCGGCTGCCGAGGCGCCCAGGCTGCCGGTGACGAAGATAAGGTCTCCCGGTCGGGCGCCCGAGCGCAGCACCGCTCGACAACCCGAAGGGACCCAGCCGGTCACCGCCACCGACACGGCCAACGTTGGAGCGTTCACCAGATCCCCCCCCACGATCGGGCAGGCCCAACGCTTCGCAGCTGCCGACAGTCCCCGGTAGAGCTGGTCCAAATCAGTGTCGGGCGGCCCCAGGACGCTGACCAGGCAGTGACCCGGGACCCCGCCCATCGCAGCTATGTCGCTCACTGCCGCTGCGAGCGACTTCCACCCGAAGTCGTCCAACCCGACCAGCTCCAGGTCGGCGTGCACACCGGCAACCACGGCATCGGTAGCCAGAAGAAGTGCCTGCCCGCGCGCGGGAAGCCGGAGCACGGCGGCGTCGTCGCCAATCCACACCTCCCCCTCAGGAGGGGGGGTCTCGGACAAGAGGCGGCGAATGCGCTCGATGGCGGCCAGCTCACCCCCGGCATCTGGCCTGCTCAGGAGGCTTCCTGGCCCCTCATCTTGCCCAGGTCCGGATCGACCAGTTGCCTCACCTCGATCACCCCCACTACCTCCCCCCCAGCGGGGGGCGCAACGGCTTTACCAGCACCCATCTTGTCAGGCGGCTCGAGCCCGTACTTGACCAGGAGGCTCAGGTAGTCACGCTGGTAGAGGATCTTCACCTTCACCTCGGGGTGCAGCTCGGTGAGCCGGCGCACCTTGCGGTTCTTCTTGGTCACCAGCTTCTGATTGAGGGTCGTGATCTCGATGAACAAGTCGTGGGCTGGCAGGTAGAAATCCGGTCGGAACGCGGCCGCTGGCTGCCCCTTGCGATCCCTTTCCAGGACGAACTCGACGGGCTCGTATTCCCACACCACCCCGTAGAAGTCGAGGAGCTTGGCGAACTGGCGCTCGGAGTTGTGGGCAAAGCGCACGACCTGGTGCGGCCGTACCTCCTCCGTGTGCTCGCCCGGCGCGCTCATCGGACTGGCCTACCCCCCCAGGGCCAGGCCAGGCGGCCGGCCGGCCTCCGGGCCGCTCACCCCGCTGGCGGGCTCGCTCACCACAGCCGCTCTCCGCCGCCCCGCAGCCGGTGAGGAGTCGAGTCGGCTGATCGCCGCATCCAGTGCCTCCACGAGCCCTCCCAGGGGCACGATGTTAAGGACGCCCTGACCACCCCTGACCAGGTCAACTACCTCCTCGCCGCTGCGGGCGAGGACGGAGCTGGAACCCGCCAACACCAGGTTGGCCGACCCAAGGTCCGCACCGAGGTTCTCTCGCAGGCACTGGATCGCCCGCCGGGTTGCCTGGAGGGACACTCCCCCGTCCAGGAGCTGCTTGATGACCTTGAGCTCGACCAAGTCGGTATAGGCGTACCTCCTCCTGCTGCCGCTCCCCCGAGCCTCGCTGACAGAAGGTCGCAGAAGGTCGGTACGAGCCCAGTAGTCGAGCTGGCGGTAGGTTATACCGACCAGCTTGCACACCTGTGGGCCTCCGTAGGAGTCAATCCGACTCGCGTCGGGCCGACCTGATGCCCCATCGCTTTCCGGT
Organism: Acidimicrobiales bacterium; assembly: GCA_050744085.1. Lineage (GTDB taxonomy): Bacteria > Actinomycetota > Acidimicrobiia > Acidimicrobiales > JAJPHD01 > JAVKSL01. The sequence continues at coordinate 8,223 of JBOGGU010000134.1, forward strand.
GCGCTCATTTGGCACAACTCCTTTGTCTGTGGTCACAGGCACGTACTTACGGCTCTGAGACGATCCTACGTCGCTCTGCGCTCCCAGTCAACGACCACACCCACACCATCCACCCCAGGAGCCCCAGGAGCCCCAGGAGGTCAGGAGGTCAGGAGGTCAGGAGGTCAGGAGGTCAGGAGGTCAGGAGGTCAGGAGGTCAGGAGGTCAGGAGGTCAGGAGGTCAGGAGCTGAAGTCCTCCGGCTTCACCTGGTTGAGGAAATCCTGGAACTCGGCGAGGATCTCGTCTGGGTTGGCGCCCTCGTCCTCCTCCTCGACCGACAGGATCACCCCCTCGGCGTTGATGACCTCGTCGGCGACATGCAGGGTGGTCCCGGTTCGGGCGGCGAGCGCTATGGCATCCGACGGCCTGCAATCCAAGGTCAGGGCCTTGCCACCTCTGAGCAGGTGCAGCTCTGCATGGTAGGTCGTGCCGATCAGCTCGGTTATCACCACCTGTTCGAGGGTGGCGCCCAATAGACCCAAGAGGTCCTTCATCAGGTCATGCGTCATCGGCCGGGGGGTAGGCAGTCCCTGGAGAGCCAGTGCGATGGCCGTGGCCTCCTGTGGCCCTATGAAGATCGGAAGCGTCCGCTTGGCGCCAACCGGCTCTTGCAAGAGCACCACAGGCGTATTGGATTGCAGGTCGACCCGCACCGCAGTCAGACGCACCTCGACCATGGGTCCAACTTACCCGCTGAAGAGCTCGCTCACGTGCGCATCGGGGTCCAAGGCCAGCGCTGCGGGGTCGACTGCGACGATGCGGTCCAAGTTGCGATAGCGCTCGGCGTGGTCCAGCCCGTAGCCAACCACGAACTCGTCTCCTATGGCTTGACCCCGGAACCGCAGCGAGGTGGGCACGATCCTGCGCACCTGCCGGTCCAGAAGGGCGCAAACCTCCAGGGAAGCAGGCCCCCTCCGGCCCAGCTCTGCGAGCAGGTACGAGAGAGTGAGGCCGGTGTCCACTATGTCCTCTACCAGGACAACGTCCAATCCAGCGATGTCGATGTCCAGATCCTTCACCAGCCTCACCCGGCCGCTGCCCTCCGCGTAGGACGAAACGGCGAGGAAGTCCACCTGGCAAGGCACCGAGATCTGCCTCGCCAGGTCGGCCAGGAACCAGATCCCGCCCTTCAGGACCGCGACCATCGTCACTCCGTCGGGGTAGGCAGCGGACACCTCCGCACCCAGGCGACGCACCTCGGCACGGAGCTCGGACGGGCCCGCTAGGACCCTCAACCGCCGGTGTGCTCCCTGAGCGCAACCCGCAGCAGAGAGGCTCGGAGGCGCTGGCCCAGGCGGGCCAGCTCGGCCAGGTCAGCGACGGCACGGGTTCGAGCCGCTGGGTTGCGCTGCTTGAGCAGGGGTGTCACCACCTGCTCGTACAGATCGCCTTCCCGGTCGGCCGCAGTCTTGTACATCCTCAGGTGGCGTGGCTCGATGCCGTGCGCGGCGAATCCAGCGGCAGCTGTGGCGACGGTGAACGCCTCCTCGTCGTAGTAGGTGGTTCCCGCCACGGCCCGCCCGGACAGAAGGCCGTATCGCTCCAGCTCGGCGACTCCGTCGGGGGACAGCCCGCTTGCACGGGTCAGCTCGTCAGCCGTGAGGCTCATGGCTGCAGGGCCCGCGCTCAGTGGACTGGGGGTCGCTCCCGTAGCGGCAGGTGCCCCTCCGGCAGGTGCCCCTCCAGACGGTGCCCCTCCGGCAGGTGCCCCTCCGGCAGGTGCCCCTCCGGCAGGTGCCCCTCCGGCGTACTCCGTTCCGGAGGGCTTCGCCTCCGTCGGGCCGGGCTCCGCCAAGACCGCCCCGCCAGCCGCCGGGCCGGGCTCCGCCAAGACCGCCCCGCCAGCCGCCGGACCGGCAGCCGCCGCCCCGCCAGCCCCCGCCCCGCCAGCCCCCGTCGCCCCGCCAGGCCCCGCCGCCCCACCAGGCCCCGCAGCGACACTCGCGACCGGCGGCGGCTCCAGCGCTTGAACCGCCGGCCGCCCTGGCAAGCCTCTGGGCGGCGCGGACCCATTCTCGCCAGGCTCCCCGACCTCGTCCTCCTCATCCGGCTCCAGCTGCGCCCCCCCGCTCAGGCGACCCTTGATCACCTTGAGCGGCAGGAAGTGCTCCCTCTGTTGGCGCAGGATCCAGCGCAGCCGGTCCACGTCGGCGTCGTAGAACTTGCGGTACCCAGAAGGTGTCCGCTCCGGATCGAGCAGGCCCTGGCTCTCGAGGAAGCGGATCTTGGAGATCGTGACGTCAGGGAACTCGTCCTTCAGCAGTGCCAGGACATCCCCGATGGACAAGAACGCGCGCTCCGCCAACTCTGCCTGCCCCTACCCTTCGGAGTCCCTGGGTGGCCCCGCGATGAACACCAGCTTGAACTTCCCAATCTGCACCTCGTCGCCACTCGCCAGGTCAGCCTGCTCGATGCGCTCCCGGTTGAGGTAGGTCCCGTTGAGTGAGCCCACGTCGCGTACCACGAAACCCTGCCCCTTGGAGGCGAACTCGGCGTGACGCCGGGAGACGGTGATGTCGTCCAAAAAGATGTCGCTCTCGGGATGGCGGCCGGCCCTGGTCACGTCGGCCTCCAAGACGAAGCGTGACCCTGCGTTGGGCCCCCGTTTGACTACGAGTATCCCGGTGCCGTGGGGCACCTCGGTCAGGCTGAACCCCACATCCTCCTCTGGCTCCGCGCTCGGGTGCGGGTTGGCGTCCGTCGGGACGAAAGTCACCGTCGTATCGTCGGTCGGTCGCATCACCGCTCCACAGGACGAGCAGAAGTTGGCTTCGGGCTGGTTGGCATGGCCACACTCTTCGCACTGCACACCAGCTACGGTACTCCCTCCCCCGCCTCGCCGCCCGTCCGGCCTGCCCAGGGAGCTCAGTCGGCGATCATGGCCCGGTAACCGTCTGCGTCCATCAGGCCCTCGGCAGCACCCGCCGTCGTCGGCTCGATCACGCAGATCCAGCCCTCCCCATAAGGATCCTCGTTGAGGCGCTGGGGCGAGTCTGCCAGGTCGGTGTTCACCTCCGACACTACCCCGTCGACGGGGGCGTAGATGTCCGACACGGACTTGGTCGACTCGACCTCGCTGAAGGCGGCGGACCCGGTCACCCGGGTCCCCGGCTCTGGGAGGGCCACGAACACGACATCGCCGAGCGCGTCGGCTGCGTACGCTGTGATGCCCAGGCGCAGCCCGGCCCCCTCGACGCGGACCCACTCGTGGTCGGCTGTGTAGCGCAGCTCGTCGGGCACGTTCACCGCAGCAACCATAGCCCTCAGCCCAGGACCGGCCGGTCCGACGGCCCGGCCACCGGCCGAGCGGCCCTCTCCGCCAGGGCCCTGCGCGCCCGTGGGACGTAGTCGGTCATGGAGGCCCAAGCCAGCACCATGCCAGGGATGGCGTACACCAGCGCGAAGTCAAAGGCAACACTGTGCCACGACAGCGCCGAGTGCCCCAGCAAGAACAGTGGGAGGGCCACCATCAGCCCGAACGCCCCGGCCTTGCCCAGCCACACCACGTCCATGCGGGGAGCGCGGCAGGCCACCAGCACCAGCGCACCCGCAGCCACCGTCGCCTCACGGGCCACGACCACTGCAAACACCCAGATCGGCACGGCCCCGAACGCCAGTCCCCCCACCGCACCCGCTGCGAGCAGCACCCGATCGGCAGTGGGGTCGAGGACCTTGCCCAGCGTGGAGACCTGGCCGAAGCGACGGGCCACGTACCCGTCCACCCAGTCGGTGCAGCCCAGCCCGGCGAGAAGCACTGCCGCCGCCACTATGTCAGCCGGTCCGAACAACAGCCACAGGAACACTGGCACGCAGGCCAAGCGAACCGCAGAGAGCCCGTTGGGCACGGTCCACACCCGCCCGAGATCGCCCTCCGGTCGCGGTAGCTCACCCGAGCCAGAGCCAGGTCGCTGCACATCACCCAACCTAGTGCTGCTGAGCGCGGCGCTAACCCTGCGCCGCCGCCGGCGCCCCGGCAGCGGACAGCAGGGCGGCTTCGAGGGAGGCGAGGGCCCCGGGATCGGTCAGCTTGGCCCCCGTGGCGTCGAGCACGTAGAAAGTGTCCACGACCTCGTGGCCCAGCGTCTGGGCCTTGGCGTGACGGATGTCGAGGCCGAGGTTGGCGAGCGCCCGGGTCACCCGGTGCAGCAGGCCGAGCTCGTCGGCGGCCCACAGCTCCACCACAGTTGCGCTGGACGAAGCGTCCAGGTCGAACCGCACCTCTGCGGTGTGCCCCAGCCCGGCCCCGCCCAGCCCGGCGCGGCCCAGCCCGGTGCGGCCCAGCCCCGACCCGCCCAGCCCGGTGCGGCCCTGCCGGCCGGAGTAGGTGCGCGAGCGCCGCGCCAGCGCCGGCTCCACCAGCTCGGGGGCGCCGGCAAGCTCTGCCAACCTGGCTCGCAGGTTGTCCCAGTCCGGGTCGCCCCCCAGCTCGGGGCGCACCACGTGCTCCGACACGGCCACGGCGGCCCCGTCCCAGATCCCCGACCAGGCATCGGCGGACAGCACGGTGAGCCCCTCCAGGGCCAACGCCCCAGTAACCAGGGAAAACAATCCTGCTCTGTCGGGAGCCACCACGGTCAGGCGGTCACCCTTGCCGACCACCACCCAGCCCTCGCTGGCTCGGGCCACCAGCTCCTTGTGCCGCGCAAGCGGGAAGGCCGGCAGCGGCGCTGGCGGCTGCCCAGCGAGGGCCCGTCCCACCTTGTCCACCAGCTCGCCGACCAGGCCCGCCTTCCACGGGCTCCAGGCCAAGTCGCCGGTGGCCAGCGAGTCGGCCTCTGTGAGCGCCGCCAGCAAGTCGAGCGTCGTGCGATCCCCCACGGCCCCGGCGACCGTCTCTATCGTCGACGGGTCCGTCAGGTCCCGCCGGGTGGCGACGTCCGGAAGGAGCAAATGGTGCCGCACCATGGCCACCAGGTAGGCCACGTCCTCGGGCGAGAAGCCAAGCCGAGGCCCTATCTCCTCCATCAAGGCGATGCCGGCCTGACTGTGGTCCCCCGGATAGCCCTTGCCCAGGTCATGGAGCAGTGCCCCGACGAGCAGCAGGTCAGGACGGCCGACCCTGCGAACCAGCGCCGCGGCTCCAGCGGCGGCCTCCAGGAGGTGGCGGTCGACGGTGAAGCGGTGGTACGCGTTGCGCTGCGGGCGGCTGCGGACCGGCGCCCATTCAGGGAGGACCCTTACCAGCAGCCCCCACTGGTCCAGGTCCTCCAGCACCTCGACGGCCGGGCGGCCCGCGCCCAGCAGCGACACCAGGGCCTGGAGGGCCTCGGGGGGCCAGGGGGACAGGGGGTCCAGCCCTTGCGAACGCATGGCGAGAGTGGAGAGGGCGGCCCGGCTCAACCGAGCCCTATTATTCGCTGCAGCGTCCGCGGCTCGCAGGATCAGGCCGGGATCGGCAAGTGGCGCTGAGCCGAGCACCTCGACCTCCCCCTCCCGCAGGACGATTCCCGGGCCGAGCACCTGCTCGGGAGCGACCGCCCTGCCTCGCGGCCCCGCCAGCCACGAACGGACCCTCCTCCAGGCATCGTCGCATGCCCATGCCAGCGTGCGAGCCGCGCCCGCCACTTGCGCCATCAGCACGTCGGCGTCGGCCACGTCGAGCGCGGCCGCCACCGCGTCCTGCTCCTGGAGGAGGAGGCGGTCGCGCCCAGACTGGCGGTGGAGCTCGACGCGGACATCGGACAGGACCCGAGCCGACTGGGCAAGAGCAGGTTCGACCTCGGCCAGGCTCGGGCCCAGGATGGGGGCGCCGGCGGCCATGGCCCTGATGGCGGTGAGGTCGCGCAGGCCACCTTTGGCCTCCTTGATGTCCGGCTCCAGGAGGAACGCCAGCTCCCCCTCGTTCTCGTGGCGCTCGGCACACATCGCTTCGAGCAGCCCGAGGTTGCGCCGGGCGCCGTCACGCCACTGGCGCCGCGACCGCTCGACCAGGTCGGCCGCGAGGTCGGGGTCGCCCGCCACGAACCGGGCGTCGAGGAGCCCCAGGGCGGCCTTGAGATCGTCGCGGGCCACCGCCAGTGCCTCCCTGACCGTCCTCACGCTGTGGTCGAGGGCGAGGTGCGCATCCCAGACCGGGTACCACACCCGCTCGGCGATGGCGGCGATGGCGGCGATGCTCCGGCGCCCCCGATGCACGAGCACCAGGTCGAGGTCGCTCGCCGGGAACAGCTCCCTGCGCCCGTGCCCGCCGACCGCCACCAGCGCCACGCCCGCCTCGTCTCCGAGGAGACCAGCCAGCCAGGAGTCCACCAGGTCCGCATGAGCCCTGGCCAGCTCCAGGCCGCGCAGGCAAGGGTCGGCGAGCAGTGCCCGGCGGTCCTCGGCGAAGGTCTCGGGCACCCGCCCAGGGTAGGCCAGCTTGTGTTACGGCTCTGTAAAGCCCTTCGGAGGAATATTGCTCGGTGCCGCCCCACACCCGCGCCCACTCCCGCCCGGTGCGGGGCCCCGCCGAGGCTAGGTGATCCCGCCAGCGGCCTCGCCTTGGGGACGGCCTCGGTACGGGCTATGGTTCGGGCGCGTGGGTCTCTCGCTCCTGGCCGCGTTCGCCGGGGGCCTGGTGTCGTTCCTGTCCCCCTGCGTGCTGCCCATCGTCCCGGCGTACCTGTCGGTGATCACCGGCTTGGACGTGTCGGAGGTGCAGGCCGGGGCGAGCCGCCACCTGGGCCGGATCACCCGGGACACTGTCTTGTTCATCGCGGGTTTCTCTGCAGTGTTCATAGCCCTCAGCCTCCCGGCCACCTGGGCCGGGTCGCTGCTCCTCAGGCACCAGATCCTCCTCACCCGGATCTCGGGCCTGGTGCTGGTGGCGATGGCGGCCTTCCTGGCCGGCTCCCTGGTCATCTCGGCCCCCCGGCTGTACCAGGAACGCCGCTTCCACCCCAGCCCGTCGCGTATGGGCCCCTACACTGCCCCCCTTGCGGGCGTGGCCTTCGGATTCGGCTGGACCCCCTGCATCGGCCCGGTGCTGGCCTCGGTTCTCACAATCGCGGCGGCTCAGGGCCAGGTGGCCCACGGTGCGGCCCTCTTGGGCGCCTACTCGTTGGGGCTGGGCGTGCCGTTCCTGGCTACAGGACTGGCGGCCGGGCGCCTGACAGGGGCCTTCGCCTGGGTGAAGCGCCACCTCAATGCGATCACGGTGGTGTCCGCCGTCCTGCTCGCCTGCTTCGGCATCCTCCTGGCCTTCGACCGGCTCAGCTGGGTGACCATCGAGCTGCGCGCCGCTCTGTCAGCCGTCGGGTTGGGGGGCCTCAACCTCCTGGGCTGACCTGGGCCGGGTAGCCAGCGCTGACTACCACAAATGACCCGAAGTGCCTATTGGTGGACCTGCCTGCGCTGTCGAAGCTTCTCCTGAAGGTTCCCAAACCCAGGAGGAGGCACGACGATGAGCGCACGCAGCAGGCACAAGGTCGCAGGGGCGGTGTCCGCGCTTGCAGTCGCCACAGGTTCACTGACGATGCTGGCGGCTGGGACGGCTGGGGCGCAGGCCCCGACCACGAGCACCGGCGCCCAGGTCACTCACGTCTCCGGCGCCGACCGCATAGCTACATCCATCGCGGCCTCCCAGGCGGCGTACCCGAAGGCCGGCTCTGCCAAGGCGGTCGTGGTCGCCAACGACTCCAGCTTCTCCGACGCCCTTGCGGGCGGGCCCCTGGCCTCCGCTGTCGGCGGCCCGCTGCTGCTGAGCAGCTCGGGCCAGATCCCCCAGGCAGTCCTGGACGAGATCATCCGGGTCCTGCCGCCCGGCAGCCCCGTCTATGTCCTCGGCGGCACCAGCGCCCTCAGCTCGGCGGTGTCCGACGCCATCACCCATGCCGGCTTTACGGTTCAGCACCTCGCCGGGAGCAACCGCTTCGCCACGGCCGTGGACATTGCCAAGGTCATCAACCCCTCGATGATCCTGGAGGCCACGGGCATGAACTTCCCCGACGCCCTGTCGGCGGGGCCCGCAGCAGCACTTCACCACGCAGCGATCTTGCTCACCGATGGCGCCACCCAGGCGCCTGAGACCGCGGCATACCTGGCCGCTCACCCCACCGACGTGCTCTACGCCATCGGCGGCCCCGCCGCCACCGCTGACCCCTCGGCAATCCCAGTCGTGGGGACCGACCGCTTCGGGACCGCGACCATGGTGGCTTCGACCTTCTTCAACGCCGTGAAGTCGATCGGCCTGGCATCGGGGGCCGACTTCCCCGACGCCCTCTCCGCGGTCCCGCTGCTGGCCCAGCAGGGCGCTCCGATGCTGCTCACCAACCCGACCGGCAGCCTGCCTACGGCCCTTGCCAGCTGGCTGTCAGTGAACAAGTCGGTCCTGAGCGGGCTCACCGCCTTTGGAGGCACCTCGGCGCTGAGCAGCGGTGTCCTCTCGGAGGTCACCGGCATCCTGTCCTCTCTGACCTCCAGCATCTGACCCCGGGGCGGGCCGCACCCTCCGAGGTACGACCTCTCCCGCCCGGAGCTCCCGGCCCCCTCCCGGAGCTCCCGGCCATGTCCCCCCCGCCCGAGCCCTCCTCGCCGAGCACCTCCCTCGGCCTCAGGAGGGCTCGGGCGCGCTCGGCGGGGGCGCGCTCGGCGGGGGCGCGCTCGGCTCGGCCTCGCTCGGCTCGGGCGTGCTCGGCTCGGGCGTGCTCGGCTCGGCCTCGCTCGGCTCGGGCTTGCTCGGCTCGGGCGTGCTCGGCTCGGCCTCGCACCACTCGGGATAGCGCACCGCCCACAGGCACAGGCCCTGAGGAGGCGCTGGCGAGGCGGCGGCGGCCCGGTCCCGGCCACGGAGCACCTGGGCCATGGCCCCCGCCGGACGCCGGCGCCTGCCAACCTCGATGAGGGTCCCCACCAGGGACCTGACCATCTGGTGGCAGAAAGAGGAGGCCTCCACGTCGAACCGAACCAGCACGCCAGCGCGCACCTCGGAGCTGCTCCAACCCGCAGCCAGGACCCGGCGCACCAACGAGCCCCCGTCGGGCGGGCGCCGGCAGAAGGCCGAGAAGTCGTGCTCCCCAAGTATCGCCTCGGTGGCCGTGTGCATCGCCGCCACGTCGAGGGCATCCGCCAGGTGCCATGCCAGCCCTGCCAGGGCCGGGTCGGCTGCCGGGCCGCACAGGATCTGGTAGCGGTAAGCGCGCGAGAGGGCCGAGCGCCGTGCGTCGAATCCGGGCGCCGCCCAGGAGGCCTCCCTGACCACCACCTCGGGGCCTAGCATCGAGTTGCACGACCTGGCCAGGCGGGAGGGTTCCAGCGCACCACCTCGCAGGATCGTCGGGACGTCGGAGTGCACCACCTGGCCCCAGGCGTGCACCCCGGAGTCGGTCCGCCCCGCACAGGTGAGCGCCACGGGCTCCCCGACCACCTTGGCTATGGCCCCGGCCAGCACCCCCGACACCGTGCGCTGGCCCGGCTGGGCGGCGAACCCGGCGAACCCGGAGCCGTCGTAGGCGACGGTGAGCCGGAGCCGGCGCCAGGCGCGGACCGGCTCCACCGGAGCCGGAGCCGGAGCCGGAGCCGCTAGCTGACCAGCTCTATGCGGGCCATGGGGGCGTTGTCCCCGTGGCGGGGGCCCAGCTTGAGGATGCGGGTGTAGCCCCCGGACCGGTCGATGAAGCGGGGACCGATGTCGGAGAAGAGCTTGTAGACCATGTCCGGGTCACGGAGGAATGCCTGCACCTGGCGCCGGTTGTGCAGCCCGCCCTTCCGGGCCTTGGTGATGCAGCGCTCGGCGACCGGGCGCAGCGCCTTGGCCTTGGCCTCGGTGGTCACAAGGGCTTCCGCGGCGATCAGCGAGGCGACCAGGTTGGCCAGCATCGCCCGCTGGTGCGCTGCGCTGCCCCCGAGCCGGGCCCCCTTGCGGGGACTGCCGG
>JBOGGU010000135.1:0-1667 GCA_050744085.1 Acidimicrobiales bacterium
CCTGGTCGGCATCTTGCACGGCTGTCTTGCCCACCACGCCTCCTACGACGAGTCCATCGCTTGGGGGCACCGTGTGGAAAAACTTCCGGCCGCGGCTTGACATTTGCGACCGTGGGATATCTAGTTCAGCAGCACGAGGTCGTCACGATGGAGGGCTTCGGGAGGCAGCTCGGGAGGCAGCTCCGCACTGCGGCGCCCGGCCCAGCCGCTGAGCTGCGTGGATGAGTGCCTGACCAGGCCCTTGGCGAACACCTCGCCGCTCAGGTCGCAGACTTCCACCGCGTCGCCGGCAACGAAGTCCCCCCGCACCTCTGTAACCCCGGCGGGCAGCAGGGACCGGCCCTCGTCGAGGAGTGCCCGGCGAGCACCGGCATCAACTACCAGGGTGCCCGCAGAGCCGACGGCGAAGGCGATCCACAGCTTGCGAGCACCCAGGCGGCGGTTGCGAGGCCGCACCACCGTCCCGACACCGGATGCGCCCGCGACCGCCTCGGCGAGCACGTCCCGTCGGTCGGCGGCGGCTATCACCGTGCGGATGCCTGACCATGCGGCGATCTTGGCGGCGGCGAGCTTGGAGGCCATTCCACCGCTGCCGCTTGCGCTACCTGCACCTCCAGCCAGAGCCTCCAGCTCGCGGTCGATCTCGACCACCTCCTCGATGAGCGACCCCGTTCCGCCAAGGCGTGGGTCTGCGCTCAACAAGCCTGCCGTGTCGGTCAGCAGCACCAACAAGTCCGCCCTCACCAGGTGGGCCACCAACGCGGCAAGACGGTCGTTGTCGCCAAAGCGGATCTCGTCGTCCGCGACGGCGTCGTTCTCGTTGACCACCGGGACCACACCCAGCTCCAGGAGACGGGTGAGGGTCTGACGGGCGTGCAGGTACTGCTGGCGGACAACGAAGTCGGGAGCAGCCAGGAGCACCTGCCCACCGAGCACCCCCTGGGTGGCCAAGGCGTCGTCGTAGACGCGCATCAGCCGGCTCTGGCCGACTGCTGACACAGCCTGAAGCGTGGCGAGGTCAGTGCTGCGCCGGCGCGCCAGGCCGAGCGGCGCCAGGCCGAGCGGCGCCAGGCCGGCGGCGATAGCCCCCGAGGTCACCAGCACCACCGAGTGCCCGAGGGCTCGCAGGCCGACTGCCTCGGCGCACAGCTTGGCGATGGCGGGCAGGTCGATCTCGCCGGTACCGTCGGTGATGGAGGAGGTCCCTACTTTCGCTACGACAATCACTGGCTGTCGTGCTCGTAGGTGAAGCTGAACCCGCCGACGTGGACCAGGTCACCCTCGTGTGCTCCCGCCCTTGCCAGCGCCCGATCCACGCCCAGGCGCCGGAGCCGGCGCTGGACGTGCACCAGTGCGCCTGGGTCGTTGATATCGCTCACAGCGACGGCGCGCTCCGCCGAACGGCCAGACACCAGCCAATCTCCAGCCAGGTCCCGAGCCACGTCGACCCCCTCCGGTCGGGGCCGGTGGACCACCACGGCCACGGGCCGGTTGGAAGTGGCGTCGACAGCGGCGGACCTTGCGTGCTCTACCAGGCGTGCCACCTCGCCCAAGAACGTCTCCAACCCGGCCCCGGTCACAGCCGATATGCGCAACATAGCCGGGGTCGGGTCGGCGGGGGGGGCGGCCGGGGGTGGGGCGGCCGGCGCGGCGGCGGGGGTCGGGGC
>JBOGGU010000136.1:0-2421 GCA_050744085.1 Acidimicrobiales bacterium
CGCCTGCGCAGCTCGTCCAGCAGCCAGCGGTGCTGGTCCGACGTGATGCGGGACGGTTGTCGCCGGAGTGTGGCATGCCACAAGGGCGCCCCGCCCGGGCCGTGCAAGCTGACCAGGCAGTCCCCCACCAGGTGCTCGGTCGCCGCATGCTCCACCCAGACGGGATCGGCGACCAGCACAGCCGGGGCCGAGCCGGGCGGGGCCGGGCCGGGCGGGGCGGGGCCGGGTAGGGGCAGGTGCGGCCGGTCCCCGACAGGAACCAAGGGCACCCGGTCTCCCCCGACGGCCAGGGTCGCCCCGGCGGGGGCGCCAAAGACTGCAAAGGTCAGCTTGCGGGTCTCGGCAACTGACAGGGTCTGTCCCTCCGCGAGCACATCCCTGTCGAGGCACACGATGACCTGAGCCATGGTCAAGTCTCGAGCTGGCCAAAAGCGACCTCGCGCCGGCGCAAGGTGGACTCCAACGCGTCGAGGAACTCTGTCGAGCGCGCCATGGCGTCCGTGTCCGGGGGGCCGAGGCCAACCAGGTAGGACCTGAGCTGGCTCAGAGCCTCGGCGTGGGCGGGCTCGGAGCGCAAGAGACGCATCCGCGGCAGTACCAAGTGGCGGACCGCGCCGTCCAGGGCGTCGAGCTCGGCAACGCCTTGGCCAACTGCCAGGGTCACCCAGTCAGCCACCTTGCCCGCGACGCGATAGCCGATCCGGATACCGGCCTGGCGAAGGATCCCGTCGAGCTCCAAGACGATCGGGGCCACGAAGTCGTCGACGGCGCCGCTACGCGCGGCGAAGAATTTCTTCAGGTCGATGTGGTCGCAAATCAGGTAGACGGCTCGGTCCAGGACCTTGGGCGAGAACGGGTAGGTGGTGTCGTCGTTGTTGACGGTCCCCACTATCGACAGGTTGGGGGGCAGGCGAACCTCACGGGGGAAGCCCTGGTCCGAGGGGGCCTCGTAGAGCCGCAGGACTCGATCTGGCTCCTCCAGCTCCATCTTGGAGAGCACCTCGGCGAGGTAGTGCTCGGGCCGGGCAAGGTTCATCTCGTCCAGGCACAGGTGATAGGGGCGGGCGGGGCGGCCCTCGCGCTTTGCCGCGTCGTGCTCAGCAGCCGCCGCAGCGACATGAAGCGTGAAGGCACCCGCCACGAAGTCGGCGCCGAACGGTTGAAGGTAGCCGAGCAGGTCCTCGTTGGCCCGCCAGTCCGGCCTGACCGCGACCAGGCAGTATGCCGCTCCTACCGACTCCGCAAACGCCCGGGTCAAGAACGTCTTTCCCGATCCAGAAGGGCCAGCCAGCAGCACCAGCGGCGACACTCGCAGCGCCACGGTGTAATCCTGGACCAGCTGCTGAGGGAAGCTGTCCACTGCCCGACCGCTGCTCGCGGCCACCGGGAGACGGGTCCGCGCCGGGATACGGGCGGGTGATGGCGGAGAAGCCTGGGCGCCCGGCGCGGGGGCGCGGCTGGGCGCCAGCGGAGGCTGGGCCAGGCCCGGAGGAGGCCGCGCCAGGCCCGGTGGGATCACGATGCGATGGGTGAGATGGCCCTGCGCGACCTCGGGGAGGCCGGCAGCCAGCCCGCTAAGGGAGGCCTTCGCGGCGCGGGCATCGTCGGTGTTGCGCCCCGCGGCGAAGAGCCGATTGTAGTCGTCCTCGGCTGCCTGCAAGAGGTGGCTCACCACGATGGAGATGCTCTGGGCAGGAAGGAATCGGACCGCGTCGCCTCCGACGCTGCGCGCCACCCGCTTGCTGAGCACGTCGTAGGGGACCGTCCTGGCGGGCAGGCGAACGGCGGTCCCGGGCTTGCCCCTGATGACAAAGTCCTTCGGATCGCTGTCGTCGAAAGCACTGACCTCCCACAGGCCAACCACGAAGTTGTTGGCCCGATCCCCGTAGCTCCCCCAGAAGAAGGCAATGTCCCCAGCGCTTGGGTTCCGATGCTCGAAGACGGCTCGGTGCGCCTCTTGTCCCTTCGGGAGCCTCATCGAGGGGGACTGGGCATGAAAGAGGTTCACGAAAAAGCACCTGGCGATGCCGTGGGCGCAGTAGTCCGCCTTGAAGGTCTCTGGCTGCAGGCAGTCGTGGTGCTGGAGCGGGTTCTCGCAAACGGTGCCGTCCCAGAGCTGGCGGTGGATGTTCACCCGGATGACGAAGGCGTCGTTCATGGCTGCGGCCCCTGGTTGTAGTGGTTCATCGCCACGTCCACCCCATCGGCCAGGATCGCCTCGACCGCGTCGGCAGCCTCCTCGACAGCCACGTCCAGCTTGGCCCGCTCGGGCCCCCGCGGGGCGTGCAGCACGTAGTCCACACCCCCCTGGCGGCCGGGCGGCTTGCCGATGCCGATGCGGACCCGGACGAAGCCATCCCCGTGGACGTGGGCCTGGATCGAACGCAGGCCGTTGTGCCCGGCGCTGCCCCCGCCAAGCTT
>JBOGGU010000137.1:0-3319 GCA_050744085.1 Acidimicrobiales bacterium
AGCCCCGCCCCCGCCCCCGCCCCCGGCACCGCACCCGCCCCCGCCCCCGCCCCCGCTGGCGCCGTCCGAGGGAGCCGCTCGTCTGCGCACGGACCGCTCTCTGCTAGGTGGGCCATGCGCGCCACCCCCGACCCCGAGTGGGACCGAGCCCAGAGACGACGACTGGAGCTGCTCTCGGCCATGGCTCTCGGGTATCCGTTCCAACAGCGGTTGGCGGGTACCGCCGCTGCGAGTTGGGCTGATCGCAATCTCGAGGGTGGCGCTGGCCCGGCGAAGCCTGCGCTGGTGGCCGCCCTTGCCGGTCGCCTGGCTCCGGTGGTCGCTGCTTGGCTGGCCATCGACTCCGACGAGGTCGATGTCGGCGTGTTCGAGGGCCACGGGTGGGGCGAAGTTGGACCGTCACCGAGCGGCTCGCAGAACCGCTGGTCGGTGGACCTGCCGCTGGAGTGGCTGGCAACAGTCTGGGCTGCGGGATTGGCCTAGTCGAGGGTCACTTGATAGTGGCAGTGGTGGATGCCGCCTGGCCTGACGCCGAGGTGCTCGGCTTGGCCGAGGTTGGGTGCCACCCGCAACGACTGGCGGTTCGCTCCGAGGAAGGCTCCTGGAAGCTGAGAAAGGCGCCAGGATGACAACCAACGGTCAGGGCTCGGCCATCGAGGCCCTTGGCGTAGCGGTGGCGGCAAGGGTGCCCGTCCTGTTGTGGGGGGCGCCGGGGACCGGCAAGACGTCCGTGATCCGGGCGATGGCGCAGGCCTTGGGCTGGCCGTGTGAGACGGTGATCGCCTCCATACGGGAGCCGTCCGACTTCGCAGGCCTGCCGATCGTCGTGGGCGACGGGGTGCGTTTCGCCCCGCCTGGCTGGGCGAGGCGGCTCAGTGAGGCGGGTCGGGGGCTGTTGTTCCTGGACGAGCTGTCCACCGCGCCCCCTGCGGTCCAGGCGGCACTGCTTCGGGTTGTCCTCGAAAGGGTGGTGGGCGACCTGGCCCTGCCCGAGGAGGTGGCGGTAGTGGCCGCCGCCAACCCTCCCGAGCAGGCTGCCGACGGGTGGGACCTCTCTGCCCCGCTGGCCAATCGGCTGTGCCACCTGAACTGGGAGGTGGAGCCCCGAGCGGTGGCGGCGGGATTGGCCGGGGGCTGGGAGGCCCCGAATGTCCCAGCCCTTCCGGCTGGCTGGGAGCTGGAGGTGGCGCGGGCAATGGGGGTGGTGGCGGCCTTCCTGCACGTACGGCCGGCGTTGGCCATCGCCCCTCCGACCGATGCCGCCTCGGCTGGACGGGGTTGGCCCAGCCCCAGGACTTGGGAGATGGCAGCTCGCTTGTGGGCTGCCGCCGGAGCTGCCGGGGTCGGAGGGGACGCTCGTTCGGCGCTGGTGCGCGGGGCTGTTGGTGATGGGGCCGGCGTGGAGTTCCTGGCCTGGGTCATCGAGATGGACCTGCCGGACCCAGAGGCCATCCTGGCAGACCCGGATTCGTTTGTGCTCCCCGAGCGGGGGGACAGGGCCTATGCGGCCCTGACGGCCCTGGCCGCAGTGGTGGCTGCCCAACCCAGCGGCGAGCGGTGGTGCGCCGGCTGGCGGGTGCTGGGTATGGCAGCAGACTCGGGATTCCCCGACGCGGTGGCCGTGGCCGCGAGGGTGCTGGCGCGCTGCAGGCCCGCCGGAGTGGAGCTGCCACCAGAGGTCCGCTTGTTCGCACCCCTGCTGCGCGAGGCCGGGATGCTGCCCGGATGACCGATCGTTCGCGGCCAGGGGGCATCGCTGGCCTGGCTGCCAGCAGGCTCTGGGCGGCGGCCCATTTTCCCTACTTGGCGAGCGGCCTGTTCGCCCTCCAGGTCGTCGAGGCGCCAGGGATCGGCACCGTGGCTGTCGACGAGGGCTGGCGGCTGTGGGTGGACCCAACGGTGGCCGCCGGGTGGACCTCGGCCCAGCTTGGAAGCGTCCTGGTTCACCATGCGTGCCACCTGCTGCGCAGCCACGGCGATAGGGCTCGTGAGATGGAGGTGGGAAACGAGGAGGCGGGCACTTGGGTCCGCTGCGCCGACGCCGAGATCAACGACGACATGATCCCAGGTGGGCTGGAGCTTCCTGGAACTCCTGTCCAGCCGCACCACCTCGGCGCCGTGCCGGGGCGGCTGGCCGAGCACTATTTCGAGATCGTCAGGGCAACTGAGGCGCCGAGAACCACGGGTGGGGCAACGAGAGTTGACGGCCCGCCTGATTGGTCGCTCGACTGGCAGCGGGGCCGATGGGCAGGCCAGATCCTGGGAGAAGCCAGGGTCGGCTGCAGCTGATCCCTCTCAGGTTCCGTCGGCGCGGTCGCCGTGGGAGGCAGAGCTGTTGCGCCGCCGGGTGGCACAGGAGTGCCTGAGCCACGCTCAAGAGGCGGGGAACGTGCCTGCGGGCCTCCTCCGTTGGGCCAGCGAGACCCTCCAGCCCCGTATCGACTGGCGGCGAGAGCTCGCCGCAGAGCTACGCCGTGCCGTGGCAGACACCGTAGGGGCGGTGGACTACTCGTACCGCCGACCGTCGAGGCGAGCGTCGGTGGCTGGAGCCGTGGTCCTGCCGGCGCTGCGTCGGCCCGTCCCCGAAGTCGCAGTGGTCTGCGACACCTCCGGCAGCATGACCGACGATCTGCTGGCCCGGTCACTGGCCGAGGTGGAAGGGATCCTCAGTGGTATGGGGCTCTCCCGACAGGTCAAGGTGCTCGCCTGCGACACGGCGGCGGCCCCCGCGCGGCGGGTGAGCAGCGCTCGTCAAGTGGAGCTGGTAGGCGGCGGGGGGACCGATATGGGCGCTGGCATCGATGCAGCCGCTCGGCTGAAGCCTCGTCCTGGCGTGATCGTGGTCCTCACCGACGGCTTCACGCCCTGGCCGAGAGCCGCCCCAGGCGGAACCAAGGTCGTCGTGGGGCTTCTCGGCGATCGTGCTCCCGCGCCACCGCCATGGGCGCGGGCCATACGAGTTGAGACCTGCTTCTGAATCGAATCGACTTGACTTCCGAGCTGGCCGTCCCGAGCTGGCACGGAGGCCAATCTCGTACATCGCCGAGCACCGTGGGCCCTGTCACGGACCAAAGGAATGGGCGTCTAGTGCGCCGCCGCTCGGTGCGGGTGCTCGGCCCCGGCGCTGGTCCTCAGCGGTCGGCGGTGTCGAACAGGCTCGGCTGGCCAACGCCGGCCACGGGCGGGGCTCGCCAGCCAGGCGGTGGCGCCGGCCCCGTGTGGCCAGGCGGTGGAGCCGGGCCTGGCGAGCCCATTGGCGCTGGGCCGGGTGGTGCGAGCCAGGCCCAGTTGCCCGGGCCTCCTGCCAGGCGCCAGCCAC
>JBOGGU010000138.1:0-2154 GCA_050744085.1 Acidimicrobiales bacterium
CCCCTTCCCCCGGCGTCCTCGAACCTGTTGCCGCTGCTGGTGTCCATCTTCAGCGGCCTGGCGGCCGCGGCGATCCTCCTATTGGTCACGGTGCTGGTCCCGTCGCGGCGATCGAGGCGGCGAGCCAAGGTCTGAACGGGTGCTCGTGCGTTGGCGGGACAACGGGTGGGCGATTACAAGACGGGCTGCACGATCGCCGCAGCCGGGCTGACGTAGTCGGGGTGCTCCTTGAGCAGCTCCTGCTGGCGAGCGTAGATCTGGTGGCCGAGCTCTTCCATCCGTTCGGCACCGAGTGACTCCAGCGCGGGGTATACCCTTGCCTCCGCCTCGGCAAAGTGCGGCAGGAGGGTGTCACCGAGCTGCTGCAGGGCGGCGAACATCTCCGGGTCGCCTGGGGGCGAGGCGTTGACCGTCGCCAGGGCCTCGTGGATCTCGTCGTGGAAGCGGTGAGCCTCGTCGGGCTCGATCTCGACGAGCAGGGGGTAGACCAGCTCCTTCTCGATTGTGACGTGGACGCTGGCCAGGGCACCGATGTGCATCCCCAGCTCCTCCATGCCTCCTTGCGGCCCACGATGGGGGACTTGGCTCAGCAGCGCCTTCAGGCGGTTCTGCTGTCCGATCAGGTACTTGACTCCGTCGGGCACAATTGCTCCTTTCGTTGGGGTCGACCCGGCGGTCGTGTCGGGTCGTGGGGTCGACCCGGCGGTTGTGTCGGGTCGTGGGGTCGGCCCGGCGGTCGTGTCGGGCCGCCGCCCCATACTTGATGGCTCAGTTCGGCTCGTGGGTGGTCAGGTCGTGGGCCGGCTTGTCCCCGGGCAGCGCCCCAAAGGAGCCCGGCTCCTCGATCCTGCGGGTCACCTCTTCGGGCTTGGGGAGCGGGAAGTCCTCCAGCTGCTCCTGGTGTCCCACGTGCTCGCCCTTCATCACGGCCTCCATGGCCTCTTGCAGCTCCGGGGGTCGTGCCTCCGCGCCGTCGCCGGTGGGCTCGTCCCTCCCGTTGCCGTGCTGCGTGGTGGGGTGATCGCTCATCGCATCCTCCTAGCTTGCGAGCCAGCGGCTTCCTGTCCGCATATATCTCCTAGACATATACCGCATCGGCCGGTGGCTCAAACGTGGCGACGCCTCACCCCTTCGCCGGCCGGCGGGATCGGCGCCGTAGCCAGATGCCGAGCAGGATCAACGCACCGAGCACCAGCGCGGCTCCGATGGCTATGCCGACGAGGGCTCCCACCCCTAACCCACCTGCGGCCGAACTGGCAGGGATGACCACGATCCGGTCCAGCTTGGCATCGAGCCCGTTAGCGGCCAGGCTGGCCTCGACGGTGCCGGTGCTCGGCCCGACCATCAAGAGCCCGCCAAGCCTGGAAACGGCCGCGCCGGCGGCTCCGGCGACCGCCGGGCTGTTGGAGTTGGCCACATAGACCACGTTGGTCGGGATCCCCGAAGACTGCGCAGCGGTGGCGATGGCCGCGGAGATGCTGGCCGGGTCGGTCCCCTTGAATCGATGGGGCCCGGGAAGCCCGGCAAGGACCTTGGCGTCCACCTGGGTCGGATCCCCGACCACGAACGTGGTGGTGATGTCCAGTGAGCGCAGGGTGCTCACCGTCGGCCCGGGCAGCGAGGAGGCGGTGACGAACAGCACCGGCAGGCCGAGCGCGGCTGCGAAAGCAGAGACCGCGGGTGCCTCGTCACTGGCCGGGTTGGTGATGACCACGCCGGGGAAGGCCGGAGAGTTGGATGCCTTCTGGGCGGGGGTGCGGGTGTCACCCATGTTGGCAATGTCGGCCCCGAGGGTCGCCGCGTCGGGGGCGGTGATGCTGACCACGTGCTTGGCTGGGACCCCGGCGGCCACCACCTCCGAGGATAACGCCGGGGACAGCTCCCCGGTCGTGCCCACCAGGTACGCCCCGGACGGTGTCAGGTGCGTGATCTCGTCCTTCACCGCCTTGTCGAGCCCGCTGGCGGCTGTGAGGAGCAGCGGGCCGTCCACGGAGTGCGCCAGGGCGGCGCCGGCGATTGCGGCAGCCGGGTCGTTCGAGTTCACGACCACCACCTTGGAGCCCGCGGTCTCCTGGCCCCCGGGGTAGGCGAGCTGGGCCAGCGCCACCGAGGCCTGCTCAGGAGTCGAGGGGGGAGTAGGAGCCCCCAGGGTGG
>JBOGGU010000139.1:0-118554 GCA_050744085.1 Acidimicrobiales bacterium
CTTGAGCGCGGCGAGGATGCGGGCAGCTTTCGGCATGTTGCGGGTGATCATTCCGACGGCGACGCCGCGTATCAGTCGTTGTCCGGCAGGTACGCGCCCTCCTCGTAGTACTCGAGGAGGCCGGTGAACGACGGGTAGTCGTAGGTGACCAGCTCGTCACCCTCCCACTTGGCGCCCAGCTCCTCGGCCCACTCCACGTCGTTGAGACCGGGCGGCGCATCGTCGGACCAGTGGAACGGCACCATAGTGCTGAACTTCTCACGTCGGCCCAGAACCACCCGTTGACCCTCTGATTTTGACGCTGTCACAGGACCTGATTGTACTCCCGGGGCTCGGCCAACAACCGGTTCAGTGACCTCTCGCCAGCGGTAGTGCAAGAGCAGTTCGCCGACTCCGTCGCCGAACTGGATGACCAGCTCCGCGCTCTGGGCGTGCGAGGCCGACTGAGTCCGTTAGATCAGCCAGGTAAGCCGGCGAAGCGCTCGACTCGGCGTCGCCAGGACGCCCCGGATCTGCCTCGACAACCAGTCGAACGGCGCACCGTGGGGCGGGTGTTCGACTGGTCGCTACCGGCCCCCGAGCCGCCAAGTTCACCAGCCTAGTTATTAATATGATCACCGACTTGTAAAATATCCTGCAACGCGTGCCAGATCACCTGAAGAATGTACCCTATCGCAGAGAAGAATGTCGGCGAATGCGTTGCGACAGAATGGCCAAACAAGTTAGACAAAATAATGATCAGCACCAGGATCAACGAGACGGCTAAAACCTTTGCGATTTTCTCCATGGTAACGGCATCAATAACTTACATCACAATTATCGCGCACCGCTACCACCACCTCGACGTATCGCCACGATTCGCCGGTAAATGCCTGTCTCTCCAAGCTCTGCGCATAAGCTCTTTGGCTCGGCGACGTTCTGCCCACCATCGTCCATACATTATCCCGCCGCCGACGCCCAGTATTATCCCACCAAGTATCTCCTGGCTGCCCATCATGCGACCATGTATAGCGTTTCTCTGCGGTCATGACATGGCGACACGCCGAGCTCGTTGTCCCGCGCTTCCGGGCACAACCCCGCGACCGTCGCCTTGATCATGCAGCACCGGAACCGGGCGTTTGGCTACCCAGTTGGCTACTGCGGACGCCGATGTCGGTGGGTTGTTTGACCCGGTAGGAGTTGTGGCGGGCGCGTTTGACCACACGCGGGTAGGAACGATGCCGGCGTTTGGGGTTGAGGTTCGATTTTTTGGTGATGTCGGCCATGACCGCCACCAGAGATCGTTTCCGCTGCTCAGGGGGGAAAGGCCGCCGGATCGGCGACCCGCGGCGGACAAGACGAACGGTCCGCTTGAACGTCACCCGATCAGGATCGACATCGGCCTCGGTGGCCGCCCGACAGATCAGCGCGCTGATCGCGTAGTGGGTAAGCAGGTAGCCGTAGATCTCCTGGCGGACCATGTCCGGGCTTTTGGACCGCAACACCCGCCCCGGCCCGCGCAGATAGGTTTTGAGTTGCTTGTTCCCGGTCTCGTGCTCCCACCGTTCGTGGTAGGCGTCGGCCAGCAGTTGGGCGGGGGCGGAGCGTGGGTCGTCGATCGTGGTAATCAGGCAGATCAGCTCATCTTTCCCGTCACCCTCGCGGTCGGGGACGGTGTACTCCACCACCCGCACCAGCCTGGCCTGCTCGGGATCGGGGTCACGACCGACCCGGGCGGCCTCGATCAGCGCCTGCCGTTGCGCCTTGCCACGGATCTTCGGGTTGATCAGCACTGAGGTATAGGACCCCTCGAAGCCCAACTCCAGCACCGGCAACCGCAGATCCGCCTTGACCCGCCACAACAACTGCGCACCCGAATCAGCGGCCGCGCACCAAGCCGCCCAGTTGTAGAAATTACGGTCGGCGATCAGCAACCAGTCCGGCTCCAACCGCCGGTACAGCCGCCGAGCCAGGGCCTGCTCCCCACTGCCCTTACCGATGATCCCCCCATCTCGGCGTCCACTACAGCATGGGAAGCGCACTCGCTGATCGTGACCACCCGAACCTTCGGAAACGACGACCGGTCCGCGCCCGACCCGGCATACCCGAACTCCGCGGCGTTCGCGTCGGTGGCCGGCGCGTCCCACTCGAACCCGTCAATCGCCATCAACCGCCACGACCCCAACCACCCGCCGCGAGTCAACTCCTCCGCAACCGGCACCGCGACCTGGGCGAACAACTGTTTGACCGGCTCGTGTCCCAGCCGCTGCCGGGCCTGGGTGATCCCACCCGAAGTCGGCACCGCCCACTGGTCATCCCAGCACCCCCACCCGGTGAGCGTCTCGGTCAGCCGGGCCGCGACCTCCTGGTAGTCCTCTTCGGCGAACAACGCCATCGCCATCGCGAAGTAGACCATCACGTGCGGTGGAAGCCTGCCATCCGAGCGTTTGGCCTGCTCGCCGCTGACGGTGATGGACTCATCGACGGCATCCCGAGGCACCGACGAGGCCAACACCCCGATCGAGATCCAGTCCGTCAGACGACCCTCACCAGCCATTCCGCGCCACAACAGGTGATCATTCCGCCAGGTGGACAGAACCCCTGGAACGACACACCTTCCCACAAGATCAACTCAAGCTAAGTGGCATTGCCCCCAGACAACACAAGGCTGGGATATCCATAAACCGCCTCCGGCGGATGTCCATAGTCCTGGGGCGTAAACCGGCGCCGAGGCAAGAACCGGCGGTGGCGCGCGGTCAACGCACCCCACCTCATCGCCCTCGTCCTCGTCGCCGCTGTGTCAACCCGCGGCAGCCTAAAAGATCGTCATCCACAGGTCTTGACAATTGCTCGCAAGCTATTGTAAGCGATACGATAGGCCTAGGGCCTGTTGGACGCTGGAGGAGACGATTGGCATGGGCGCCATCTGGAGGTTCTTTAGCGGCGAGGACGACACCTGCCCAGCGCCAGAACGATCCGCGCAACGGACCTCGGTATGGGGATTCTTGACCGGGCAGCACGCCCCGAAGACATTTCCTCAAGCCGCGTCGGCATACCACGAAGCTGGTCACGCTAGGACGGCTAGGGTTGGCGGAGCGGCTGTTATGGGAATGGAGGTGCATGCAGATGGCAGCGGGAAGACCACGTGGACCTGGAACCCCGTATGGACCTGGGAGCTTAGCCGCGCCACGGACGAACAGAAACGGCGGGCCGACCTAGTCGTCTACGTCGCTGGGCAAGAGTCTGAGTGCCAGTACCTCATGGATCGACATGGGTACTCCTACAAGGAGGCACTACGAGCAACACATGCAGGCGCCGGCAGTGACCGAAGGGATTTTAAGCGAAGGGCCGAGGGCACCGGGTACACGTTCGAGGGCATGCGTGGTGAGGTACACGGGCTAGTTCGGCGCCACGCGTACACCATCGAGACTAATGCCAAGCCACTCGATCGGCATGGTCGTCGCGGAGGAACGTGGGCGTAATGAGACCGCGAGCTAGCAAGCTACGGTGACCGGGCCGTGTGTGAGGCCATGCGCTGTCGGATACTTCAGATCCGGTGGCGTTGCTGTCAGGCCGCGATGTCACCGCCGAGCGCTCGCTGGTAAGTCCTGGGCGGCCTGTGCCGCAGTGTGCTCATGGTGTCCGAGCTCTAAGGATCCTCGGAGAACGCCCCCGCCACGATCAGCCGGTGGCGCCATACGTGTTAGAACCAGTGTGGGCGATGTGATTGACTCCGACCCATGTGTTATGGAGAATATTGCTGACCTGATCACTTGCCGGCGTAATCGAGTTTGCAATGAAGGGTCCAAGTAAGTCCAAGAGTAGGATGGACAAAATAATTACAATGAAGAAAGTAAATACCTTCTCTATACTCCTTGCCATTAAATTGCCCTTCTCCGGTGCAATCGGATAGCGCACTCCACGGGAACCATCTCACAGACGAGGCGTGTGTCGGAGACCTGTGCGATTACCGTGCGCTTGTGATCGCTGACATGACACACGGCGCCTAGAGTCGCGACGCGGCGCTGATCCGGATCGCTGCGTGTGACCACACGCACTAGGGTACGCCAACAACTAGCCCCTGCACACCCCGCGACGGCCGACTGGGTCGTGTCCGATAGAGGGTGCGATCCTCTGACACCCAGTCGGTCCTACGGTCCGACACCCCCTGTGACTCCCCAGTGGGTCGTTGACGGTCCGACACCGACCGTGACGTTCCGCGCAGTAGTTTGGACCCATGACCCTGGGATGCCTTGTGTTGGGACGAGCCGCACGGGTTCATCCACTAGGTGTTGATCTTCCCTGTTCTGCCGGGCAAGTTCAGCGTGACATATTTTGTGGACGCGTCCTTCTTTACTTTGTGAAGGTGGTAACCGGTAAGGAGGTGACCTTCCCACCCGAGCGATTCATCAGATTTCAGCGGCGGATGGTGATCCCTATATCGTCCGATCTCCACCTGCTCGGCGGCGGATGCGTCGCGCGGACTGGCTATTGTGCCACTATCGGATAACCACTCGAACCATCCCATTGGTGTTCTTCTCTAGTCTTTAGCACAGCACTGCGCTGTCCCTATTGCGGCACAGCAGCGCGCTCGTTGGTAGTTTTTCTCATGTCGTCGTCCGTTGGACACCGTCGACAATGCGGCTCTGCTGCGACCAAGCGTCGCTCGCCGCAGGCCGTTCTTCCCACCTGGCGTAGCCAAGACAGCCAGTTCGGGGCCGCTGGGCACGGTGCGTGAACGAGCCCCTCTTTCTAGTGAGCGTCGGACTTAATCAGTATCACCTGGTTGCAGTAACCAACGCAACATGTCCACCCTTCGGCGGCGGCCGCGGGCTGGTTGAGCGTGGGTGTTCGCCCAGTCCAGCGCGCGGTCGGCGACTTCAGGTCGAAGTTGATCTTTGCTGGCGGCGGGTACGGCCATGCCGGGCCGCCGGGGCGGCATGCATCGCCCACCGGCGCCGGTCGACGACGCCCGTCAAGCAGCGGCTCCTGGCTACCCTCGGGCGCAAGCCCGACACGAGTCACACTCATGACCGACTCAGGTGAAGCGGCCGTTATGACCATCCTCGTAAGGGCCGAGATTTACGTCGCGCCTTCGCGTCTCGACGAGTTCCGTGAGGTCGCGACCCAACTTACGGCAACAGCGGGAGCCGAAGCCGGAACAGTCCAGTATCGCTGGTTTAGCTGCGAGGACCCGGCGATGTTCGTGGTCATCGAGGAGTACACAGACGAAGACGCCGCCCTCAAGCACAACCGCAGGTGTCCCCCCTGCTCGAACGATTCGCACAGGTCGGCGAGCTGACTAGCGTCCAGATCCACGGGCCACTGGGTACCAACTTATCGAAGTGGATCGACGAGCGCCCGCAGGCGCACGCGTTCGTCCCGCTGTCGGGCTGAACCTCTCCCCGAATCCGGAACACCACATGCGCGTCGTGCCAGCCCCCGTAAGTCAACCGCTTGTGCGACGTACGGCAAACGACACATCCTGTGTCTTCAGAGGTTTTCAGCGTCGGGATAGGAAGAGCCGGGGCTCTGCGTGTCGAGGATGAGGCCCATGGTGACTATGTCCCAGAGTTCCCCGTTGGCCCGACGGAAGTGCCGGCGGAGCCGGCCCTCGACGGTGAAGCCCCGGGAGCGGTAGAGGGCTATCGCCGCAGTGTTGTGGGGCCACACCCCAAGGTCCACCTTGTGCAGGCCGGACTCGCGCGCCCAGTGCAAGCTGTCGTCCAGCAGTCGACCGCCGATGCCCTGCCCACGGTGTTCCCTCGCGACCATCATCCCGAGCGAGCCCAGGGTCTGCCGATGCTGCGCCTGAATACCAAGATTGCCCACAACGACGTCTTTCACGGCAGCAACAAGCACGCAGCTCGCTGCCTCGTCGATCGATTTAAGGATGCTGGACTGGCGTTTGGCAACGTCGAAGCCGGGTTCAGTGCCGATGCTGTCACGTTCCTCCGCGACGGCGGCGAACAGGGTGATGATGCCTGGCACATCGGCTGGGCGAGCACGACGAATGAGGACGCCGGGAAGCATGGGCGAAAGTATGACCAAGCCGGGCGATCGATCAGTTCGGGTGGCCTCTCACACAACAACGCAACAGCGCCCGGCAGCCAGGCTGGCCACGTTGCGTGCTCTCCCGGGCCGAACATGAGGTCGAGGGGCGACGCCTGATTCTTGATTCATTCCAGAAACTGCGGCACGCTTGGAGCGTGCCAACGACTTCGGACTTCGAGCGCATGTTGCGCGGGGTTGCTCTCCGTGTGACGCGCCCTCGGGTCGCGGTGCTGTCCGCGGTGCACGACCATCCGCACGCCGACACGGACTCGATCATCGGTGTCGTGCGTGAGGATCTCGGTGAGGTGTCCCACCAGGCCGTCTACGACGTTCTGCGCGCGCTGACTGCCGCGGGTCTGGTGCGGCGTTTCCAGCCGACGGGCTCCGTGACGCGCTACGAGGCGCGGGTCGGGGACAACCACCACCACGTCGTCTGTCGGTCGTGCGGTGCCATCGCCGATGTCGACTGCGCGGTCGGCTACATCCCGTGCCTGACAGCCGCCGACGACTCGGGCTACGAGATCGACGAAGCCGAGGTCATCTACTGGGGTCGATGCCCCGAGTGTGTGGCGGCAAGTCCTGTCTCGTCCGGCGGTTGAAAGCGGACACGTAGCGTGCGACACCAGCTCAGCAGCACAGCCTTGGATCCGGAGCAACCAACGTCTAGAGCAACCAAGCCTTCAGAAGGAAACAGCGAGTAAGGAGAATGACCGACGTGTCTGACAGCGTTAGCGAAAGCGAGAACCCAGCAATCCCCTCCCCGACGCCCAAGCCACATCGGCCCAGGACGAACCGGGACTGGTGGCCTAACCAGCCGGACCTGAGTGTTCTCCACCAGCACTCGCCCCTGTCCAATCCGATGGGCGCGGACTTCAACTACGCAGAAGAGTTCAAGATCCTCGACCTCGATGCGCTGAAGCGGGACATCTTCGAGGTTATGAGGACGTCGCAGGACTGGTGGCCGGCCGACTACGGCCACTACGGTCCGCTGTTCATCCGGATGGCTTGGCACAGCGCCGGCACCTACCGGATCCGCGACGGGCGCGGGGGCGCAGGATCGGGCACGCAGCGCTTTGCTCCCCTCAACAGCTGGCCCGACAACGCCAGCCTGGACAAGGCCCGCCGACTGCTCTGGCCGGTCAAGCAGCGGTACGGCCGCAAGATCTCCTGGGCCGACCTGATGATCCTGGCCGGCAACTGTGCCCTGGAGTCCATGGGCTTGGCGACGTTCGGTTTCGGTGGCGGGCGTGAGGACGTCTGGGAGCCGGAGGAGGACATCTACTGGGGCCCGGAGGAGACCTGGCTGGGCGACGAGCGCTACAGCGGCGACCGGGATCTGGCGGAGCCCTTCGGAGCCGTCCAGATGGGCCTGATCTACGTCAATCCCGAGGGGCCGAACGGTCGCCCCGACCCCCTCGCCGCGGCCGTCGACATCCGGGAGACTTTCGCTCGTATGGCCATGAACGACGAGGAGACGGTCGCCCTCATCGCCGGGGGGCACACCTTCGGCAAGACCCATGGTGCCGCCAATGCCGATCAATACGTCGGGCGCGAGCCGGAGGCCGCCGGCATCGAGGAGCAGGGCCTCGGCTGGAGGAACACCTTCGGCACCGGCAGCGGCGACGACGCGATCACCAGCGGGTTGGAGGGAGCGTGGACACCCAGCCCGACGAAATGGGACAACAGCTTCTTCGCGACCCTGTTCGGCTTCGAATGGGAGCTGACCCATAGCCCCGCCGGCGCCAATCAGTGGCGTCCCACCGATCGGGCGACGGACGATACCGTGCCGGATGCCCATGACCCGTCGAAGCGCCACGCCCCCATGATGCTCACGACCGACCTGGCGTTGCGGCTCGACCCGACCTACGAGCCGATCTCCCGGCACTACTACGAGAACCCGGACGAGCTCGCCGACGCTTTCGCCCGGGCGTGGTTCAAGCTCACCCACCGTGATATGGGACCGGTCGCGCGCTACCTGGGGCCCGAAGTCCCCCAAGAGCAGCTGATCTGGCAGGACCCGGTCCCGGCCGTCGATCACGAGCTGGTCGACGAGAGCGATGTCGCCACCCTGAAGCGAACGATCCTCGCATCGGGACTGTCCGTTGCCCAGCTGGTCTCGACCGCCTGGGCCTCGGCGTCTACCTTCCGCGACAGCGACAAGCGCGGTGGAGCCAACGGGGCCCGCATCCGCCTCGCGCCACAGAAGGACTGGGACGTCAACAACCCCGCCGAGCTGGCCACGGTGCTGCAGGCCCTGGAAGGGATCCAGGTGGGCTTCAACGACTCGCAGTCAGGCGCCAAGAGGGTCTCCCTCGCCGACCTGATCGTCCTCGGCGGGTGTGCCGCGGTCGAGCAGGCGGCCAGGGACGCCGGGCACGACGTGGCTGTCCCCTTCTCGCCGGGACGCACCGATGCCTCGTCCACCGAGACCGACGTCGAAGCCTTCGCCGTGCTCGAGCCGACGGCCGACGGGTTCCGCAACTACTTCCGGGCTGGGGACAAGAGGCGGCCCGAGGACTGCCTGGTGGATCGGGCCACTCTACTGAGCCTGACCGCTCCGGAGATGACGGTGCTCGTCGGCGGGTTGCGTGTCCTGAGCACCGGCCCAGGGCCCGGTGTGTTTACCAGCCGGCCGGGGACGCTGACCAACGACTTCTTCGTCAACCTGCTCGACATGGGCACGGTGTGGAAGGCGTCCTCCACAGAGCACGTCTACGAGGGCCGCGACCGGCAGACCGGCACGCCGCGCTGGACCGGAACTGCCGTCGACCTTGTCTTCGGTTCGAGCTCCCAGCTCCGAGCCGTCGCCGAGGTGTACGGGAGCGAGGACGGACAGGAGAAGTTCGTGCAGGACTTCGTGGCTGCGTGGGACAAGGTCATGAACCTGGACCGCTTCGACCTGACCTGACCCGGGCGCACCCAGCCAAACGCGCCCAGCCGCCTTGGGGCCCGAGGGTTGGTGGGCACGGCGGCCCGGCGCGCCGAGGCATATTCCTAAGACCTCGACGAGGCCGACCCACCTGGCGCAGCGAATCGCAGTCCTCGGCGAAGCACTCGCCGAGCCTAAGTTACACTCATCGAGTATGACTGGACGTGTGGGTGCGAAGGGCCAGGTGGTCATCCCCAAGTCGCTTCGGGACGAGGCGAACCTCCACCCCGGTGACGAGGTCGACTTCGAGTTGAAAGATGGTGAGATCGTGCTCAGGGCGTCGCGTCTGCCAAGAGCCTTGGGGGGCCGGTTCGCAGGAAGCGGCATGGCCTCCCGCTTGCTCGAAGACCGAGGACGAGAGCCTCGATGAACGCCTGTCTTGATTCGTGGGCGGTCCTGGCATGGCTGGATGGCGAGGAACCCGCGCTCTCCCGGGTGAATGACCTGATCAGCTCGAGGCCGGTAATCAGTTGGATTAACCTCATCGAGGTTTACTATCGCCTGGAGCGCGATCACGGCCGGGAGCTCGCCGACGAGACCTTGAGCATGCTTCGGGCCAGCCTCGCTCCAGACCTGCCGGGCACCGCCCGGATGGTGGAGGTGGCCCGACTCAAGGCCCGTGCCCCGATCGCCCTTGGCGACTGCTTCGCGGCCACGACAGCCGCCGCCCACGGCGTCGTCCTACTGACCGGCGACCCTGAGCTCATCGAGCTCCCCGCCGCGCCTTGCGCAGTCGAAGACCTCCGCGCCAGGTAGACAACACCCCCGTCTTCCCGGAGCCGGAGAAAGGGGATCCGGGCGAAGGTGCGGTGGCCCGCTCGATGCTCGGCTTTCGTCGAAGGGCTACGATCGGTGGCAGTGGCCTACGACGAAGAGCTGGCCGATCGGGTGCGCGAGCTGGTCCCTGTGGCGCTCGACCTCCAAGAGAAGCAGATGTTCGGCGGCTTGTCCTTCCTGGTCGGGGGCAAGATGGCCATCGCGGTCAGCGGCGAGGGCGGACTCTTGGTGCGGGTCGACCCGCAGATGTGCGATCACTTGGTGGATACCACGACCGCGGAGGTCGCCGTGATGAAGGGCCGGCCGATGACCGGGTGGCTTCGGGTCCCGCTGGCAGGCGTCGCCACCGACGCCGAGCTGGACCGGTGGGTGCAGCTGGGAACCAGCTACGCACGGACACTGACCCCCACCTGAGCGTCCCCAAAGGCTGCTTACCGTCCCAGCGTGGGACGCCTCGACGTGCGCCCGGCTATTTGCCGCTGGTCACGGCCCTCAGCTCATCGAGGGACTCTCGGATGAGTTGTGGCAGGGTTCGCCGGTTGGACTCCTCGACCCAGCGTTCGACCGCGACGCTGAACACGGCCACCCCTGCCTCGGCGGTCAGGCGCGCGGACCGGTCTCTGACCCCACGCCGTCGCAACGCATCGGCGAGCGCCCCGGACAGCGATGCCAGCTTGATCAGCTCGCGCTCTCGCAGCTCGGCGCTCGCAGCGATGACCTTCTGGCGCTGGCGGGAGTAATCGCCGCGTTCCTGGAGTAGGGTGCCAGCGGCATCGAGGGCCCCGGCGACTGCGTCGATCGGCTGGGCGGATTCGGGCGCGCTGGCTACGGCGTCGACCAGGAGCTCCTGCAGGGCTCCCGCTCCCCAGAACAGTACCTCACGCTTGTCGGCGAAGTACCGGAAGAAGGTCCGCTCGGTGAGCCCTGCGCTTGCGGCGATCTCGGCGACGGTGGTGTTCTCGAACCCCCGCTCGCCGTATAGCTGGAGGGCAGCCTCTGCGAGCCTGCCGCGGCTGTCCGGTTCCCAGCGGCCCATGCCCCCACGAGGGGAGCGCACGGTCCTCTCGGCGACGGTGGCGGAGTGCGCCGGGCGGTGGTACGTGAGCTTCGGATGCCAGGTGGACCGTACTGAGGCATTGCCAGGGCAGCCTGATGCGGTGGTCGGCGTCGACTTGGGCGTGAAGTCCCTGGCCGTACTGTCCACCGGCGAGGTGATCCCCAACCCCAAGCACGCATCGCGCTACGCCCGGCGCATCGCTCGTCTCCAGCGCCAGTGTGCCCGCCGGGCCGGGCCGGGCAAGGGCCACCCGCCCTCCAAGCGTTGGCGGGCTTCGGCGGCCAGGCTCGGCCGGGCTCATGCCAAGGTGTCCGCCGCACGGGCAGACGGCCTGCACAAGCTCACCACGAGGCTCGCCACCACCTATGGGACAGTGGTGGTCGAGGACCTCAACGTGGCGGGGATGACCGCTTCCGCCAAAGGCTCGGGCCACTGGCGGGGCAAAGCTGGGCTCAACCGGGCTGTGTTGGACGCCTCCCCAGCTGAGTTGCGCCGCCAGCTCGCCTACAAGAGTGCCTGGTACGGGAGCACCCTGGTGGTGGCCGACCGGTGGTATCCCTCCTCGAAGACCTGCTCGTCGTGCAAGGCAGTGAAAGCCAAGCTGTCCCTCGCCGAGCGCAGCTACCGCTGCGAGTGTTGCGGCCTGGTCCTGAACCGGGACGCCAACGCCGCGCTCAACCTGGCCTCGCTCGTCGAGGCCGTCGGTACTGGTACCGCCAGTGGGGCGGGAACCGGCCAGGGCGACCTGGCGAACGGACGGGGAGAGGAGAGGTTCATGGGCTCGCCCAAGTGCTCCTCGACGAACCGTCAAGACGGCACCGGCCGATCCCGGCCGGACAGGACCGTCACCGTCACCCGGCAACGGGTGGCTCCGAAGCCCGGTCTCGTCCAAAGTGACAGATGAGACAGATTTCGGAACGGCTCAGCTTGTCCAGCACCACCAGCAACGCCGGGCCGACCTGCTCGTCGATCAGCGCCTGGTCTTCGGGGCCCGGCCCGCTCTTGGTGAGCGCCAGCGCTCCGAGGCCCTCAGGGTCCATAGCCACCTCGCCACGCGACCGACGAGAGCGCAGCATGTCCAAGCACACCCGAGCCACGACTGTGGTCAGCCATCCGCCCAGGTTGTGGATGGCGCTGGTGTCCGATCGAGCCGCCCGCAGCCAGGACTCCTGCACTGCGTCGTCGGCTTCGGTCGACGATCCCAGCATCCGGTAGGCCACCGCGTGCAGGTGGCTCCGGTGTTCCTCGAAGCCCCCACTGAGCGGGCTCGAATCGTTCATCTGGTCACAATCGCCCGTCCCCGTCCGTCATAGCAAAGACGTACCAGGTCGGGTCGATGTGACCGGCCGGAACCCGAGAAGGAGGCAAGGACTATGCAATCACGGATGGGCAACCCGGCGATGGTAGTGCCCGACGCCATGGAGACCCTGCAGGCCCTGGGAGCGGCGGTGGAGCGCGCCGGCGTTCCGGCAGGGCTCCGGGAGCTGCTCCATATACGGGCCAGCCAGATCAACGGGTGCGGCGTATGCCTGGACGGCCACTGGCGCATCGCCAGGAAGGAAGGCGAGACCGACGAGCGGCTCTTCTCGGTCGCCGCCTGGCGGGAGACGCCGTACTTCACCGATGCGGAGCGAGCCGCGCTGGCCCTTGTCGAGGCGGTCACCCGGCTCAGCGACCGTGCCGACCCGGTCCCCGACCAGGTCTGGGACGAGGCCGCCAAGCACTTCGACGAGCTCGCCCTGGGGGCCCTGGTCCTCACCATGGCCAACATCAACGTGTGGAACCGCCTCAACGTTGCCACCCGGCAGGTCGCCGGCCAGTGGGCGCCATGAGCGAGCCCGCCCGACGCTGAGGTTGGCACTGTGAGGCCTCCCGCGCCCGCCTGGAGGTGACAGGCTCATTGCATTCCCATAGGCTGGGTTGCCATGGCTCGGCGTAATCGACACCCGAAAGGGGGGAGGACAACGCCGAAGGGGACTCGACCCCACGAACCGAGGGAGCATGACCTGATGCGCGAGGTCAGCGCTCGCCTGGACACGGGTTCCCCGCTCGATCTGCTAGCCGAGGTCTCCACGCTGATCGCGGCGCTGGCACCACCTCACACTCCATTCCAGCGCGGCGGGCAAGCCAAGGCGGAGATTCCCTCGCTGGGCGAGATGGTGGAATCTTTGGCCGGGGCGGACCGGCTGGAGACCACGGCCATCCTGGCCGGGTTTGCCCATCTGGCTCCCGACGAGCTACTGCGGGCCCGGGCCCGGCGAGCGGTCGCCGGGCGGTCCCACCCTCTCCCCGGTTGGCTGGCCCGGCTGGGCAGCGCCCAGCCGGGCCGGGTGATGGAGATGGTGCATGTGCTCCGGGATGGCGACAACGTCATGGTCGAGGTTCACCTTTCCAACCCTGACGGCCTTGCCACTGGGGACACCGTGCAAGCCCTATCGGTGGTGGTCTACATCGACCACAACCTGGGCAGCGTGGTCAAGGACGCCTTCGTGGTCCCAGGATCGCTCGATGACCTGGTGGGGGTCATGAAGAGCCACGCCGACACCGAGGACCTCCAATGGCGGGACCTCGACCCAGCCGCGGCGAGGGCTCGGATCCTTGAGGGTGTCGAGCACGGGGCCATAATGTTCCCTCCGCTCGAAAGTGACACCTGGCCGGCCTGCCGGCCCTTGGTCGAGTGGGCCGCGCGGCTACTGCCCGAGGGTGGCAATGGCTACGAGCGGCCCGAGTGGGACGAAGAGTCCAGGTCGGAGGTCACCGCTGCCTTCTTTGCCTCGCCACAGGGGCAGCCCGTCGACCGCGCCGCTCACAGGCAGCTCTTCGAGCCGATGCTTTGGTTTGCCACTGACTACGGCCCAGGTGACCCGTTGCACTGGAGCCCGACCTCTGTGGAGATCCTCCTCACGGACTGGATCCCTCGCAAGATCGTCGCCCCGCCCGAGTTCCTTGCCGGCGCGCCCGAGGTGCTCCGGGCCTTCATCGCCTACGCCCACGCCCAGCGCGGCATCCGCCCGGGGCTCACCACCGAGACGCTCGAAGCCGTGGATCGCTGGGAGCCTGAGTACCAGGAGACGATCCGCACGGCCCGCCCGCAGGGGCCCGCGGCGCTCCTGGCGGCGATCGGGGCCCTGGACCCCGACGGCCCCTGGGAGATGGCTGACCAGTTCGACGAGCCCTACGACCCCGCTCAGGCGCTGCTCGACAGCCTGCGTAGCGCCGTCGGCGGCAACGACGCGCTTTGGGCTTTGGACAGCCTCCCGCTCCCCGACGAGGCCTTCGCCTGGGAGGGCATCGACACGGACATCCAGGCCAGGGTGGCTGATGTGCTGGGGCGATGCGATCGCTTCTGCGACGACCGGCTGGACGACGAGTACCGCACCGCGTGCAGACGCTTCCTCGCCCGGGTGGCAAGGAACGATGCCGAGGTCTTCCGCCGCCGGGGCAGGGTCGAGACCGCGGCCGCGGCAATCTGTTGGAGCATCGGCAAGGCCAACGAGGCTTTCACCCCGCCTGCGTCGGGGGGCGGGATGCTGGTCAAGGACTTGGTGGCTTATTTTGGCCTCGCCCAGGGCAGCGTCTCCCAGCGGGCTGCGACCATGATCAGGGCGGCCGGGGTCGCGCCATCCCAGGGCTACTACGCCGCGTGGGGGGTCGACCTTGGCGACCCCAACCTCCTGGTCTCCGAGCGCCGACGCCGGATCATTGACAACCGCGACCTGATCCCCGAGACCTGCTGACACCGCCAGAGGCAATCGGTGTCGGGAGCATACCTGCCCCGCTGGCCCTCCCTGGCGTTCGGACAGGCCCTTAGACAGGGTCGACGTTGCGCTTCGAACCCTGGTTGCCGTCGGGTCCCAGCCCCCAGCTGATGATGCGTCTTGGGTGGACCCGGATGATGTCATCGTTCTGCCCCGGCTGGGCGGCTGAGGGTTGGGCTCTCAACGCCTCGGCCCTGCCGCGGACCTCGAGGCAGCGAACCACCCAAGGGTCCACCGAAGCGATGTCATCCACCACGAAGGCGACCTCGCCGGTCGCCGCCACATTGTGGAACTTGGCGCTGGAGGCCATGTTCCAGCCACCGATGTCGATCGTGCCGGTCTCGGGGTTGACGCTGAAGCCGACCGGGCTGTTCTGCAGGGTCCCGCCGGGGGTCAGGGTGCCCAGGCGGCCAAGGCGTTCGGAGCTCATGTAGGCCAGCTCGGCCTTGCTGAATACCATTCGTGTCCTTTCGATAGCGTTCATGGCTGGGTGGGATTCGCATCGCCCGGGACAACACCCAAGGACGCGCCGGGAAGGCCAAGGACGCCGCTCGCCGGAGACGTTCGATGACCTCGATCCGCCGGGGTTGCCCCCTGGGCCCAGCCAGTTGGCAAGCTTGACGAAGCCGAAGGTCCGGTAGTGATCGACTTGCTGGTCGCTGAGCACCGTGGCACTTACCCTATGCTGACTCGGTCGTCATCGGGGCGGGGACGGCCACCTGCCCACTCGGGGCCGGGATGGCGCCGGGCTGTCCGGGAAGGGCGCGCTCAGGTAGGCTGACGCCCTCAGGTTCGCCCACCGATGGGAGGCACAACAATGTCGAAGTGGCTCACCCAAGCCTGGCTCGATGAGACACGGGACATGTCCGCCAGCCAGCCCGAGCGTCCGGGAGCCACGGTGCGCATGCAGTACGTCGTGACCGGTGGCCCCGACGGTGACATCAGCTACTACTGGGTGCTAGAGGACGGCAGGCTCCTCGAGTCTGCGCTGGGGGAGCTCGCCGACGCAGAGGTCACCCTCACCGAGGTCTACGAGGACGCGATGGCAATACAGCAGGGGGACCTGGACGCCAACGCAGCGTTCATGCAGGGCAAGATCAAGGTGACCGGCAACATGGGCAAGCTGATGGCCCTGCTTCCCATCACGAACTCGCCCGAGTACAAGGCCCTCCAGGTCGAGATCGCTGCGATGACGGAGTACTGAGCGCCGAGGGGACGCGACAACGCCGGCCCTTGGGCCGGCATTGTCAGCTGTGCTGAGGTTTCTCGGTGCAGGTCAGACCTGGCCGGTGTAGTAACTCGTCATGGCCGCATTACCCGTTGGGTTGAACGAGACGGGGTTCCCGCTCGAGTCCTGGATGCCCGGGTACTTGCCGAGCACGTAGTACAGGATCGCCGCATGCTGCATCTCGACTGGCTGGATGCTGGCCGCCAGCGCTATGCCCTGGGGGCTGGTGACCACTGTCGAGCCGACCTGGTAGGTCTGCGCGGCGGTGTTCTCCAGCTGGAGCGCCAGCTCGAGCAGCTTGACCAAGTTGCCCGAGTTGCTGATCGCGGTGAGCCGAGCGGCGACCTTGGCGTCGCTGGTGGGGCCTTGGCTTATACCGGTGGTCACCTTGGGCTTCTTGGCGGCCACCAGGATCGCGTTCCAGGCGTCGGCGTGCTGTTGGTGCTGGGTCTTGGCGATGAGGGCAAAGTTGGTGGCGGCCTTGGGGATGTTGCCGAACTTGTTGGCGATCACCGCGTTCGCGGCGTTGTTGTACGTGGTGACGGCCTGGTTCTCCACGGCGGTGGCCAGGGCGGTCACAGCCAGGTCGGTTTTCAGGGTCATGGCGGTGGTGGTGGGCGGGCCGGTGCTGGTGGTGTTGCCACCGTTACCTGTGGTGCTGCCACCGCACGCGGCCAGGGCGAGGCCGCCAGCCACTGCTCCTGCTCCCAAGAGGAACGTGCGCCTGCCCAGACGGCGGCTGGCGAGGCCCTCCTCGGCAGCTACCTCCTCGTGTACGGACTCGAGCATCCACGCATCGGCCTCGGCCATGGCCGGGACCGCTACGTCGTTGTTCAACTCGTCGAGGTCATCGACCATCGTCTGGAGCTCGGCATTGGATATCTGGATCTCGTTGGTCTGCTTGCTCACTTGACGGCTCCTTGGGTCTTAGGGGCAGCGCTCATGGTCGGGTAGAAGGCGGTCGGGAAGGCGACGGCGCCGGCGTTGCCGGGCAGCGCAGTGTCGTTCGCGACGATGGCACTGAGCGTGGTCGGCAGCGCGATGAGGTTGGCCTTGCCGTCGGAGAGCAGCAGTCCCACTGCGCGAAGGACAGCCACGTGCTGGGCCTCGACACCCATGATGCTGGCTATGAGCTGCTTGGCGTGGCTGTCGTTGAGCTGGGCCATATCGTTGGTGTAGGTCTCGGCCGCCACGTTCTCCAGGGTCTCGGCGAGGCTCACCACGGCGGCCGTGGCCGCGGCCGTCGACATCCCACTGAGGGAGGCGACTGCCTTGTTCACCACCGGCACGTAGGTGGGGTCAGCGCTGTTCTGCGCCTTGCCTCCCAGGCCAGTGGTCACGGAGTTGAAGGCGGCCAGGTGGTCGGAGTGCTGCTTCTTGGTGGCCATGGCGAAGGCGGTGACGACCTTGTTGGCCGAGCTGCCTCCGATGTAGGGAAGGGTGAGGGCCTTGGTGTAGGTGTTGATCGCCAGCACCTCGATCGAAGCGGCCGTCTGCAGGATCATGATGTCGCTCTGGGTGGAGCCCGCAGCGTACGCCGGTGCGGCGAAGAGGCCGAGCAGCGCTGCACCGATCCCGCTCGCAGCCACCAGGCCACCAGCGCCTGCGATGGTCTTGGACAGGCCGTCCCAGCGGTTGGCACGCACCTCGTTGACGTCGAGCTGCTCTACCTCTCCGTGGGCACGCGCCTCTTGGCCGACCTCCACAAAGGCTGCCATGGGCTCCTTGATTGCCACCATGGCATCGCTGTGAATGTCCTGGGACTGCTCGAGCAACGGCTTGAACAGCCCGTCATCGAGAAGTTGATCGTCGATCACTGTGAACATCCCTCCTGTGGATGGCTATTGGTATGTGGAAAATTTGATGGTCTGTGGCTCGGTCCGCGCAGCTTCGGAATCAGCTTACGACGAGCGCCCCCAGCATAAACGGGTGGATTGTGCAGTCATAGTAGTAAGTGCCCGCCTTGGTCGGCGCCTTGAACGTCTTGGTTGCCCCTCCGGCGATGTCACCGGTGTTGAACGCCCCAGACGGGTTGATCGCCGTGAAGGTGTGAGTCACAGCGTCGACGTTGTGGACGGTGACGGTCGAGCCAGGGCTCACAGTGTCTGGGCACTGCAGGAACGTGAAGCCCTTGATCATGATGCTCTGCGACGTGGCGGGGCTGCCGCCGCTGCAGCCCTTCGTCGGTGATCCTCCCCCTGTGCCGCCGCCTGTGCCTCCGGGGCTGGCGGTGCTCACGTTGGTGGGCCCTGGCGGGGTGCTCTTCGCCGAGCAGGCACTGAGCCCGAGGGCAAGCGCCGGCAGGACGATAGCGATGGTCAAGGCTGGAACACGACTGCGCAACGATCTTCTCTCCTGTATTCGGCGGCGGGCGACCAGAAGGCGCTCACGACCTTCTTCGACACTGAGCTGCCTCCCGGATGGGACAGGGCTTGCGCAGGCCGAGGCTTGGGCGCAGGCGAGCCCACGCGGGCCCACGCGGGCCAGGGTACACTACTTAGCGCCAGGCTGCGAATGCGGGCGCTAGCATCCAGGGGGCACGCCAGCTCCGGATGCTGGTGTGATGCCCGCTGAGCCGATCAAGCCATTGACGAGAGGCGGACTCCCTGGTGAGAGCCGGTGAGAGCTGACATGCTCGACTTGAGAGAGTCGAGCGACGCCAACTTGGTGGTCGCGATCGGCCGGTGGAACGAGGATGCCCTCGCCGAGGCCTACCGCCGACATGCTGGTGCGGTGTATGCGCTCGCCCAAAGGGTCCTGCGGGAGGCGTCGGTTGCCGAGGACGTGGTCCAAGAGGTCTTCCTGCGGCTGTGGGACCATCCCGAGAAGTTCGATTCCGAGAGGGGTTCGCTGCGCTCCTACCTGCTGGCCCAGGCGCACGGTCGGGCAGTGGACGCCCTGCGCTCGGACACCTCCCGGCGACGGCGTGAGGAGCGCGACGCGAGGGACGCCGCTAGCGCCGGCTACGACCTGGAGCTCGAGGTCTGGGATCTCACAGTGGCCGACCAGGTCAAGGACGCGGTTGCCGAGCTGCCCGCTCAGGAGCGCCGGGCCATCGAGCTGGCCTACTTCGGGGGCCACACCTATCGCGAGGTGGCCGACTTGCTCGAGCAGCCGGAGGGCACGGTGAAGAGCCGTATCCGCTCGGGGCTCAAGCGCATGCGGGCCTCCTTGGCTGCCGCAGGGGTGAGCGTGTCATGATCAAGCCGCTCAGCCATAGCGATTACGAGGAGCTGCTCGGGGCCTACGCCCTGGACGCCACAGACGTTGCAGAGACCGCGGCTGTCGAGCTCCACCTGAGGGAGTGCCCTCGCTGTCGTGACGAGGTGGCCCGCCACCGGGAAACCGCGGCCCTACTCGGTCACGCTGGGGCAACGGCCCCCGAGGGGCTGTGGGACCGGATCGCGGGGAACCTTAGGGAGGCCCCTCCGGCACTGGCCCTTGTGCGGGCGCCCAAGCCGGGGCCCTTGGCGGCTCCAGGTGCGACGCCACCCGCAGCCGGCGTGGCGCCTTCGGGCGTGGCGCCTTCGGGCGTGGCGCCTTCCGGCGTGGCGCCGCCCATGGCGGTCCTCAGGTGGGGCGCCAAGGCGGGCCCCGGGGCGCCGGCTGGTAGACGCCGCCGGGTGGGTGTGCGGCCTGTCGTAGCCCTCGTCAGCGCCGCCGCGATCGTCATAGGGATCCTGGGTTTCGAGCTGAGCAGCCTCCAGGGCCAGGTGAGCCAAGTTCGCTCCTCCCTGAGCGGGGGGACGATCCAGCGCTTGGCAACCGTTGCCCTCGGCATCCCAGGGCGCGAGACGGTGAACTTGCGATCGGCGAACCAGGGCTTGGCGTCAGCGGTCATTACCCCGGACGGGCAGGGCTACCTCGTCGACGCGAAGCTCCCTCAACTTCCCTCCACGGAGACCTATCAGCTCTGGGGCCTCTTGGGTGGCAAGGCCATATCTCTCGGTCTGCTCGGGACCTCGCCTGCTCAGGCATCGTTCCATGTTGCGTCTGGCCAGTTGACCGAGCTGATGATCACGGTCGAGCGGGCGGGTGGGGTTCAGCTGCCCGACAACTCGGCAGTCGTCTCGGGTACACCGATAGCCGACTAGGGCACCTGTGGCCCAAATGAGCGGCGACCTATCCCCCGGTAATCGCCAGACGGCGCAAATCCCTGTAGGTCACCAGGACGAAGCCTGCTCGCTCGAGCAGGATCGGCAGGGAGCGGTCTCGCACCAACAGCTCCGCGTCGTCCACCCTCGCCGCCCAGCGGGGATCCAGGGCTCGGAGCTCAGGTGTGTCGGCCGCGGGCCTGAGTGAGATCTCGGTGACGCCCGGTCGCGGGTCGGCCAGGATTCGCTCGACTGCCCTACGGCTGCCGGGCCCCCGGGGAACCACCAGGTGATCCGGGAACACCAGACCCTCGTCGGCCGCCAGCTTGCGGAATGGGAAGCCGATGTATCGCTCCGTAGCTGCGCCCGAGAGTCGGATCGGCAGGGCAAGCTCGGCAGCCAGCTCCACGTACACGCTGAAGAACTCGGGTCGCAGCGCCAGGGCCCCGAGGTGTGTGTCCAAGTGGCTGACGTCGAAACCCCAGTAGATGGCGCGCTCGACCTGAGCGCGGCACTCCCGCGTCACCTCGTCCAGGTCGGCGTGCTCCCACACGTCGGTGACCGTGCGCGGAAAGCCGCCGTCGCCGTCCAGCAACGAAGGCGCATGCGTGATCGGCCCCCACCTGTAGAGGTCGTGCTCGGCATTGACAGTTAGGTGCACCCCCACGTCCTCGCCACGGTATCGCGAAGCCGCTTCCCGGGCCCAGGGACCCGGGACCATCAGTCCCGCGCTGGTGGCGAGACCCTGGCGGACCGCCTCGTACACGCCCACGTTGGCGGCATGGCTGGAGCCAAGGTCGTCGCAAGAAAGGATCAGGAGCCGCGCGTCCGGGCTGTATCCCAGCCGCTCGGCGAGGGTTGGCGCGCTCCCCGAGGTCACAAGGCCCAAGCGTACCCACGAGTCCGCCCGGCGCGCAGGCGGCGCGTGGCGCTCAGGCGGCCTGCCGACGGCCGGGGTCTGTTCCCACGGGCGTGGCTGGGTCCCGGCTGGCAGACGCGCCGGCCAGGCGTAGCGCTTCCCGGGCCCGCGCGATCCCTTGGCGCCCTACGGCTTTGATGTGCTCGTCGAGTCCCCAGTTGGTCTCGTCGGGGTCGATCAGGGTCAGTTGAGATTCCATGGTGACAGTATGACAAGGGGGTGTGACACTCAACTTTGGAGGCAGGCATCCCCGAGGAAGAGCACCCGGTCAGCTGCCTGTGTGACCGGTAGGCCCGGTCTGTGAGACACTGGGCGGATGCTCGCTTCTGTAGGGGTAGGGGACGTGATCGGGATTGTCATCGCATGCGTTGCGGTGCTGACGATCTTCGTGGTGCCGAGCGTGGTGAAGGTGGTCACTGAGTACGAGAGGGCTGTGTTCTTTCGGTTCGGCAGGGTCCGGCCCACGGCCAAGGGGCCTGGCATCGTGACCCGGATTCCCGTGGTGGACCGCGTTGTGAAAGTCGACCTCCGCATCGAGGTGGTCGACATCCCCCCCCAGGCGGTGATCACCTCGGACAACGTCACCGTCTCGGTAGACGCAGTCGTCTACTTTCAGGTCATCGAGCCGATCAAGGCGATCATCGGCGTGGACAACTTCCGCCTCGCCAGCCAGCGCCTGGCAATGACCAGCTTGCGTTCGATCATCGGCCGTCACCAGCTCGACGACGTGCTGGCTCACCGAGACAAGGTCAACACCGAGCTACGCGCGACGATCGCCCAGTCCACCCAGGCATGGGGGGTCGAGGTGCGCCAGGTCGAGATCCGGGATGTGAGCCTGCCCGAGTCGATGCAGCGTGCAATGGCCCGCCAAGCCGAAGCCGAGCGTGAACGCCGGGCCAAGGTGATCGGGGCGACTGCCGAGCTGGAGGCGAGCCGCGAGCTCGCAGAGGCGGCCGACCGGCTGAGCGCCAGCCCGGGCGCCCTCCAGCTCCGAACCCTCCAGACGCTCGCCGAGGTGGCCGTGGAGCGAAACTCCACCATGGTCTTCCCGATCCCGATCGAGCTGCTCAACGCCTTCAAGTCCCTCGGCCAGCTAGCAGCCGGCGCCACCCCGGACAGGTCCACCGGCCCTGCCCCAGCCTCAGGTCCAAGCCCAAGCCCCTCTCCAAGCCCAAGCCCCTCTCCAGGCCCAGCCTCGGCCCGGCCCGCGGAACCCGCCCCGCTCCAGCCGCCGCCCGTTGCCACGGCCGAAGGACAGGGTCCTTGACGCACTGATGTCGAGCCAAAACCCCGAGCCCTCTGAAGCCACCGTGCCCCTCGACGCCCCCGACGACCCGGCGGCGCTGAAG
The DNA here is from genome assembly GCA_050744085.1 of Acidimicrobiales bacterium. Classification (GTDB taxonomy): domain Bacteria; phylum Actinomycetota; class Acidimicrobiia; order Acidimicrobiales; family JAJPHD01; genus JAVKSL01. Next base: position 22,145 of record JBOGGU010000139.1, read on the forward strand.
TGGTTTCACTCCATCGACCTGGGTGACGGGGTGGTCACTGCTGGCAACAAGTCCGTCCAGGTCCTGGCCCGGGAGGTCGAAGCGCTGAACCTTCCAGACCTTGCAGGCAAGAGCGTGCTGGACATCGGGGCGTGGGATGGCTACTTCTCCTTCGAGGCGGAGCGCCGTGGCGCCGCCAGGGTCGTCGCCCTGGACCACTATGCCTGGGCGGTGGACCAAGCCCTCCAGGAGCGCCGCACGAGCGAGCGGGTAGCGAGGGGGGAGTCGTTGCCGTCATGGGACCAGGATCCGGAGCTGTGGCGGCCCGATACCCTTCCTGGTCGGGCCGGGTTCGACCTCGCGCGGCGCCGGCTCGGGAGTCACGTGGAGCCGGTGGTGGGTGACTTCATGACGATGGAGCTCGAATCCCTGGGGACGTTCGACGTGGTCCTGTTCCTCGGGGTGCTGTATCACCTAAGGGACCCGGTGCTGGCGTTGCGGCGCTTGGCGCAGCTCACCGGCGGCATGGCAATCATCGAGACCGTGTGCATGGTGGTGCCGGGCTGGGAGCACCATTGCCTTTGGGAGTACTTCGAGGGGGCAGAGCTCGACGGTGACCCCAGTAACTGGTGGGCTGTGAACGCAGCGGGCCTTGGGGCGATGGCGCGCACTGCAGGCTTCTCGGCGGTCCGACTCAAGGGGCACCCCGCCCTCCACGATCCTCCCAACCCCGGCTATGACCTGCACTACGGCCGGGCCGTCATGCACGCCGACGCCCCCCTGAGGACGGCATAGGAGGATGGCATAGCCCAGTGGGCCCGAACCGCATCCGCAACTGTCCAGCTCCGCACCGGGGTCGCGTGGCCAGCGCGCTTGTGGCAACGCTGCTGGCCGGGAGCACCCTCCTCGCAGCGTGTGGGGGCGCGAGCCGCTACGCCAGCCCACTGGCAGCCGCGAAGGCCTTGGTGCACCACGGCTTCGCTTGCACGAACCTTGTCAGCCTGCCCACCAACCTCCTCGCTGGCGACGTGGCCCAGGCAGGCAAGTGCCAGATCCTCAAGGCCCCAGGGCGGACCAGCGCCGACCTGAACGTGACGGGGGGTATCGACGTCACTTTCTACGTGCTGAAGCCGAACGCCAACCCCTCGGCCATGGCCGACCAGCTCTTCCATCAGGACCAGGCAGAAGCTGCCTACGGTTCCAACTGGGTAGCCGAAGGCAGCGCCCAGGTCTTCTTGGGTCTGGCCAAGGCCCTGGGGGGCAGCTACCCCCCCGACGAGCAGGCAGTCATGGCTCCGACGTGAGCCTGCCCAATGCGACCGGGGGGCCTTGGCCTGCCCGAAGCCTGCTGTAGCGCAGGAAGAGCATCGACTCGGCACTTAGGACCTGCTCCAACTCCAGGGGCACCGGCCATGACCCGACCCCGGGCGCTGGCGCCAGCAAGCGGGAGTCGGCGGGGCCCACGAGCAGCGCCGAGAGCGACAGGCACAGCTCGTCAACGGCGTCGGCGCCTGCCAGGAGGCCTGCAAGGGTCGGCCCTCCCTCGCAGAGCACATGGGTGAGCCCGCGCCCCGCCAGGGCTGTGAGGGCCCGGTGGGCCTCGACTCGTGTGTCGCCGGCCACGATCACCTCGGCCAGCCCCGCCGCAGCCGACCGAAGCTCCATCGGGGCAGCCTCGGTGGTCAGCACCAGCGGCCTGCTCACCGCCTCGGCGAAGAAGCTGGCCGAGAGGTCCAGGGCCATGCTAGAGCTCACCACGGCGAACGGCGGGACCGGGGCAAGGCCGTGCTCGCAGCGCCATGAACGGCGATTGGCGCTGGGCCGGGCCGGCCCGTAACTTGCGCGCCGGACGGTCCCTGCTCCGACAAGGATCACGTCGCAAAGCCCCCGCAGGGTGGAGAAGACCAGGTTGTCCACGGGCGATGACAGCGGGCGGGCGCTGCCGTGAAGGTCAACCGCCCCGTCCAGGCTGCTCACGAAGTTGACCCTGACGTGGACGCCTCGTCCAGGGCTCGGGTCGGGCCAGGCATACGCGGCATCCAGCTCCACGTCCTGCGCCGGCTCGGGGTACAGCCTGCGCACGATCTCGTTCAAGGCCTGTGCCAGCTCGACAACTTGGTGGACCTGGGTTGCGACGGCGCGCCACTGCGGGTCAGCAGGACGCGCTCAACACGCGATATCTCGGCGAGGCGCTCCAGGGTGGCTTCGATCGCCGAGGGGTGCCGCCGGTAGAACCCGAGTGCCCGGGACACGAAGGGTGCGTGAGCCGGCCTGCCGTCGAAGGTCTCGATGACCCGCGTGGCCTTGCCGTCCTGGACCGGCTCGAGCTCGTAACGCCAGATGTGGCCCCCGAAGTGCCGCCATGCGATGCGGCGCCCCTCCTCGAACTCGACCACCTGGTTGGTGACCTTGTAGGGAGCGCCGATCTTCATGCTCATCCCGAAGCGAGCCCCCGAAGACAGGCGCGCCGGCGCATTCGTGGGAGCCTTCACCGACCCCGACCCGTCAAAGCGGGCATGGGCGGCCGGGTCGGCGAGGAGGTCGAAGATTCGTTGGGCGGGGGCGTCGATGATGCGCGCTCGGGAGATCACGGGGCCGGGCATGAGACCACGCTATTCGCAGGGCCAGCAGGGCCGGCAGGGCCAGCCTGATCGGTCGCGCCAGCCGGGCAGGCCGGGCCCGCCGGGCCAGCCGGGCCAGGCGCAACCTCGCAGGGAGTCAACTGCGCCCCTTCAGGCCGCGAGAGGCCCTGGTCAGCTCCTTGGCCCGAGCAGCAACCTCCGCCAGGGCCTCGGCGAGCCGCCGTTGGGCCTCGGCCACTGCTGCGCTCGTGGCCGCCGCGGTGGTCGCGGCCGCGTTGGCAACCGCAGAGCCGTTGGCGACGGCTGAGCCCGCCGCGCTGGCGACGGCTGAGCCCGCCGCGCTGGCGGCCGCCCCCGCCCGACGCCTGCCGGCCTGCAGCCTGCCACCCGCCCCGGGGCCGCGTGGAGCGGCGGAGCTCGACAACCTGGCGGCCTTACCCAAAAGTGCCCGGAACATCCCGATGTCGAACGCGCCGTCTCTCGTCCTTCGAGTCCTGAGCGCCGCACCAGGGGGCCTCCTCAAGTCACCGACGACCCGGATGCGCTCCAGGACCCACAGCGCGTAGTAGCTCGGGTCCCACTCCCACCAGTAGAAGCCCTGGCGAGCCGACGTGGGGCAGTGGTGGTGGTTGTTGTGCCATCCCTCCCCGTTGGTCGCCAGCGCCACGAGGAACGAGTTGCGGCTGGTGTCAGGGGTTGCGTAGCGGCGCCGCCCGACCAAGTGGGTCACCGAGTTGACGACGAAGGTACCGTGCCACAGGGCCACTGTGGACCACACGAAGCCAACCACCACGCCGGCCCAGCCGAAGAGCCACCAGCACACGACGCCGAGGGCTATCGGGGCGACCAGCTGGAACTTGTTGAGGGCGACCAGCTCGGGGAACTTGGCGAAGTCATCCATTATCTCGTAGTTCGTGGCCTTGTAGCGCCTCGACAGGATCCAACCGACGTGGCTCCACCAGAATCCCTGAAGTGGGGAGTGTGGGTCGCGGTCGGTGTCCCCGTATCGGTGGTGCTCACGGTGGTGCCCAGCCCACCAAAGGGGCCCCTTCTGCACGGCCGTGATCCCCCCGAGGCCCATGAGGAACTGGGGGACCCGGCCCAGCCGGTAGCTGCGGTGGGAGAAGTAACGGTGGTAGCCAGCCGTGATGAAGAACATCCGCCCGAAGTACAACCCGGCGCACAGCACTAGGTCCTGCCAGGGCACGCCTGTCCAGATGGCTGCCAGTGGCGCCAGGTGCATGGCGACGAACGGGGCGCCCATCCACCAGTTCTTGGGCTCCTCGCGCCAGCGGTGCCTGATCGGGGCCACCTCCACCGAGGCCGAGCCCCCCAAAGGTCCCCCCAGGGCAGCCACTGCGGGGGCCTCGCCGGAGGTGGCGGGGGACAATGCCTGCGAGGGGGGGGCGCTAGCGGGCACGGGTCTCGAGGCAGGGTCGCCACATGGGCTTGGCCAGGATGACTTGGACGTCGCTCACGTGACGTTCCAGGAACCCAGCTTCGCAGTAGGCCAGGTAGAACCTCCAGAGGCGAAGGAAGCGCTGGTCCAAGCCCATGCGCTGGTGCTGGCCTCGGGCGGCATCGAAGCTGGCACGCCAGCGGGCGAGCGTCTCGGCGTAATGTCGGCCTATGTCCTCCAAGCCTATCACTCGGAGATCCCCAGCTCTGCTGGCCGTGTCGACGATGGCCCCAACCGATGGTATGTGGGACCCGGGGAAGATGAAGCGCTTGAGGAAGTCCTCGGTGTGCTTGGCCCGCTCGAAGGAGCGCTCCCCGATGACTATTGCCTGGAGCGCCATCAACCCGTCTGGCTTCAGCAGCCCTGAGCAGGTGGCAAAGTACCGGCCGTAGTCGCGCCAGTGCAGCGCCTCGATCATCTCGATGGACACCAGGGCGTCGTAGCTGCCGGTGAGGTCCCGGTAGTCGCTGCGCAGCACGGTGATGCGGCTGTCCAGCCCGGCTGCGTGGACCCTCTGGCGCATGTGGCGGTACTGGGCGGCCGAGATCGTCGTGGGGGTGACGTGCACCCCGTGGTGCCGCGCCGCGTGGATGGCGAAGCCCCCCCAGCCCCCGCCGATCTCCACCACCCGCGCTCCGGGGCGCAGGGCGAGCTTGATGCAGATGGTTTCGAGCTTGGCAGTGGAGGCCTCGGCCAGGGTTGCGTCGGGGCGCTCGAACAGGGCGCAGGAGTAGACCATGGTCTCATCGAGGAAGGAGGCGAAGAACTCGTTGCCCAGGTCGTAGTGGGCGCTGATGAAGGCGCGATCCCGCTCCTTGTCCTCCCGATAGCTTGGCAGGGTCACCCGGTCCAGGATCGGTGCAGCTACCCTGGCGACGCCGCCGGCCCGGCTCTCCAGTGGCTTTGCCAGGCGCAGCAGGATCCGAAGCAGGCTGACGAGGTCGTCGCTGTCCCACCATCCCTCGAAGTACCCCCGGCCAAGGCCGGCGCTGCGATCGGCGACCAGGGCGCTGTAGGCCCGGGGGGAGGCCACCCGCACGGTTGCGTGCAGCGCTTCCCCGCCGTCTTGTCCGATCGGAGCTGGGCCGATCGGGGCGCCGTAGCTGCGCGTCCGCCCCCCCTCGACGAGGTGCAGGCGGCTGTCACGCAAACGGCCAAGGACGCCGTGCACGATGGCACGGGCCAGGGCCCCGCGGGCCTCGCGTGAGCCGCCACCGGGGCTGGGCAAAGGCGCGCAAGGAACGCATCGCGGGGCTCCGGCCGGGCCCAGAGCTCCGGTGGCCTCGACCTCGGCCAGGCTCACCGCTGGCTCCCCACGCCTACGCCGGCCCCCACAGCCTCGCCGGCCTCGACCGCGCCGCCGGCCCCGACCTTGCCGCCGCCCGCCACCGCGCCGCCCGCCCCAAGCGGGCACACCGGGTGGGGGTGATACGGCACCCCCTTGGCCCACAGCGCCGCCGCCTGACGGTAGATCCCCGCTGACACCCGCAGGGCCATCGCAGGGTGTCGTGCCAGCATGGAGCTCATAGAGGCCCGGCTCAGCTCGCGCCGGCGCAGCGACAGCTCGGTCAGGATGACCGGTGCCCCCCCCTCCTCCACGTCCACCGTCACCCGGAGCGCAGCGCCCGGGGGCTCGGCAACCACGCGGTAGGCCTGGTCCATCCCGCAGAACGGCGACACGTGCATCTCCTTGGCCACTGTGTGCTCGGCCCTCCCCTGCTCACCGAACAGGTAGCTGTGGCGCTCCCCCCAGGGAGTGTTGGTCACCTCTCCTAGCACGGCCGCCAGGCCTCCTGCTCCATCGAAGCAGTAATACAGGCTCAGCGGGTTGAACGACCACCCAAAGCTTCGCCAGTTGGCGAGCAGCAGCACCGGGCCCTCAGGCCGGCGGCCGCACAGCTGCACCACCCGAGAGCGGGCCCGCTCGGCCAGGCCCGCCGACCCGCCAGAGGCCCTCCCCGAGGGCCCGCTCAGGTAGTCCTCCGCCCGCCAGCGCATCGGCGCCCCCCGCCGCTCCGACCATGCAGGGTGCATCGCCAGCACCTGGTCCAGCTCGGAGAGGTCGACGTAAGGCATCGCCACCTTGTAGCGCAGCTCGTGGGGACGCGGCAACAGGCGCCGGTGCCAGACCTCTCCTTCGTAGATTGCGCTGTTCATCCCAAAGCCAGGCATCGACACAGTCCTACCCAGCGACGCCCAGAAGCCGTCCCACGTCCAGAGCCGAGCGGACACCGTCCTCGTGGAACCCGTAGCCGAACCACGCCCCGCAGTACCAGGTGGAGGCGTGGCCCTGCAGCTCGGCGAGCCGGCGCTGCGCCGCGATGGCCGGGCTGTCGAAGATGGGGTGCGCGTAGCTGAGCCGCCGGATCACCGACTCGGGGGCGATCTCGTCGTCGCGGTTGAGGGTGACGCAGAAGGCGTGGCGCGAGGTGATCCCCTGAAGCCGGTTGAGCAGGTAGGTCACGGTCGCCTCGGCCCGGCCGGGGATGAGGCGGTAGTTCCAGCTGGCCCATGCCCGCCGGCGCAGGGGCAGGGACGATGGGTCGGTGTGGAGCACCACGGAGCTCTCCTGATAGTGCATGTCGCCGAGCAGCGAGGCCTCCAGTGCGCTGGGCCGGGCCAGGAGGCGGAGGGACTGGTCCGAGTGGGTGGCCATCACCACCCCGTCGAAGTCCGCGGACCCGCCTTTGCCGAAATCCAACCTCACCCCGCCGCCCTCCCGCATGACCCGAGAGACCGGTGAGCCCAGGTTGAGGCGGTCGCCGAGCCCGGCCACGATGCGCTCCACGTAGTGGACCGAGCCACCGGTGATCGTGCGCCAGCGGGGCTTGTCGAAAAGGTCCAGCATCCCGTGCTGGTCCAAGAACCGGGCCACAGTGAGGGCAGGGAAGCGAAGGAATCGGGCCGGGTCCGCCGACCAAAGCGCCGATCCCAGCGGGACCAGGTAGTGAGCGGCGAGCCGACCGCCGAAGTGGTGGCGCTCCAAGAACTCGGCCACGCTGCAGGTGTAGTCCTGGGTCCCTGCCAGGATCCGCAGGCGGCGGTGGAGCCGGGCGATGTCAGAGATCAGCCGGCTGAAAGACGGGCGCAGCAGGTTGGCACGCTGTGCGAACAGCCCGTTCGGCCCGGTCCCTCCGCGGTACTCGAAGCTCGGCGACGACACCGAGAAGCTCATGTCGCTCGGCTGGCTGGCGATGCCCAGCTCGCCCATGAGGGCGCTGAAGGCGGGGTAGTTGCGCTCGTTGAACACCAGGAACCCGGTGTCGAGCATGTGGGTCTCGTCCGCCAGGTCCACCCGGATGGTGTGGCTGTGGCCCCCCGGCCGGGTGTCCGCCTCGAACACCGACACGTCGTGCGCCCGAGCGAGGGCCCGTGCACAGACCAGGCCCGACACCCCGGCGCCGACGACTGCGATCCTCACGGTTGGTATCCGGCAACACCGTAGCTCGCGGATGTGCGCGCGGGTCGGTGGTGGGCAAGGCGGCTTGGCGAAATAGTGCCACATTTCGCCAAAGACCAGCCCCCACGAACCTCGGATGTGCCCTAGGATGCCGCGATGCGCCGGGCTGGCTTGGGGTTCGCCCTCGTGGCGTTGGCGGTGGGGGCGGCGGCGTGCGGCGCCACGTCAGGGGGCGGCCCGAACGCAAGCAAGCTGCTGGGGTTGGCCAAGACGACGCTCGACGCCACACCGAGCGTGCATTTCTCCATCACCAGCAAGGGCGCCTCGGGGGGCACCGGCATCACCGGCGGCCAGGGGTCCCTGGTCCGGCCGGCGGGGATCACCGGGACCTTCGACTTGAACTACGGGGGCCTTCCGCTGACGATCCAGGTGGAGGCGGAAGGGGCCCGTTTCTACGCGAAGCTGCCTTTCTCGTCGAAGTTCAAGGCGGCCGACCCGGCGAAGTACGACCTGGGCAACCCGGAGCAGCTTTTCTCCACCACCCACGGGTTGAGCGGGATCCTCGCCGGCGCCAAGGGGGCGAAGCTGGACGGGACCACCCGCTTGTCGGGTGAGCTGCTCGACAAGGTGTCCGGGAGCGTCCCCGGGGCGGACATCCCGGTGATCCCCGACCTGGCTCCGTCAAAGCCAGTGTCGCTGCTGGTGGCAATCGACCCCACCAGCCACCAGGTGCGCCAAGTCACGCTGGTGGGCCCGTTCGTCTCGGCCACGGCCTCGACCACTTACGTGGTGACCCTCACCGGCTACGGCCAGCCGGTCAGCGTGAGCCTACCGTCGCCTTGATCTGACCTAGCTTTCCGGGCGTGGCACACCGGGGCGCCCGTTGGCAGCTGGGCCTGGCGTGCGCGGGGGTGCTGCTGGCCGCTGCGGACACCTATGTGGTGGTGGTCGCGCTGCCGGCGATCATGTCGGGGGTCGGGATCGGGCTCAACCAGCTGCAGCGGGCCACGCCGATCATCAGCGGGTACCTGCTGGGCTACGTGGCGGTGCTACCCCTGCTCGGGCGGCTTTCGGACCTGGTGGGGCGCCGGGCTGTGTTCAACGGCTGCCTGGTGGCCTTCGGCTTCGGGTCGCTGCTGACCGCCACCGCCCACTCGCTCGGGGTGGTGGTCGTGGGGCGGGGGCTGCAGGGCCTGGGAGGGGGCGGCATGGTGCCGGTCACCCTTTCTCTGGTTGCCGCTCGCTGGCCCGTCGAAAGGCGCGGCCTGCCGTTGGGGGTGGTTGGCGCGGTGCAGGAGCTGGGTGCGGTCCTCGGCCCGCTGTACGGGGCTGCGCTCGTGGCCCTGGCGGGCTGGCGGTGGATCTTCTGGGTCAACCTGCCCCTCGCCGCGCTCGTGGGAGTGCTGCTGGCGTTCACGGGGCGCCTCGGTGGGGCCGAGCTCGCCCCGGGCACCGTGGCGGGTCTGGCCGCGGGGGCGGGTGTGAGCGCCGGGGAGGGAGGCCGGGGCGAGTTGTCCGGGTCGTCCGGGTCGTCCGGGTCGTCCGGGTCGTCCGGGGAGCCGGGCCGGCGGGACCTGGTCGGCCTGGTGTTGGTCCTGCTCGGAGCGCTCGGGGCTGTCCTTGCCCTGGCGGCGCCGTCGGCCCTTTCCTCCAACGTCACGGTTGGGCGTCTTTACACGCCCGTCGTCTCCGGGCCCACGTGGGGGCTGCTGACCACGCCGCTCGCATTCGTGAGCCTGGCCCTGCTGGTGGCATTCGCCGCCCGGGAGTCCCTCGTCCCGGCCTCGGTCCGCCCCTTGCTGGCCCTGCGACGCCTGCGCAGCGTCCTGGCTGGCGCGGACCTGGTGGGTGCCGTGCTGCTGGCGGGGTTCCTGGCCTGCGTGGTGGTGCTTTTCTCCGCCTCGGACCCCAGCCGCCAGGTGATCGCATCCAGCGCCCCCGAGCTGATCCCGATCGGGCTGGTCTGCCTGGGCCTGCTGGCCTACCGCCAGCGCCGGACCCCGAACCCGCTGATCGACCCGGCGGTGGTGGCCGATCGCGCCGCGTGGGGGTCCCTGGTGGTCAACCTGGCGATCGGCGCCGCGCTGATGGCCGCCTTGGTGGACGTGCCCCTGTTCGCCCGGGCCACCAGGTACCCCTCCTCGCAGCTCGGCGCGGCCCTGGAGCTGTTGAGGTTCTTGGTGGCCGTGCCGATTGGCGCGGTCCTCGGCGGGTTGGCTTCGAAGCGACGCTCCCTGGGACCGTGGGTGGCTGCGGGGGGGGTGGTCCTGGCCGCGGCTGCGTTCGCAGGGATGGCCCGCTGGTCCGCAGCGTCCATGGCCCAGCCGTGGGTGATCGGGGGGGTCCGGCTCCCCTTCGCCTTTGCCGACGTGGAGCTGGCTCTGTGCGGGCTGGGCTTCGGCCTGGCGATAGCCCCGGTTAACGCGGCAATCCTCGGCGCCGTGCCCGCCCGGCTCCACGGATTGGCGGCCTCGCTCGCCGTGGTGGCCCGCACCGTGGGGATGCTGGCCGGGATCTCGGCGCTGACCGCGGTGGGACTGCACCGTTTCTATGTGTCCCAGGCCCGGATCGGCTCCCCTTTCAGCATCTGCCCTACGCACCCCTCCTCTTGTCCCGCGTACGACCGGGCCACCAGCCACGCCCTGCTCGGCGAGCTGCACACGATCTTCTTCGGTGCGGGCCTTTGTGCCCTGCTGGGCGCGTTGGGGGTGGTGCTGTTGCTGCGGCGTCGCCGGTCCGCTGCCGCCTGACTGCCTCTGTCGGGCGCTGTCCGGCGCCGGCGATGGTGGTTGAACACGTTATACGTGTACAACCACCATCGCCGGGGCGCCGGGGCGCAGGGGCGCAGGGGCGCAGGGGGCGCAGGGTCAGGCGGGGGGCGGGACAGCGGTGGTCGAGTCGACGATCCCGGTGCTCACGTAGATCGTGTACGAGGCCACCGTGTCGGCGGGGGGCTGCGACACCACCCCGACGGCCAACCCGCCGCCCTTCCTGGGGGCCGGGGTTGGGAAGGGGGGTGTCGCGGTCGGGTCTATCACCACCGATTGGGACTGGAGCGTGGCAGAGGTCTTGGGGTCGAGGATGAGCTGGTAGCTGATCCCGTTGGCAAGCAGGGCGACCGCTATGCCTTTCCTGCCGAGCCGGTCTGTCGCCGGACCCTTCTCCACGACGCCGGGCAGGCTCGCCACGACCTGGTACAGGGCAGCCCGCAGGGCCGGTGAGGCCGTCTCCTGCAGGAAGCTCCCGGCGAGCAGGAATGTCTCGAATGCTTGGCCGTGGCCGCGCTCGTAGCGCTGGACTATCGCTCGCCTGAGGGCGGCCGGGCTGGTGGGCAGGTTGGCGTCGGGGTAGGCGAGGGTGCCCGGGGGGTTGTAGGTGGGGCTGAGAGGGGTCAGCTTGGACACTATCTTGCCAGCGCCGTGGGAGGGGGGTATGGGTGTCAGCTTGCCTCCGGGGCCTAGCTCTTTTATCTTGTCCGGCGGCTTGCTACCCTTGCGGGTGGTCGGCCATTGGGGGGTGAATACTGCCGGGGGAATCGGCAGCGCTTTGGTGGTGGGCGACCCGGTGACGACACGGCCCGCACCGTCAGGAGCGATCCAGCTCTGGATGACGGAGGTGGTGAACGACCAAGGGAGCTTTGATGGCTTGGTCATTGAAATGACGCCCCCGTTCACCAGGTTCCCGTTCACCCTCTTGAGGTACAGGTACTGGCCCGGGCCGGGCTGGGTGTTCGGGGGCGCGTGGAGGGCTTGCTGGGCTGCCTGGTCGAGCACGGCGGCTGCCGCTGAGGTCGGCCCTACCGGCCCGCCCGGAGGCGCCACGACGTTGGCGAGCACGGTGGCCGCCGCTGCGACTGCTGCTACCGCCGCGGCTGCGGTCGCGACGGTCCAGCGTCGGCGCCGCCAGGATCTCCGGCCCCGGCGCGGGCCGCCGCCGGCGCCCCCGGTCGTGCTGAGGGGTAGCGGGGTCACGGTCCCGGCCGTAACAGTGTCGGCAATGCACTCATCGGCCTCCGGCGCCGTCGGCGCCGCCGTCGCCGACGCCGCAATCGCCGCGGCCAGGGCGCGCCCGGCACGCCGGCGGGCCTCCTCGGTCGGTGAACTTTGGGCAATGGACGACGCTGAGCGTCGCCCATTGCCCAAAGTTGCTTCCTCCGTTCCAAATCGGGCCAACAGCTCGAGCTCGTCGATCATCTCTTCTGCTCCTTCGGGGTCGCGTCGGGTCGCGTGGCTTCAGGGTCGAGGTGCTGGCGCAGGCGGCTCCACAGGGTCGCCCGTGCCCGCGACAGGCGCGAGCGCACGGTCCCGACCGGCAGTTCCAGCGCCTCGGCAATCTGCTCGTAGGACAGCCCGGCCCACGCATACAGGTAGAGCGGCTCGCGCTGGTCTGGGGTCAGCCCTGCCAGCGCCTCGGCAAGGGCGGGCATGGCCGCAGCAACCGCAGCTGCCTCGACGATTGCCTCGGGGTCACCCAGGGGCGCCTCCTCGACGTGCCTAGTCGCCAGGTCGGAAAGGCGGCGCTGCTCGGCGCGCCAGTGGCTGCGCACCAGGTTGGTCGCAATCTGGTACAGCCAGGGTCGGGCATCCGACCTGGCCGGGTCGTAGCTGGCCCTGGCGCGAAACGCGCACACGAAGGTCTCGGATGCCAGGTCGTCGGCCAGGTCGACACCAACCCGGCGGGCGAGGTAGCCGTGGATGGCGTCGAAGTGGCGGTCGAAGATCACCGCGAAGCCCTCGGGGGAATCGTAGGACCCCACTATCGCCAACGCGTCCGTGGGGTGCTCGCCTGGGCTGGCCTGGGCTGGTGGGACCACTGCGGCTGCCGGGAGGTTGGTCATCATGGGCTTACTTCGCTCGGGCGGGGCCAGAGTTCCGCCACCCGGCGGGAATAGCCTGCGGGTGGCTTGCGTTCGGTGCAAGTGTGCATATACTGCAAGAGATGGACACCCACGCCGCCACAGCTCAACAGACCTCGCTGCGCGAGCGCAAGAAGCTGGCGACCCGCCGGGCCCTACGCGCTTCGGCCACCCGCCTGATGGCCCAGCGCGGCCTCGCTGAGGTGACAGTCGAGGACATTGCAGGGGATGCCGACGTGTCGGCCAGGACCTTCTTCAACTACTTCGCCTCTAAGGAGGATGCGGTGGTGGGCTGGGACCCGGCGATGGTGGCCGAGCTGTTGGTCGCCCTGCGGGAGCGGCCGGCTGACGAAGGCTCGTTCCAAGCCCTCAGTACGGTGCTGATCGAGACATTGGGGTCGTTCGACACCGACCCAGGGGACTTCCTCGACCGGCTCAGTGTCATCAAGTCCGAGCCCCACCTGGTGGCGCGCCAGGCGGCGCGCTGGGCGGAGATCGAGCGCCAGCTGGTCTCGGTGCTCGCCGAACGCCAGGCGGACCGGCCCGGCCCGGCAGCCCGGCCTGGCCCGGCAGCCCGGCCCGGTCCAGCACGCAGCGACAACGCTGCCCTTGTCGTCTCCGCGTCCCTGGCTGCGTGCCGGGTGGCGACGATGGCCTGGTGCGAGCGCAGCGGCACTGACCACATCACCGACCTCGTGACCGCCAATCTCGCCATGCTCGCAACTGGCTTTGGCGGTCCCCTCGAAAGCGATTCCCCCCGAGACGCCCCCCAGCCGGAAGGAACACCCATATGACCGACGTCGAGCCCATCGCGCCGACCACAGCGACCATCGCTCCGACGGTGGCGACCGTGGCGCCGACCATGGACGCGCCGCGGCCGGCACCCCAAGGGGCGCCCGTTGCCGGTCTCACCCGCCGCCGGGTGCTGATCATCATCGGCTCGCTGATCCTCGGGATGCTCCTCGCCGCTCTTGACCAGACCGTCGTCTCCACCGCTCTGCCCACCATCGTGGGGGACCTCGGTGGCGCCTCGCACCTGGCGTGGCTGGTCACCGCCTACCTCCTGGCCTCCACGGTGTCGACCCCGCTGTGGGGGAAGCTCGGCGACATGTACGGGCGCAAGGTGTTCTTCCAGGCGTCTATCGTGATCTTCCTGGTGGGCTCGGTGCTGTCCGGCCTCAGCACCTCGATGGTCGAGCTGATCGCCTTCCGGGCGCTCCAGGGCCTCGGCGGTGGTGGCCTGATGGTCGGGGCGCAGTCGATCGTCGGCGACGTGGTCTCCCCCCGGGAGCGCGGCAAGTACCAGGGCCTGTTCGGCGCGGTGTTCGCGGTGACGACGGTGGTGGGCCCGCTGATAGGCGGTCTCCTCACCCAGCACGCCAGCTGGAGGTGGATCTTCTACATCAACCTGCCCATCGGTGCGATCGCGCTGGTGGTGACCGGTCTTGCCCTGCCCGGCGCGCTGAGCAAGGTCCACCACGTGGTGGACTACGCGGGCACGGCAGCCCTCACCCTGGCTGCAACCAGCCTGGTCTTGTTTGCCAGCCTGGGTGGGACCACCTTCGCCTGGGGCTCGGCGCCCATGATCATCCTGGCGCTGGCAGGAGCGGCCCTGATCGGCCTGTGGGCCCTTGCCGAGCGCCGGGCGAAGGAGCCCGTGCTCCCGCTTGCGCTGTTCAAGAACCGGGTGTTCTCCGCCTCGAGCGTCGTCGGCTTCGTGGTGGGCTTCGCCATGTTCGGCGCGCTGACCTTCCTGCCGCTGTTCTTCCAGGTCGTCCAAGGGGTCAGCCCCACCGTCTCTGGCCTGCGGCTGCTGCCGCTGATGATCGGCCTGCTCGTGACCTCCATCGGCTCCGGGTTCCTCATCAGCCGCTGGGGGCGCTACAAGGTCTTCCCGGTGGTCGGCTCCGCGGTGATGACCGTCGGGCTGTACCTGATGTCCCTGGTGGGGCCGTCGACCTCGACGGTCGTGGTGGACGCCTACCTGGTGATCTTCGGGGCCGGGCTTGGCGGAGTCATGCAGGTCCTGGTGATAGCGGTCCAGAATGCCGTGAAGCACCGTGACCTGGGGACCGCTACCGCGGGGTCGACGTTCTTCCGCTCGATCGGCGGTTCGTTCGGCTCTGCGGTGTTCGGGGCCATATTTGCCAACCTGCTCGCCGGTCGCCTCGCCACCCACCTGAAGGGCCTGGCCATACCCAAGGGCCTGGGTGCCAGCATCAACCCGGCCCAGCTCGCCCACCTGGCCCCCAAGGTTCACAGCGGGGTGGTGGCCGCATACTCCTCGACAATCCAGACTCTATTCCTAATAGCGGTGCCCGTCGCAGTGGTCGCCTTCGGACTCACGTTCCTGTTGCCAGAGATCCGCCTGCGCAGGACCCTGGGTGACTCGCCAGAGCCCGGCGAGGAGGAGCGGGGGGACACCGCCAAAGAGCCGGTCGGCGCGGTCGCAGATTGAGGCGGCCTATCCGATGGCGGCGCCGGGGCCCAGCAGCCGGCGGGTCTCGGCCTCCAGCTTCTCGGGGGTGACGGCACCGACCGCTGTCACTGTCCCATCCAGGTCCACGAACACGTTGGTCGGCACGCCCCGGATGCCCAGGAGGGCCGCGTAGTCACCGGTCTCGTCGACCAGGACCGGCCCGCTGACCCCCCAGATCTGGCAGAACTGCTCCGCTTCGGTGTGGGCGCCCACGCCCTCCCACAGATTGACGAGGATTATCTCCAGGCCCGACCGGGCCGTGCGGCGCCTCAGATCCTCGAGAACCGGCGCCTCGGCGTTGCACGGGCCTCACCAGCTGGCAAAGAAGTTGACGATGTACTTGCGCTCGGCCCACTCCACGCTGTGGCGCAGCTGGCCCGAGTGCAGGTCCGGCAATGAGAACGGCGGCAGCCTCGTGCCCACCAGCGGGTCAGTGCCGTCGTGGTTGACCGTGCCGGCAGGGCCGACGAGCAGGTCGTCGACCACGGTGAGCGACCCGCTTCCTGCGTTGGCCACGAGCAGTCGCCGGTCATCGAACGGGTGGACACTCACCCCTCCAGGCGCCCAACCCACGTCGATCCGGGACCACTCGGCCCCGTCCATCCCGACCACGCTCAGTGTCCCGTTGCCCCGGTTGCTCACGTAGATCCGGTCTCCCAGGGGGCTGGCCGCCATGCCGACCGGGGCGCTGGCCACTGCCATCTCGCCGACCACATCGCCGCTCGGGATGTCGATGCGGGCCACCGTGCTGGCCAGGGAGTTGACCACGTAGACCTCGTCGAGCTGCGGGTTCACCGCGGCCGCGCAGGGACCGTTGCCCACTGTGATCCGCCCGATGGGTTCGTTGGCCTCGGTGTCCACGACGGTCACCGAGCCGGTCAGGAAGTTGACGCAGTAGGCCCGTTGGTGGCGCGGGGACACCGCCACCGCGCCCGCCCCCAGCTCAGCGGGGACTGTGGCCACCACCTCGAGCGTGTCGATGTCGATGACGGTCATGCTCGAGCCCATCGTGTTCCCGCAGTAGAGGCGCCGGCCCTTCTCGTCGAAGCCCAGCCCGGCTGGGTAGGACCCGACCGCGATCTGGCCTACCACCTCGTCGGTAGTCGTGTCGATGACCGACACCTGATCGGAGCGAGCGTCGGCGGTGAACACCCGCCCCCCGATCTCGTCCATGACGATGTCGATGGGCTCGGTGCCCACGGGGATGCTCCCAAGCAGATGCATGGCGTCCAAGTCGACGACGGCGACGGCGTTGGAGCGCGAGCAGGCAACATAGGCCTGCCGGCGGGGTCCGCCGACGACCACTCCCTCCGGGTCGAGCCCCACCTTGACCTCCCCGACGAGGTGGTGATCCTGAGCCGGCTGGGCGGTCATGTTGCGATGGTCCCGTCAGGCCCTACGTGCATTCGTCACTCCCTTTTAGCGTCTCGGTGGTCCTCGATGGTTGGTTCAGGTCAGCCGGCCCGCCCGGCGGGAAACCCGCAGAGACCCTACCCAAGGGGGCATGTGCAAGGTGCAGCGGCCAGCCGGCCTGGGCGCGGGGGCTCAGCGGGGGCTCAGCGGGGGCTCAGGCGGCGCTCAGCCGGCGCTCAGGCGAAGCGGCGGGCTATTGCCTCGGCCTGGGCGCCGTAGCCGCCGCCGAAAGCCACCGCGTGGACCAGCAGGGGGTACAGCTGGAACAGGCTTACCCGCTCCCTCCACCCGTCGGCCAAGGGCCCGTGCTCTGCGTAGGAGTCGAGGACGCGGCGTGGAAAGGGGCCGAACAGCGCAAGCATCGCCAGGTCCTCTTCCGGGTGGCCACCGTGCACCGATGGGTCGATCAGCCACGCCCTGCCGTCGGCTCCCCATAAGACGTTCCCCCACCACAGGTCCCCGTGGACCAGGGAGGGCGAGCAGGGTGGTATCAGCTGGTCGAGGCGTTCGACCACCCGCTGGATGCTCGCGCCCAGGCCGCACCGGCCAGCCAGGTCCGCCAGGCGGCGGCCGTAGAAGGAGGCAGCGCTGGGGGCTTCGGCAGGGTCGACCTGGCAGGGCCCGATCCAGCCCGACCCACCGCCCCAGGTTGTCCAACCGGCGGCGTGCAGTGCGGCGAGTGACTCGCCGAGTTGCTCCTCGTGCGCGTGGGAGCGTCCAGCCTGGTCCACCCAGTCCTCCACCAGCAGGTCGCCTTCGGCCAGGGCCACCTCGGGCACCGGTGGCCACGCTGTCTGGCTGGCGGGGCTGGCGGGGCCGGTGGGGCTGGCGGGGCCGGTGGGGCCGCCAGGCCCGGCCTCGGCGCTGGCGGGGCCGCCAGGCCCGTGCGCCGCCCCAAGCTGGCGGAGGCCCGCTGCCTCGTCGGCCACGCCGGGCCCGGTCTTGACGACCAGCGCACGTCCGGCGATGCTCACCCGCCAAATGCTCCCACCGATGGAGCGCACCTGCTCGGGCTCGCCGAGGCTCTCAGCGAGCCTTTGCGGCCAGTTGCTCGACGAGCCCATAGCAAGCCGCCTCGATGATCCCAAGCGTGTGGTCGAAGTCAGAGGCGTCGCCGCCCCACGGGTCGGGGACCTCGTTGCCATCGGGCGCGAGGGCGGGGTCGAATGACCTCAGCAGCCGTACCTTGGAACGCTCGCTGTCGCTGGTGACCAACCGGCCGACATCGGCCCAGTTCGAGCGGTCGGCGACCAGCACTAGGTCGGCGGCCTTCACGTCCGCGGCCGTGATCCGACGGGCGCGGTGGCCCTCGCAAGGCCACCCCCGCCGGCCCAGCGCAGCCAGCGCGCCGGGATCGATTGGCGCACCGACGTGGTAGCCGGCGGTGCCGAAGGACTCGACTTGAACTCGGTCAGACAGCCCGGCTCGGGCGACCAGCTCGGTGGCCACGGCAGCGGCCATCGGCGAGCGACAGATGTTCCCCAGGCAGACCATGGCAACCCTCACCGCGACAGTCTCTCACGCGCCCCCGCGCGCGCCCTCCCCGGCTATCTGTCCAGGAGGAATATGACCCTGTGTCGCCGCGCCCCCGCGCCCACTCACCCGCCGTGCCCAGGTGAAGGTGGGGCGAGGTCGGCGAGCCGGCTCACCCAGGGAGGGGGCGGGCCGCAGCTGATCTGGGCGTTTCCCGGGACGCTCAGTGTCGTGTACTCGCTCACCTGCTTGGGCCGGTAGCCCGCCGGGTAGCTCACCGAGGCAGGCAGGCAGGCGAGGGTCTTGCCGGGCTGGGCTTGCACGACCGTGACCGGTACCCAGACGAGCTCGTCGAGGGTGCAGCTCTGCTGGACGCAACCGCCGTACAGGCCGGGGTCCGCCCGGTTGAGGACCGGGACAGTCGTGAGCTTGAGGGTCATTGAGGTGATCGCGCCCTTCGGGGCCCCAGGCGCAGCATTGCGCAACATGTAGGACTCCTCGTTGCGGGTGAGCACCCCGAAGGGGACACGGGAGGTCGATCCCCCCGGGCAGCCGGCCTGCGCAGGGTCGCGGTTGGTCAGGGCCGCGAACCACGACGGTTGGTTGCCGGCTGGAATCGTGGCCTCGACCTGTGCGGTGGTTGCGTCCAGCACCACGAGCTTGTTCCCGCCGATGAGGACCGCCCATACCGGCTTCCACGGAGCGCCAGTCAAGGCGCTCGGGACCTGGGTGATCCCGTGCTCGTAGCCGATGGACTGCATCAGCGCGGAGACCTCCGTCCACGAGGTGAGCTTGGCGAGCGCTCCGTTGGTCGACCCGCTGCCCACGGCCACCCTGACGGCCCTCTCGGCGCTGAGAACAGGCCGCGGGCTCGTCGGCAGTTGGACCACGCTCGGGGGTTTGACGCCGGCGTGGCCTGCGATCGCTACACCGTGAACAGTTGTCGCACACGAGCCCACCCCGCTGACTGCGCCCGGGTCCGCAGTCCTGACTGCGGGTGCTGGTCTGGTCGCCGAGGTGCCACAGCCAGCCAGGCTGAGGCCAGCCAAGGCGGCGCTTGCCGCCACACGGGATCGGAGCGGCGCTGTTTGTCGCATGGTTTTACCGACGCTCGTGGGCGTCACACGGTTGCCTGACGAACCGATTCCCGGACCGAGTCGAGCCTGCCTGAGCCTCCCGCCGGCGCTCGGCCAGTAGGCTGACAGCCTCGTGTGCGGGATAGCGGTCCAGTGGAACGACGTGGACCGGGTGGCCGGGGCCCGGATGCTGGAGCGCCTCGCCCATCGGGGTCCCGACGACGCCGGGGAGATGCAGATCGGTGCAGCGTGGCTGGGTCACACCCGCCTGTCGATCGTGGATGTGCCCGGTGGCCACCAACCCCTGCTCACGACCGACGGCACGGCGGCGATCGCGGTCAACGGCGAGATCTACAACCACTCGGCCCTGCGCAGCGCGCTCGGGCCGGTCGATTGGCAGACAGAGTCCGACAGCGAGGTGGCCCTCGAGGTCCTGGTGGCAGACGGGCCAGATGGCCTGCACCGACTTCGGGGCATGTTCGCGCTGGCTTTCACCGACGGAGACAGCCTCCTGCTGGCCCGGGACCCGGTCGGGATCAAGCCCCTGTACTGGGCTCGTAGCCACGGGAGGGTCGTGGCGGCCTCGGAGCTCAAAGCCTTTGACGTGGCCCTTCGCCCCCACGTCCAGGCTTTCCCCCCGGGTCACTGCTGGTCTCCCGAGCGGGGCCTGCGGCGGTTCGCCTCCGCGGTTCCAGGCGAGCTGAGGGTCGCCGCAGTCGACGCCCCAGTCGAGCCCGCCGTCGAGGCGGCCGAGACAGCCGAGACGCATGAGGAGATGGTGCGTGACGCCCTGGTGCGTGCAGTGGAGCGCCGGATGATGGGTGACGTCCCGGTCGGTTGCTTCCTGTCGGGTGGGCTCGACTCGAGCATTGTCACTGCGATAGCCGCTGGTTGGATGCGCCGACACGGCCTGCGCCTGCAGACCTTTGCCGTTGGAACCGCGGGCTCGCCCGACCTCGCCGCGGCCCGCGTCGTGGCTGATGCCCTCGACACAGACCACCACGAAGCCGTGTGCACCGCAGCTGAGGTTCGTGCCGTCATCCCGGAGGCGGTTCGTGCCATCGAGCACTTCGACGCCTCGCTGGTCCGCAGCGCGGTCGCCAACTACCTCGTGGCCCGCCTCGCCGCCGCTCACGTCAAGGTGGTCCTCACTGGGGAAGGGGCCGACGAGCTCTTCGGCGGCTACGAGTACCTGCGCGGCGAGGGCCTCGACGATCCGAGCGCCTTCCACGCCGAGCTTGTCCGCTCGGTCGACGAGCTGCACGGGCTCAACCTGCAGCGCTGCGATCGCGTCACCATGGCCCATGGGCTCGAGGCGCGTGTGCCCTTCCTGGACCTCGAGGTCATCGAGGTCGTCCTGTCTGTCCCGGCCGGAGTGAAGGTGCCCACGCCCGACCGCATGGAGAAGGACCTGCTGCGCCGGGCATTTCGCGGATGGGTTCCTGAGGAGATCCTGTGGCGGACCAAGGCGCAGTTCGGCGACGGGTCGGGTGTGGCGGGGGCTCACTCGCTGCCGACGGGGCGCGAGGCCCCCTCGGGGGGCCCAGGCCTCGGGCCCCGGTTGCGCACCGCCGAGGAGCTCTACTACTACGAGATCTGGTCCGAGGCGCTCTCGCCGATCCGGCCAGAGGCCACCTTGTCGCGCTTCGTCACCGCCTGAGGAGGCCGCGCATCGGCGGCTAGTCCCGCTTGAGCGAGATGGCCAGATCGGGCTTGAACAGGGACACAACGTAGCGTGGCCAGAGTATGCCTCCAGTGCAGCGGAAGTTGACGATATCCCCCTCGGCCGCGTCGAAGGAGTGGTCTCGGCTCGAGTATCGGCCAACCCGTATCCGCAGGGTGTGGTGTCCCGGTTCCAGCGGCGTCTCGACTGTGTCATGGTTTTGGAGCGAACCGACGGCCTTGCCGTCGAGAAGGATCTCGAAGGTGCCGCGTCGGAGCTCAAGGGCGACACCTTCCCTGGTCAGCCGGAGCGTTGTCGACATGCTGCTCTCCTTTCGATCGGGTCTGTGGGGATGGTCCGTGCGTTCATCGGGCCTCATTGGCTGTTGGTGATGAGTCGTTCCCGGTCAAAGCTGGCCGAGGTGATTCGCCATCCGAGGCGGTCGAGGACGAGGAGCGCCGCCCCGAATCCGATGGCGATGCTGAGGCTGGCGGGGATGACTTTGTAGGCGATGAGGGAGGTCACGGCGACGATGGGCAGGCTGGCGAGGGTGCTTAGTTGCTGAGCCGTGCGGACGTCGTTGGTCTTGGCCGAGATGCCGATGCCCACCCAGATCGACCAGGCTGCCAGTAGCGGCGTGAACAATATTTGGGCGAGCAGCTCGGGTCCGCGAATGATCGCCGCGGGGATGCCCGGGCGGGCGAAGAGCTCGACGACGGCGACGAAGAGGGCGAACACGACGTATGAGACGGCCACGGATGGGACGAACGCGGCCAGGGCTTTTCCCAACAGGAACTCTTCGCGTCGGGTCGGTGTGGTGAGCACCGGCTCCAGGGTCCCTTGCCGACGCTCGCCGACCACGGAGTAGGAGGCGAGGGTTGCGGGCACCAGGGCCGGTACGGCGAGGAGGTACAGGAGGAGGTCGGCATGGACGAGGAGCCCCGATGCGGAGTGGGGGCTCACCAGGATGACGATGAGTGGTTGGATGATGAACACCACTGGGATGATCGCCATGGCTGCGATGATCGCCCCGTTGCGCCGGTATTCGTGCAGCTCTTTGACGAGGATGGCCTTGACACGCCGCATGCTGAGTTTCATGGGCGCAGAGGCTCCTGTTCATGGTCGACCAGTTCCAGGTAGACGTCTTCCAAAGAGTGGCGGGACTCGGCGATCGACAAGACGTCGGCACTGGCCGCCACCAGGGCTCGGGTGACCGCTGGTGCTGCCGTTCGAAGGTCTGATACGGCCAGGAGGTAGGTGGCGGCCCCGTCGGGGTGCCAGCTCTCGAGGGCGGGAATGTCTGCGAAGACATGCTCTGGCGTGGTGAGCGGGGTGAGAGTGCGGACGGTGAGCGTCGCGGTGAACAGACGGTCGCGTAGCTCGTCGGGCCTGCCGATCGTTCGCAGGGTCGTGTTCAAGATGGCAACCCGGTCGCAGAGCCGTTCGGCTTCTTCGAGGCGGTGGGTAGTGAGGAAGATGGTGACGCCACGCTGTCGTAGCTCGTCGATCAGCTCGTGCACGCCCCGAGCGGCAGCCGGGTCGAGCCCGGCGGTGGGCTCGTCGAGGAACAGCACCTGCGGGTCGGGCAGCAGCGCTCTGGCCAGGGCGACGCGCTGGCGGAGTCCCTTAGACAGGCTGCCACAGGCGTCATCTGCCCGTTCGGTCAGGCCCACCGCTTCCAGCGCTCGCTGTATGCGCTCGCCTGGGTCGGGGATCTCGTAGAGGTCACCGAAGCAGCGCAGGTTCTCGGAGACACTCAGCCGCAGGTAGAGGCCAGGGGATTCGGGCATGACGGCGATCCGGCGGCGGATCGCGACCCCATTGTCGGGAGAGAGGGCAAATCCGGCCACCGTGGCCGATCCCGAACTGGGAGCGATGAGGGTGCCGAGAGTTCGAACGGTCGTCGTCTTGCCCGCGCCGTTGGGGCCGAGGAAGCCGAAGATCTCTCCGCGGCCCACCTCGAAGGAGACGTCCTCGAACGCGACCCGGTCACCGAACCGCTTGGTCAGGCCCTCGACAACCAGAGCCGGTCCCTCCTTGGCTGGCGTCTCCTTGGCTGGCGTCTCCGCTGACCTCACGGGCAGCACCCCCGTCCCTTGCCGGTTACGGCGCATGACACGACAGTCACTGCCGCGCCTGGCAGTGTCGGGGTTCCGTCTCGTCGATTTGACCAGGCTCGTCGTCGCTTTCCTGAGACTGTCCGCCGTGTCGGCCCTGACCGGGTGGCCGGCCTCGCCGGGGAAGGCTGCCAGCGTTTTTGGGCATCCGGCCGGCGTCTTTGAGGGCGCGCCGCAGCAGTAGCTCCACTTGGGCGTTGAGGCTGCGGAGCTCGTCGGACGCCCAGCGGGCGAGCGCGTCGTGTACCGCCGGGTCGAAGCGGAGCAGGACCGGCTTGCGGTCCCGGTTCACGAATAGAGGGTTCCGGCATTGACGACGGGCGAGGGCGGCTGGTCACTGCAGAGCACCACCATCAAGTTGCTGACCATGGAGGCGGTGCGCTCCTCGTCGAGATCGACCACCCCCTGCTCGGTGAGCCGGCTGAGAGCCATCTCCACCATGCCGACCGCGCCCTCGACGATCCGGGACCGGGCCGCGACCACCGCGTTGGCCTGCTGGCGGCGCAACATCGCTTGGGCGATCTCGGCCGCATAGGCGAGGTGGCTGATCCGCACCTCTACGACCTCGATCCCAGCGATCGAAACCCGCTGTGCGACCTCGGTGGCCAGCTGGGCGGCGACCTCGTCAGTAGAGCTGCGAAGCGACGTGCCGCCGCCCTGGGTGTCGTCATAGGGATGGGCGGTGGCCACATGGCGCAGCGCCGACTCGGACTGCATGGAGACGAAGTCGGGGTAGTCGTCCACCGCGTACGTGGCCTTGGCGGTGTCGGCCACCTGCCACACGATGATGGCGGCAATCTCGACCGGGTTCCCGTCGGCATCGTTCACCTTCAGGCGGTTGGTCTCGAAATTGCGCACCCGGACGCTCACCGGCCGCCGAACCGCGAGCGGCAATACCCACCGGAGCCCAGATCGGCGGACAGTGCCGACGTACGAGCCGAAGAACTGCACCACCCGGGTCTGCCCTGGCGGGACGATCACGAGCCCACTCAACGCCAAGAAGAACACCACGATAGGCAGCACCGTCCAACCGCCCGCCTGGCTCGTTCCCGCGACCACCGCTCCGGCGATGCACCCCGCCAGCACGGCCACCCCG
Organism: Acidimicrobiales bacterium; assembly: GCA_050744085.1. Taxonomy (GTDB): domain Bacteria; phylum Actinomycetota; class Acidimicrobiia; order Acidimicrobiales; family JAJPHD01; genus JAVKSL01. The sequence goes on from JBOGGU010000139.1 coordinate 45,737, forward strand.
AACCAGCCGCTCGTCATCGCCGCCGGACGCTCGCGGACCGCCACCCGGGCTCCTCCATGCCCAACCGGCGCGGCTGGCGCTACGGCGGGCGTATCCTGTTCGCTCATCGTGGCTCCAGCCTAGTCATTAGTGCTATCAAGACGATATCACTTTACACGATCACGTGCCGACTCCCCGCCTCGGATCGTCCCGGGCCAGACCCGAACGCCTGGTCCCCACCCCAGGGAGCCCAGGGGAGCACCTCGGCAAGGGTCGCAGCCAGGGGCGCAAGGTGGGCCGGTGGTGGGAGTCCACGACCCTAACGATTACAAGTACACGAGATGACGTGGCACACCCTGTCTACTTGTCGCACGATGTCCCGTTGTGGCTGGTCAGAGCCAGTGTTGCGGCGCTCGGGCGAAACCGGCCGGGACGGCGTGAGACGCGATGGGACCCAGTTGTTGGGTCACTGTTGGGATGAAGCGGAAGCGGGTCGACCTTTCCCGACCGATGTGGCGGATTGTTACGGATCACCGGCCCAGCTCCTCGAGGAACTCACGTGGAGAGCGGATGCGGACGGGCGGGTGGTCCAGGTCTCGAAGATCCGAGTCACCGCTGACCAGCACGTCAGCTCCGGCGCTCGAGGCGAGGGCCACCAGGTAGTCGTCGGTGGGATCGCGGGTTACAGCGATAACCTCCGGGTCGGGAACCTCGTCAGCGACCCCGCGGAGCGCCTCGACAACGTCCTGGACCTCTGCGAGCGTGACGTAGCGGCGAAACCTGGGTCGGTTCAACACCGTCCGAAGCTCATCAAGGAGGTGCGGGCAGGCGATCAAGGCGAAGCGCCCAGCGAGGGCACCTTGAACTATCCGACCTGTCGTGCCCCCCGGGGTGATGACACCCGACACCAACACGTTGGGATCGATGACGACACGGGTCACCGAGTCGATGTCAGGCGCTATGGGCCTGCTTGCGCTCCTCACGCATCGCGCGAAGCTCGGATGTGGCCAGGACCATGGCCTCCTTGTCACTCAGCGGCGTCTCTTGGCGTGCGGCGACCCTGTCCAGCACAGCAAGCCCGCGCAGGCCAAAGTACCGTCGGAGAGCATCGATGAGGACCTGGCTCTCCGAGACACCCTCATCGACCGCGAGCTTGCGCACTACAGCCAACATCCGGTCATCCAGCTCGACGGTCAAGACTTCGCTCACGCTCCAAGCGTACGGGATCGTGAGCCCTGATGGCGCGTGCGAGACGATCGATCACCAGGGATCATCCTCCCCCGATCTATCCGCGGCAACGGGGGAGGAGGACCTGGCTGTGGCTGGCTGGCAGGTGGGTGGACTCGAACCCGGCGACCTGATATGATTCGGTGGCCGGTTCGTGGACGCGGACACGGTGACGAAGGCCGCCGGATGGCGGCACCTCACAGAAGCGACGAGGATGTGGCCGCGGATGGCATTTTCCATCTCAAGCATTCCGGCATCACCATGCTCGCTCACTCCGTCAGGGACATAGGGGCCAACAAGTTCGAAGTGGTGCTCGGCCCCAAGGATGGAATCGTAAACGGCGGTCACTCGGCGACGCTGGTCGCCGAATGTGACCCCGCCACCTCGCCCGACCACCAGGTCGTCAAGATCGAGATTCTCGTTGGTGTTCCTGACGAGTGGATCGTCGACATTGCTGGTGGTCTCAACACGTCGATCCAAGTTCAGGCCAAGAGTCTCGACGACCTGGCCGGCAAATTTGATTGGCTCAAGGGCGAAATCAAGGCCGAACCCTATGCCAGCCAGATCATGTGGCGTGAGAACGACCCCGGCGTGTGGGACGTCACATACCTGCTGTCGGTGCTGGGTTGCTTCAATATCTTCGACTTCCCAAACGACGGAACCAAGCATCCGGTATGGGCCTACGGTCGCAAGATAGGAGTACTCCACCAGTTCGAAGGCAAGCCGGCGACTTTCAAGCGGTTGACACCCATCGCCAGAGATGTGTTCCGACTACACGACACCATTAGCGCCGAGGCGAAGGAACTCTACAACGCCACGGGCGGTAAGTACGGTAAGTGGTCGTTCGTCCAGAAAAGGCCGAGTCCCTACGTCTTCTCCGGTCACGCGGACGGCAACCAAATGCTTGGTGGTGCCCTGTTCCCGATCCTCGGAGCGTTCCGTTGGGCAGTCATCGCCGACGGGGACGGCGACGCTCGTAGGATCCTGTTGGACAAATGGGAGCGCTCACTGTTATCTTCATCGAAGGAGGAGACCGATGCCGTCCTCGATCGACCAGCCCTGCGTCGAGACGCTCGATGTCCGCCTCGGCTCCGACCACCATCCGCATCCCGCGCCCAGGGCTCTTGCCTTCTGGCTGGTGGCGGTCGCTTTCGCAGTTGCCATGCTCGGCACGACTTTGCCTACCCCACTCTACGTTATCTACCAAGCGCAATGGCACTTCGCCGCCGGGGTCACCACGGTCGTGTACGCCATGTACGCCTTGGGTGTACTCATCTCGCTGCTGTTCTTGGGGCGAGTCTCCGACCAGATCGGTCGGCGTCCGGTCTGGGCCGGGGCGCTGGCATTGGCCGCCGTGAGCACCGTCATCTTCATCCTGGCCACGGACGTGGCCATGCTCATGGTGGCCCGGGCGTTGTCGGGCCTGGCTGCCGGCGTGGTCACCGGCACCGCCACCGCAGCTCTCTCAGAGCTGGTCCGTGACGGCAACGGCCGCCGCGCTGCCCTGATCGCCACCACTGTCAACATGGGCGGCCTGGGGCTCGGACCGCTGCTGGCCGGGTTCCTCGCACAGTACGCGCCAGCGCCGACGGTCCTGGTCTTCCTCGTTTATATCGGCCTGCTCGTCGTCGCTGCCGCCGCCATCTGGGTCGTCCCAGAGACCGTAACGTCGCGGGGTCGGCTGTCGTTGCGTTTCTCGGGGCTGGGTGTGCCAGCCAACGTACGGTGCGAGTTCGCTTCTGCCGGACTCGCCGCCTTTTGCGCCTTCACACTCCTCGGGCTGTTCTCCGCATTGGCTCCCTCCTTCCTTGGCGGCGTGCTGCACGAGCACAACGAGGCCCTTGGGGGGGCAGTGGTGTTCTTGATCTTCGCAACGGCGGTGGCGACCCAACTCGCCCTACACCGCCTGGCCAGCCGAGTGGCCATGGGCGCCGGTCTGGGCTGGCTACTGGCCGGTCTGGCCGTGATCATGGTCGGGCTCTCACAGGCCTCACTTCTCGCGTTTGTCCTCGGCACCGCCGTCAGCGGCGTCGGCGTGGGCCTGGTATTCATGGGCAGCCTGGCAACGGCAAATCGGCTTGCCCCACCCGAACGCCGAGGTCAGGTCGTCTCCACCTATTTTGTGGCTGCCTACCTCGGTCTCATCATTCCGGTCATCGGCGTCGGCGTGGCCTCCCAGCACGTAGGGGACTTTCGGGCCACCCTGGTCTGCTCGATCGTGGTTGCGGTGCTCGTGGCCATCGCCGGTGGGAGCCTCGCCAAGGACACCAGCGGCAAACGGAGCCGGTTGGAGTGATGGGCGGGTCACCTGACGGCGCAGGACGCGGACACCTGCCGGGTGCTCACTAGCGTGGGAGCATCCCCGAGCCGCTCTGCCTCCTGACCTTTCACGCCCACCCTGACGACGAGTCGTCCAAGGGGCCCGCGACAGTGGCGCGCTACCACGCGGCAGGGGTGCGTACGGTGCTGGTCTGTGCCACTGGCGGTGAGGAGGGAGACATCCTCAACCCTGCGATGGACACCCCCGAGGTGCGCGCAGACCTGACGATGCTGAGGCGCTCGGAGCTCGCCGCCGCGGCGGCGGTCATCGGCTACGACGAGGTGGTGATGCTGGGCTATCGCGACTCAGGGATGGCCGGGACTCCAGCCAACGAGAACCCCGAGTGCTTCGCCAGGGCACCGCTGGAGGAGGGCGTCGGCTCTCTGGTGGCGGTGATCCGCCGGGTGCGGCCCCAGGTCGTGGTGACCTACGGCGACGACCACAGCGGCTACCCGCATCCAGACCACATCCGAACCCACGAGGTGGGCGTGGCCGCGTTCTCCGCGGCGGGGGACCCGAGCGCCTACCCCGAGTCAGGGCCTGCCTGGCGACCGCTCAAGCTCTACTACACCGCCTGGTCGCGCACCCGGATGCTGGCCACCCACGCCAAGTTCCTGGAGCTGGGCATGGAGTCCCCCTTCAGCGACGAGTGGCTGGCTCGGGGGTCGGGGGGTGACGAGTCGGTCACCACCAGGGTCGACATCGCGAGCTGGGCGGACGTGCGCACCGATGCGCTGCGGGCCCATGCCACCCAGGTGGACCCCACCTCGCCGCGGTGGTTCGGCCTGCCTGCCGATGTCGCCCGCACCGTCCACCCCTTCGAGGACTACACCCTCGCACGGGACCTCACCGGCTTGGGGAAGCTCGACGCCGGTGAGCTCGAGGGCGACCTCTTCCGGGGGGTGGGGGGCGCGCCAATAGCGTAGAGCCGACGGCGCTCCAGTTGCTGCAAAAACAGCGCCTCGGCAGCGCTACGGCACGTGTGCGCTCGACCGGCGCCGGAACGGCTAGGGGGCGACGCCATACTTGACGCCTGGCGCTGTGGCGGCAACCATGGTCCGATGGCGAACACTGCACTGTTGGTAATGGACGTCCAGAACGGTGTCGTCGAGCGCTTCGCGCAGGGGTCCGCTTCGTTGCTTGCTGCCCTGGGTAGGGCCGCGACGGCGTCCCGGTCAGCTGGGATTCGGGTGATCTACGTGAGGGTGGCCTTTCGTCCGGGCACGCCGGAGGTCAGTGGCGCCAACCGGGCCTTCGCTGCCATCGCCGGCTCGGGGACGATGGGTGTCGACGACCTGGCCACCCAGATACATCCCACTGTGGCGCCCAAGCCCAGCGACCTCGTTGTGCTCAAGAAGCGGGTCAGTGCCTTCGTGGGCAGCGACCTGGACGTCGTGCTCCGATCCCTGGACGTAGATTCCCTGGTTTTGACCGGCATCGCGACCAGCGGAGTCGTGCTGTCCACGCTTCGCCAGGCGGCTGACTTGGACTACAAGCTCACGGTCCTGCGGGATGCATGCGCCGACGCCGACGCCGAGGTGCACCGAGTCTTGGTCGACAAGGTCTTCCCCGGACAGTCCGCCGTGCTCGCCACCGACGAATGGGTGGAGCGTCTGCCCGCCCAGATGTGAAACCGTGCTCGCCGGCCGGGACCTGCTCACGGGCGCCCCGGCCGGGCAGTGACGGGGGCAGGGCAGGGACACGAGGCAGACTGCTCAGGTGAGTCATCGCCTGGCGACCCGCAGGCCACGCCTCCGGGTACCTCGGATCACCGCGTACTTCTGGATCATCAAGGGGCTGTCCACGGCGATGGGGGAGTCGACCTCGGACTACCTCGTGCACACCATCAACCCCGTCGTGGCCGTGGGACTGGGCTTCGTCGCGCTCCTCTTGGCCCTTGCCTTGCAGTTCTCCAGGCGTCGATACATGGCGTGGACTTACTGGTTCGCCGTGGTCATGGTTGGCGTCTTCGGCACGATGTGCGCCGATGTCCTACACGTGGCTTTCGGTGTTCCCTACGTGGCGTCGTCAGTGTTCTACGCGTTAGTGCTGTTCGCGGTCTTCGTGGGCTGGCAGACCTGCGAGGGGACCCTTTCGATCCACAGCATCGACTCTCCCCGGCGAGAGGCGTTCTACTGGGCTGCGGTGATCGCCACCTTCGCCCTGGGCACCGCCTTCGGTGACATGACGGCGTATACCCTGCACCTGGGATATCTCCGTTCTGGCCTCATCTTCGCTGGGGTGATCGTCATACCCGCGATCGGCTACTGGCGGTTCAGACTCAACCCGATCCTCGCCTTTTGGTCTGCATACGTGGTCACCCGCCCGCTCGGGGCCTCGTTCGCAGACTGGTTGGGCAAGCCCACGAGCGTGAGCGGCCTTGGGTTGGGAGCTGGACGCGTGAGCCTTGGCCTAACCATCGTGATCTTCTTCCTGGTGGCACACCTGGCGATCAGCCGAAAGGACGTGCAACGGCGCCGGGCCATACCTGTGGGCAACGCCCAACCCGACCACGCCCGACCCGACCACGCCCGACCCGACCACGCTTGACCCGACCACGCCTGACCCGACCACCCCGGCCCGACCACGCCTGGCCGAGGCTGGCTCATGGCGTCCCGTGGGCCAGGTCCTCGAGGAGCGTGTCCAGGACCAGCTCTTCTTCGACCTCGGCGCCGCTGGTGCGGATCGACGGAGCCAGCGCTGCGTCCCAGCAGGCGTCGGGCACCGGGCCGCGCAGGGGAGGCAGATGGGCGCTGGTGGCAACCGCACGGGCCAGGGCCGCCCGGTGGTCCTCTGTGCCAAACCTCCACGGTCGTGCCCCGATCTCCCCGATGACCAGGTTGGCAATGGAAACCCCGCCGGCACCGAAGTCGCCGTGATAGGTGAGCCGGGCCCTGCAGTCGACCAACGCCCGCAGGAGGAGCCTGCCCGCAAGCGACGGCCAGCCCTCCAGGCAGATAACCGCCGCCCCTGTTCCCGCCGCGGCGGCCAGCACCGAGGGGTTCTCGCACGCCCACACCGGGGCCCCGCTCGGGAGCTCCCAGCGCTCGGCTTGCACTGCTGCCAGCGGGACTGGCAGTGGGATGTCCCCGTCAGCCCACCGGTGTGCGGCTTCGGTCAGGGGCCCGACCGGTCGAGGGCGCAGGCCGAGGGTCAGCACGGTGGAGGAAGCCTCGTCGAAGATGACCCCCTGGGCGCCCCAAAGGTATCGGCGCTGGGCAGCCCTCAGTGGATCTTCGACTCCGGCCGAGTGGGCCAGGGCGGCCGTGACCAACCTGCCGGTGGGGCTGGTGTCGTCCAGTGCGTGGGCGTCGCCTAGCACCCGGGCTGCGAGGCGGGACCGGCCCGCTCGTACCACCAGTGGTAGCTGGCCAAGCACGTCGAGTGCCTGGGTAAGCCGGGCCTCGGGGTTGTCGAGGCGTCGCCAGGCGCCAGTGGCGTCGAGGCGGGCGAGCCAAGCCTCCAGGGGCGGGTGGCGGCGCAGGGCGTCGTGGTCGAGGAGCCTATCCCAGAGGGCCATCTCAGCGCTTTGCACGGCGGCTCGTTCGCCGGGCAGGTCGCGAAGCGGACCGACCGCTGCGGTCAGCACCTCGACAAGAGATTGGCCCGTGTGCGAGCGTAGGAGGCGGTCCAGGCGGTCCAGGCGGACGCGGATCGTGACGCCCCGGCTGCGCACCCCGAGGAGCCGGTCTATGCCGACGCGCTGGTCCGCTCCCAGGTCTCGCAGGTGCACAGTGGCCTCGAGCCTGCAACCCGACCGCTCCAGCCTCTGGTGGGACGCCAGCCATAGAGGGGTCAGCCGCTTGTCGCACAGCAGCGCCTCGAGGCCCGACGCCCCCGCCCCCGAACCCCCTGCCCCCGCCGCTCCCGCCCCCGCCGACCCCCCTGCGCCCGCCGACGGGTCAGGCAAAGAGGCCATCGCCGTCAGCCCTGATGGTGGTCGCGTCTGCGCCAGCTTCCAGCCAAGGGTCGTCCTCACGCCTGGCTTGGCCATCCCACACGAAGCGAAGGGCAGTCACCCCGGGCCGCCCTGGCGTGCGTTCGAGGTGGTACACGGCGACCGCTGGCACCTCGGGGTAACAGCCCCACTCGGAGTAGTTGGTGAGGACCATGTCGAGGTCCAGGTCGACAAGCATGGCCATGCAGTCCCCTCGCTGGCTGTCGTCGATGCCGGCGAACGCCTCGTCCAGCATGAGGAGGTGAGGGGCATCGGGCCTCGCGGACGAGTAATAGGCCGCAGTGGCGGCGAACAGCGGGAGGTGCGCCAGCTTTGCCTGCTCTCCCCCGGAGCCAACGCCCTGGGTGCGAGACGTAAGTCGCTCGTCGCGCCCATTCGAGCGGCGGAATATGCAAAAGCGGTGCCAGAGTCGGTAGTCCAGCGCGGCTGAAAGCCGCTCCACCACGTCGGCCCCCTCTCTGTCCTCCCGTGCAGCTCGCACCCGCTCGGCAAGGAACGCAGCCAGTGCTGCCCGATCAGGCTGGTCGAGCAGCCTCACGTCCTGGCGCAGCAGCCGGACCGCATGCTCGGCGCTTGGGCCGGCGTCGGACGCCACCTCCCAAGAAAGGCGCAGGCTGACCCCACTACGGGTCGGGTGGGCTGCCAGCTGCTCGTTCATCCGTTTCGTGAGCGACCAAGCCGCGTGGACCTGCTCGCCGAGGTGGGTCCCGACCTCGGTGAGAAGGTGTCGCTCGATCAGCTGGCGCTCCTCGGCCGACAGGGCCTCGCGCCGTCGCCGGATCTGGCTGCCCAGGGCGGCCGCCAGGGCCGTGGCGCCCACCACGTCGCCGTTCAGGGTGGCGTAGCACACCTCGATCCCTCCGCTCGTGTCCAGGTAAGGATCGAAGTCGGTGCCGAGCTGGGCGCGCAGGGTGGTCATCTGGTTGTGGAACCGGTTGCTCACCGAGTCCTGAGCAGCCTGGTCGACGCCCACCTCCCGTAAGCGCTCGTAAGCCGAACGAGCAAACCCCAAACCGGCCGTCTTTTGGGCCAGGTCCAGCTCACCATCGATTGGCCCCAGCGCCAGGACGGCGAGCTCGGTAGCGCCGAGGCGCGCCAAGGCGTCGAGCGCCCGCTTGCGCTCGGCCTCGTGCTCGACCCTCTCGTCGCTGGTGGCACTCAGCAGGGCGCGGGCGGTGGCCAGGCGGTCGATCGCCGAGTCCCTGGCGAGGCCGAGGGCTGACCGTTCGGCCTCGGCTGCCTCCCGGGCCGCCGAGAGCTCTCGGTGCCGAGTCACCACGGCGTCGGCATCTGCACCGCTCGTGCGGCGCAGCTCATCGGCCTCACCCCGGGCCTGGGTGGAGGTTGCCAGGGCCTCGGCAAGCTGTGTGGCTGCCGCGGCCGCCATTGCCTCGGCGTCTCGCGCCCGGGCATTGGCCCCAACCGCTGCGCTTCTGGTTGCCAGGGCGTGGCGGGCGTCTCCCGCCAGTGTCGCCAGGGCGCTGCCATAGCGAGACAATGCATCGAAAGCCTCATCGAGGCCCGCTGCCGCCCACCCGGCTGCCGCCTCCGCCCGGGCGAGGGCGTCGATTGCCCCTCGACCCTCGGATCGAGCTTGGTGCAAGCGCTCGGCGGCTTCGGCGAGCGCCGCCCGAGCCACACCCGCCCCCTCCGTCGTCCGTCGCAAGTCCCCCACGGCGTCTCGCAGCCCGTCCGCGGAGGGCCAGGCAGACTCGGCGCGGTCCAGGCGGCCCAGCTCCGCAGCCAAGGACTGGTCCCGGGCACCGAGGTTTGCCAGGTCCGAGTCAAGCACTGCTATCTCGGCTAAAAGGGCTGCGACCCGACGTGCCCGGGCCTGAGCGCGAGCCGATGCCCCCACGTATTCTGCCGACGGCTTGGACCAAGCCCCGTGCAGGGGGCCAACAGACCACTTCCCGCCGCTCGTGCAGTTCGCACCGGCTCCGGCCACGGCGGCCAGGGCTGCGAGGACAGTCGCCTCATCGAGCGGTCCTGCCGTCACTGGGACAAGCCCTGCCAGCCCGCCCGCCACAGAGCCGTCCCCCGCCGAGCCGGCCCCTGCCGAGCCGGCCCCTGCCGAGCCGGTCCCCGCCGAGCCCGTCCTACCCGCCGCGACCCAGGTGTCGAGGGTGTCGGGGTCGAGCACGGCCCCGCTGGGGCTAACCAGGGCGTCCAGCAGCCCGGCAGCCTCCAAAGCGGCCTCCAGGCCAGCCCGCTCGACGGCATCCAGCTCCGGGGCAAAGTCCACACAAGCCCAAAGGGGAGCACATCCGGCCGCTCGTGCTGCCGGGCGCCCCGGGCGAGCGGGTGGGGCATCGTCGGCCTCGGCGTCCACCCGGCGCCGTTCGTCCGCTGCCTCAGCTCGCCGTCCTTCCAAACGCCGCCGCTCGGCTCCCGCGGCCACCTGCTCTTCCCTCAGCGACCCGCGAGCGGGGGCAAGCAACCTAGCCGCCCGCGGCTGTCCACCGGCCATGACCTCGTCCACCACCTGCTCGGCGTGACCCCCCGCCAAGGACACTTGCCACTCAGCGGCCCAGAACTCCACCGCCTCGGCCAGGGAGCTCCCCGCGGCCTCCAGCCGGGACCGTGCCTGGGACTCGGCGTCCTCCGCGTCGCCGAGGGCGCTCTCTGCCCGTCGGTGGGAGGCCTCCTCAGAACGGATCCGCTCCAGCGCTGAGCCAGCGGCTGCGGCGGCAGTCCGCACCGCCAGCAGCGCTTGGTGCCGCCGCTCGACACTTCCCTCCATGGCGAGGACCGAGCGATCCGGCTCGGCCAGCAACCGCCCCTTGTGCATGTCGTGCTCCGCCCCCAGCCCAGCCGCCTCCGCCAGCGCCACGATGGCCGTCGCGACCTTGTCCCGGCGCTCCTCCGCCGAGGCAGCGTCCGACTCGGCCACCTCGCTCTCGGCTAAGGCCGCAACAGAGCGTTCCAGGTCCATTTCGGCGCGTTCCGACCGCGCTGCAGTGTGCCGCTCGGCGTCGGTGGCCCTGCGCTCCACCTCGTGAAGCGCATGGACCTTGGACATGTCCAACCCGCTCAGCTGCCCGGTCATGGCATCGATCCCGACACTCAGCTCCACCCGGCGGGCTTCGATCGCCTCCAGCGCGGCCCCAGCTGAGTCCCGCTCGGCTCCCTGGAGCCGCTCGGTCTCGGTCACCTTGTCGAGGCGTGTGTTCGCCGACCGCACCGCGTCGGCCCGCAACCGGGTCTGCAAGCGGGCGTGGTCGCGGTAATGGCTAAGGAACGCACCGAGTGCCGCAGCGCTCGCCTCTAGGCGCTCGATCTCGGCGGTGTCTTCGTCCAGGCGGGCAAAGGCCGAGGCAAGGGAATCCATCCTGTGGCGCTCCAGCGGGGGCAGGGCGTCGCTCAGGTACTCACCAAGGCGGCCCATGTCCAGCTTCTCGGACAGCTTTGGCCGCCGGAGCCGCAGCAGCAGGTGGAGGAGAGCCTCGTAGCGGTCGGGACCGAGCCCGAACAGGGCCCGGTCCACGGCAGCCCGGTGCTCGCGCGCCGACGGCGACACCACGCTGCCCTCGGGGAGGGCTGCCTTGAAGCGCTCCGCGGTGAGGGGGATCCCCCGCGGCGCCAGGTCCAGGTCCACCCCCACGCGAGCTTGGGTGACCGCCCACCAGGGGTCCACCCTCTTGCCTGCGGAGCGAACGGCTCGCATGCCCACGATGCAGGTGACGTAGTGCTCGTCCCCCTCGGAGTCGAGTTGGCCGAACTCCACCCAACTGTAGCCGATGGCGGAGGAGCGCTCCTCGGAGAACTCGACGAGGTTCCAGTACATGGTCTTGGAGCGCGAGCCGAACGGGTCCAGCCGCTCCGAGCGGATGTCGCCGTCCAGCACAAAGGGCAACAGCAGCTCCAACGCCTTCGACTTGCCAGCTGTGTTCTGTCCCCGCAGGATGAGCCGGCCGTCGGCGAACCACAGCTCCTGGTCGTCGTACTCCCAGATGTTGAGGATCCCGGCGCGCAGCGGTCGCAGGCGCCCCGGCGAGGGGCTGGGAGCCCGGCGCGCAGCTCCGAGGTGGGCGATGCTCACCGTTGCTCCGCCTCCGGGGCCCCCGAGGGATCCGAGGGATCCGAGGCCCACAGCTGAGTGGGCGGCGACGGTCGCACCGCCTCGACGGCTGCGAAACGGGCCGCCCCAGGAAGGGCCTCGATCCCTTCGGCGTGGCGCAGGCAGAGCCGCGCCGCCACCAGGATGGCTACCGCCTGGCCGGCCAGGACCTCCGCCCCGGCCACGGTGTCAGTGCCCTGCCTCCAGTAGCCGGCGTACTCGACAGCGAGGCCCTTCACGAACCGGGTCACCTCGTCGGCGGGCCAGCGGGCTGGTTCCCCGCGGCCCTTGCGGGCACGCAGCTCGTCGCAGAGGCGCAGGGCCGTGGTCTCCGCGGCGCCGTAGTCCGGCCAGCGCAGGTCGGAGAGCTCGCCTGCGGTGTCGACGGCCACCCAACCCTCGGCGCGCACCTCCAGGCTCAGCCCCACCTTGTCGGCCAGGACCCGCTCCAGGCGTCCCCGCTGCAAGCGTAGGTACTCGACCTCCTCACGTGACAGGTCCTCGCGGTAGACGACCGGCTCCTCGACCATGGCCCTGGTCACGCGGTGGCGCCGGCGCCTGGCCCGGCCGTCCTCGGTGTCTGGGTAGGACTCGGTGGCGACCTCAGCCGGCGAGGCAGCCAGCGACGGGGGCTGGGGGGCGGTCGGCAGGAGCGAGAGGCGCTCCCTGTCGACCCGGTAGAGGGCGTCCCCGCCGGCCTCACCTCTGACGAAGCGCTCCTCGTCCCCGTCGGCTCGCTCCAACACCCCGAGATCGGCCGCCGCCTGGACCGCTTGGATGAATATGCGCCTGCTCGCCCCAACCGTCGGCTCCCACTCCAACCCCTCGATGACGGCTGCTCGGACCTTGACATCCTCGAACAACGCGGCCAGCGTGGTCCTCTCACCGGCCGCCTCTGCGGCCGCCAGGACCAGGCAGGTGAGGGCGTACCGGCGTCCGTCGAACGTCCTGCCGCTCCTGGTAGCAAAGCCCCTCGGGGCGTGGCCGGGACCGGGCAGCTTGGCCAGGCGAACCACCCCAGGCCGGCTGGCATCGAGGCGGTAGCCGAGCTCGTCGGCGAACCAGCGGGTCAGCTCGGCCCGGTGGCGCCTGGCGAGCGCCAGGGTGGGGCTCCTCCGCTCGACCAGTGGCTCGGCCAATAGGCCCCTCACTGCGCTGCGTAGCTCGTCCTCCCGCAGCATCACCCTACCGCCTCTGCTCGGGCGTCGCCGACCACGTCCAGGTGGATCGCCATGTCGGGGCAACGCAGCTTGCCCGAGGGCATGGCGATCACCGCCTGGGGGGCGTCGGGGATGGGGCGAAGGGTGACACTGACCAACGGGGTCGACGCGCGCCGGGCCCCGTCGCGGCCCGGATGGGCCGACAGGGCCGCGTCGACGACAGCCAGCAGCTGGGAAAACTCCTCGGCGTCCAGCATCCCCAGCTGGGAGAGCCGGCTGGGTGTGCGTCCAGCAAGACGCGCGGTGGCGCCGGCTGCCTGGCGATGAGCCAACCTTATCCTCGCCAGCCCGGCAGCCTTGGCCACGGCGTAGTCAGCGGCGCGCCCGGGGCGCCCCGGGCTGGCCCGTTTACCGGTGGCCCTCAGCCGAGGAGCCACCTCGACCGCGGCGGCGTCCCAGAAGCTGGCCCCACGCTCGGACTCCTCGTCCTCGCAGGCCTCGGCAAAGTGGCGGGCGGGGTAGAGCCCAAACGCACGGTCCCACAATGTGCAGGCCTGCGCGGGTGTCGAGGTGGCGAACCAGCGTGCAAGTTGGGTGAAGTCGGCCTCCCTGGTCACCCGGCGCAGGTGGCGCCTCGTGAAGCCGGCCGACTGCGGCGAGTATCCGGTTTAGGGCGTCGAGCATCGCCGTGCGTAGCGACTCAGCAACGGCGGGCTCGGCGCCCTGGGCGACGAACCAGGCGCTCACCCCGGCCCACCGAGTTGCGAACGAGCGCCGGACCCCGTCGTCGTCACCGCTGAGCACCGGTGCGGCGTCGGTCTGCGCCGCGAGTTCGATGAGGCCTTCCATCTCCGGATCCAGCTCCGTGATCGCAGCGGCGATGAGGGGGACCGTGTCGGCCAGACGGCTCACGAACTCGTCCAAGTAGGTGAACACGGCGCGCTTGTAGGAGGTAAAGGCCTCGTCGTCGCTGGCAATCTCGGTGGTCTCGACTGCCAGGTCGTTCATGTAACGTGCAGCGTTCTCGGCCAGCTCGGCGAAGCTGGCGAAAAGGTCGATGAGCAGGTGGTACACCCGAGGGCCGTCCGGGTGCCCGGTGCTCAGCTCTGCGCCGAGGGCCCCGAGCCGCTCCATGATGCCCGGCAGGAGCACGCCCGAGAGCCGGCCGCTGTCCAGCCCGGCCCTGCGCACCGCACGAATGCCCTCGTGAGCGGCCGCCCCGGCTTCGGTGAGCTGGTACAAGAAGCGCCTTGAGTAGAACGCCTCAAGCGTCTCGGGAGCCGAGGTGTCGTAGAACCTGGTGACGTTCCCCCAGGCCGCCAGCGCCTCCAGTGCCTCTGCCACCTCCTCGACACCGGCACCTGCCAGCTCCCGGGCAACCTCTGCCGGGCGAAGCTGCAACCGGTAGCGCTCCCTGGCTCCGACCAGGGCCTCCACCAGCGGTACGTACAGCCAGGCCTTCTCCGCCACGGCATACGCGAACACCCGCAAGCTGGGATCGTGAGGGAGCGGCGCATCGGGCATCCCCCCTTTATAGCCAACGGGTGTGACATGGTGGTGGACCTGTGCGTAACCTGAACGAGATGGTCGACCCCCATTAGGCTGGCGCGTGTGGCCACGCTGGCCGATCTCGGGGTGGAGGCCAGGTGCTGCGTGCGCTGTGCGCTGGCCAAGGGCAGGACCAACGTCGTGTTCGGCGCTGGGGACGCCTCGGCGGGGCTGATGTTCGTGGGAGAGGGCCCGGGCCACGACGAGGACATCGCCGGGCTTCCGTTCGTGGGGCGCTCCGGCAAGCTGCTGGACCGGCTGATGGCCGAGGAGCTGGGCATCGACCGTTCGGCGTGCTACATAGCAAACGTGGTCAAGTGCCGCCCACCCGGCAACCGCGACCCCCTGCCCGACGAGATCGCGAGCTGCCGGCCCTACCTGGACGCCCAGGTGGACCTGATCGACCCCCGGGTGGTCGTCACCCTGGGCAACTTCGCCACCCGGGCCCTCCTGGACACCACCGAGCGCATCAGCGACCTACGGGGCAGGGTGTACCCGTTCAGGGGGCGAGCCCTGGTCCCCACTTACCACCCTGCTGCGGCGCTCCGAGCCGGTGGTGCGATGCTGGCGGCGATGAGGGCCGACCTGATCCGGGCCAAGCGGGAGCTCGCCCGATGATCCACCTGGTCACCAAGTCGGCTGACGACACCAAGGAGCTGGCAGGCGCGGTCGCCGGGCAGGCTCAGGCAGGGGACGTGATCCTGCTGATCGGCGACCTCGGGGCGGGCAAGACCACATTTGCCCAGGGCTTCGGGCTGGGGCTCGGAGTAAGGGAGCCGATCACCAGCCCGACCTTTGTCCTCCTTCGGACCTACCGGGGCCGCCTCGAGCTGCTCCACGCCGACGTCTACCGCCTCGACCACACCCAAGAGGTCGTCGACCTGGGCTTGGCCGAGCTGCTGGACGAGGGCGGAGTGGCCCTGGTCGAGTGGGGCGACGCCGCTGCCGCGGCCTTTGCCCCCGACTACTTGGAGGTGAGGCTGCGCCCGGTTGGCGCCGACGGGCGGCAGGTCGAGCTGCACCCGGTCGGCCGGGCCTGGGCGGAGCGCTGGGTGAGCCTAGAGCTGGCGCTGGATCGCTGGCGGGCGGGGTGAGCGTGGCGGGCGAGGGTGCGGGGTTGCTGGTCCTGGGGATCGAGACCGCCACCTCGCAAGTGGGCGTGGCGCTCGGGAACCACGAAGGCATCATCTCTGCCACCCAGGTCGTGGCCCGCCGACGCCATGCGGAGATCCTGACCCCGGCGACCGAGTGGGTGTGCCGCCAGGCGGGAGTGTCGCTGGCCGAGGTTCGGGTGGTTGCCGTCGACGTCGGGCCGGGGCTTTTCACCGGGCTGCGGGTCGGGGTGTCGGCGGCCAAGGCCACGGCAGCCGCCCTGCGGGTCCCCATGATCGGGCTGTCCAGCCTGGACCTGCTCGCATACCAGGTGCGCCACACCGAGCGGCTCGTCGCCTCGGTCGTCGACGCCCGCAAGGGAGAGGTCTACTGGGCGCTCTACCGCCAGGCGCCGGGCGGCATCCAGCGCGTCGGCGAGCCCGATGTCTCGGCGCCCGCCGAGCTTGCCGCCGAGCTCCAGGCACGCGCCGAGCCAAGCCTGGTGGTCGGGGACGGGGCGCTCCGATATGCCGCCATGCTGGGCGCCGACAGGGGAGCGGAGCTCGGGACCATCGGCACGGCCTATCCTCGCGCCAGCGACCTCGTGGAGCTGGCTCGGCCCAAGGTGTTGCGGGAGGAGTTCGTGCAAGTGTCGGAGATCGAGGTGGCCTACCTGCGCAAGGCGGACGCGGAGATCAACTGGGAGCGCCGCGCTGGGGCGAGCGCTGCGGGTGGCGACTGAGCGTGGCGGCTCGCGAGCTGAGAGCAGGGGGCCCGTCCCTGAGCGGTCGTCCCGTTTCGCCGGAGGGGCTGGCGGTCCACCTGGTTCCGATGCGCCGCCGCCACCTGAGGGCGGTCATGAGGATCGAGGCGACCGTGTACCCGCGCCCGTGGTCGTTCTCGCTGTTCGTGAGCGAGCTCGCCCTCCGCAGCGTGAGGGCTTACTACGTCGCCAAGGTCGAGGGCGTGGTGGTCGGCTACGCGGGCCTGATGCTGACCGGCGACGAGGCTCACGTGACCAACATCGCGGTGGCCCCCGAGTGGCAGCGCCACAAGGTAGCGACCCGGCTGCTCCTCACCCTGGCCCGCACGGCGGTGGAGCGCGACGCCACGGGCTTGACGCTCGAGGTGAGGGTGGGCAACCTGGGGGCCCAGGCCATGTACCGCCGCTTCGGGATGGCGCCGGTGGGGATCAGGCGTAACTACTACGCCGAGACCAACGAGGATGCCCTCTTGATGACTGCCTCCCCGATCGACACCCCCGCTTACGCCATCCGCCTGGCCAGCATCGAAGCGGCGGTACCCGGCTCGACCATCGTGGAGACCTGGCCAGCGAGGACATCCCCGCGGTGAGCCCAGCCAGACCGAGCACGGCCGGAGCGAGCCCCGCCAGACCGAGCCCCGCCGGAACGAGCAAAGCCGTCCTGGGCATCGAGACCTCCTGCGACGAGACCGCAGCCGCAGTGGTCCTGGCCGGGGTCGACGTGGCGTCGTCGGTGGTCTCCAGCCAGATAGACCTCCACGCCCGCTTCGGTGGGGTCGTGCCCGAGCTTGCCGGTCGCGCACACGTCGAGCTGCTCACCCCGGTCGTTGCCGAGGCGCTCGTCGAAGCAGGCCTCGACCCCCGCCCAGCCGGCGCCGTGTCGCCCGGTGCGCCGTCGGCCCCGGCCGCACTGGCTGCGGTCGCCGCCACGGTCGGGCCGGGCCTCGTCGGCTCCCTCCTCGTGGGGGTCAGCGCGGCCAAGGCCATGGCCCTGGTGTGGGGGGTGCCCTTCGTGGGCGTAAACCACCTCGAAGCTCACCTGTACGCCGCCTCCCTGGAAGACCCCAGCATCGAGCTTCCGATGATCGTCCTGCTGGTCAGCGGCGGCCACACGATGCTCATCGAGATGGCCGACCGGGGCAGCTACCGCCTCCTCGGCCAGACCCTCGACGACGCCGCGGGCGAGGCGTTCGACAAGGTGGCCAGGTTCCTGGGCCTGGGCTACCCCGGTGGCCCCGAGATCGACCGGCTCGCAACGGTTGGCGACCCCGAGGCCATCCGCTTCCCGCGGGCGATGATGGACGGTGGGTGGGATTTCTCCTTCAGCGGCATCAAGACCTCGGTGACCCACTACGTGAGGGCTCATCCCGACGTGTCGTCCGCCGACGTGGCGGCCAGCTTCCAGCGGGCAGTCGTCGACGTGCTGGTCGCCAAGGCCCGCCGCGCTGCCAAGGAGCTGGGCGCCCGGGCCATCTGCCTGGCTGGGGGGGTGGCAGCCAACACTGAGCTGCGGGAAACCACAGTGGCGGCCTGCGAGGCCGACGGCATCCGTGCGTTCGTGCCGAGCCGGGCGATGTGCACGGACAACGCGGCGATGGTGGCCGCGGCGGGTTGGTGGCGGCTGCTCTCCGACGGGCCGAGCTCACTCGCCACGGGTGCCGACCCGGCGATGGGACTGGAGTGGGCAAGGGGGCTTGGCTCCACCGCGCCAAATTTTTCCTAAAGGAATTGGGCCCGGTGGCGCCGGGCCGCCGCGCCCGCTATCGTTAGCACTCGCAAGGTCCGAGTGCTAAATGACGCAGTGCTACTGACACAGGAGGCGTTACCCCAGATGAACCTGAAGCCCCTCGACGACCGCATCGTGGTACGTCCCAACGAGTCCGAGGAGACCACGGCATCGGGTCTGGTCATCCCCGACACCGCCAAGGAGAAGCCCCAGCAGGGCGAGGTCCTCGCCGTGGGCCCCGGCCGCCGTTCGGAGAACACCGGCGAGGTCATCCCCCTCGACGTGGCGGTTGGCGACACGGTGGTGTACTCCAAGTACGGCGGCACCGAGATCACCGTCAAGGGCGAGGACGTGCTGATCCTCACCAGTCGCGACGTGCTGGCCAAGGTGGTCAAGTAATGGCCAAGATGCTCAAGTTCAACGAGGACGCCCGTCGGGCGCTGGAGGCCGGCGTCAACCGGCTGGCAGACTCGGTGAAGGTGACGCTGGGGCCGAAGGGGCGCAACGTCGTCCTGGAGAAGAAGTTCGGCGCCCCGACGATCACCAACGACGGCGTGACCATCGCCCGCGAGGTGGAGCTGGAGGACGCCTTCGAGAACATGGGCGCCCAGCTGGTCAAGGAGGTGGCCACCAAGACCAACGACGTGGCTGGCGACGGCACCACCACCGCGACGGTGCTGGCCCAGGCCCTGGTGCACGAAGGCCTGCGCAACGTGGCCGCCGGCGCCAACCCGATGGCCCTCAAGCGGGGCATCGACAAGGCGGTGGCCGCGGGGGTCCAGTCCATCTGGGACCAGGCCAAGGAGGTCGACAGCCGGGCCGAGATCGCCCAGGTGGCCACCATCTCCGCCGCTGACACCTCGATTGGCGAGGTGCTGGCGGACGCCATCGACAAGGTGGGCAAGGACGGCACGGTCACCGTGGAGGAGTCGAACACCTTCGGCCTCGAGCTGGAGTTCACCGAGGGCATGCAGATCGACCGGGGATTCTTGTCCCCGCACTTCGTCACCGACCAGGAGCGCCAAGAGGCAATCCTGGACGAGCCGGCAATCCTTTTCTACGGGGGCAAGATCTCCAACGTCCATGACCTGCTCCCGATCCTGGAGAAGGTCATGCAGTCCAACCACCCCCTGCTGGTGATCGCCGAGGACATCGAAGGCGAGGCTCTTGCGACCCTGGTGGTGAACAAGATCCGGGGGACCTTCTTCTCGGTAGGGGTCAAGTCCCCGGCCTTCGGGGAGCGGCGCAAGGCCATGCTCAACGACATGGCGACGCTCACCGGCGGTCAGCTGATCTCCGACGAGGTGGGCCTCAAGCTGGAGAACGCAACCCTCGACCTGCTGGGCCGGGCCCGTCGGGTGGTGGTCACCAAGGACGACACCACGATCATCGACGGTGGCGGCGACGCCGAGGCGATCGCCGCCCGGGTGGCTCACATCCGGCGTGAGATGGAGGAGACCGACTCGGACTGGGACCGCGAGAAGCTGCAGGAGCGCTTGGCCAAGCTGTCGGGCGGCGTGGCAGTGGTCAAGGTGGGTGCGGCAACCGAGGTCGAGCTGAAGGAGAAGAAGCACCGCATCGAGGACGCTTTGTCGGCAACGCGCGCCGCGGTCGAGGAGGGAGTGGTTGCCGGTGGGGGCACCGCCCTGATCCGTAGCCGCGCGGCCGTCGACAAGGTGGTCGCCGGGTTGGAGGGCGACGAGGCCACGGGTGCGCGGACCGTCTCCAAGGCGCTGGACGCCCCGCTGCGCTGGATTGCCTTCAATGCTGGGATCGAGGGCCAGGTCGCGATCCGCGAGGTTGCCCTCGAGTCCGGCAACACCGGGCTCAACGCCCTCACCGGCGAGCTGGAGGATCTGGTGAAGGCCGGGGTCATCGACCCAGCCAAGGTCACCCGCTCCGCCCTTCAGAACGCCGCTTCGATCGCCAGCCTCCTGTTGACCACCGAGGTCCTGGTGGCCGACAAGCCCGAGAAGGAGGCTGTCCCCGGCATGCCCGGCGGTGGTGGTGGCATGGGCGGCATGGGTGGCATGGGTGGCATGGGAATGGCGGGCATGGGGATGTAGACCCTCGGGGGGGCAAGCCCCCCCGAGTCCCCCCCCAAGGTCAAGGTCAAAACCAAGGTCAACCACGGCCCTGGGGGGGGCTTGGTTAGGGGCGTAGGTCGGCTGGGTCGAAGGTGACGGGGAATGGGTCGGACAGAATCATCCGTGCACCTGGGCGTCCAGCGGCTACCTCTACGTAGCTGGTGCCGTCCAGGCGGTAAGCGTAGACAGAGGGGCCATCGTCCAGCTCGACCCGCCAGAACGCCGGGATGCCGGACTGGGCGTAGAGGCTGGGCTTGGTCAAGCGGTCCTTGGCCCCAGATCCAGGCGACACGATCTCCACCACGAGACGGACCAGGCTGGCCTCGAGAATGCCGGATCGGTTGGCCAGGGCAGGTTCCCGCTCGGCGACGAGAACGTCGGGGATGAACACGCTCCCGCCGTCCAGGCGTACCCCAGTGGCCTCGATGACGATCAGCCCTGACGGCACACGCGCCTCCAAGGCCGAAGCGAGCATGAAACTGGTGCGTTGATGCAAGGGGGGCGGCGGCGGGCTCACCACCAGGCTCCCCGCGAGCAGCTCGTAGCGCTGGGACTCGGGTAGGGAAGCCAGATCGTCCTCGGTCCAAGGGCCGTCGTGCAGGGCGAGGGAGGATGCCACTCCACCAGCATGCCACATGGGATCAGGCAGGGCCTAGGAGCACATCGACGTTCAGGGCCACCCCCGGAAGGGTCTCGACCACCAGGGTGTCGCTCCGCCGGGCACGGCGGGTCGTTGCGTAGCCGTCGGGTCGAGGGTCAGCGAACACCCGGACCTCCATGGCGGTTACATCCACCACCCAAAGCTGTGGCACCCCGGCCCTGGCGTAGCGGGGAGCTTTGTAGTTGACGTCCCAGTTGAGGGTGGAGTCCGCCACCTCGATGATCAGGAACACGTCGCTGGCCATCGCTATGTGGCCGTCGGGCGAATCCAGGCCGTGCTTCACCAGCGCCAAGTCCGGCTCAGGCTCGGAGTAGTCGTCCAGCTGGACCGGGCACTGCACCGAGACCAGTGCTCGGTCCCCCACCGCGTTGACGAGCAGGTGGTTGAGGCGTAGAACACAGGCATAGTGCGGATGCCCCATGGCGGCCATCTGGAAGACCTCCCCGTCGAGCAGCTCGACGTGCGAATCGCCCTGGAAGAGCCCGGCCTCGGCCATGCGGCGCCACTCCTCGACACTGAACGCGTGACGGGCGGGAGCCTGCTCGAGAACCACGCCCTGAGCCTACGCTTCTCTCCGGTCGCCGCGACGCTGGGCCAATCGGACGCTGGGCCAATCGTTAGGGAGTTGACGGGCTCGTCCAGTCATGAGTAATGTCCGGTTTGTCCCCACTGGGGGGGTTTGACTTGGCCGATGTCAGCGATGATCTACTCGGAGGATATGGAATGTCGATAGAAAGCATCACTCGAAACCGGACTCTTCGTCTCGTGTCCCTCATCGTTGCCAGCGTGGCCATCTTGGCGGCTGTTATCTTTGGAAGCGTCCCCGTCACCGGTGCCCAGACGCCCAGTGGTGCGGGAGCCCCGGCGGCGGTCCTGACCGTGCACGGCTGACCCGGCTCGGCGCAGGTCGCCGATCCCGAACGCCAGCAGGGCGAGCACTGCGAGTCGGAGCTGAACGCTGCCTTCGAGCATGTGGCGTGTCACCTCCTGGCCTTCGGCCTGCCAGGCGATCAGCATCGCCAGCAGCCCGATGAGGGCAAGGGCGCCGGGAACCTGCCACTCCCGTGATCGCCACAGGCCTCTGCGGCGGGCCAGTGCGAGGCAGAGGGCCAGGGCGGCCATGGCCGTGGTGGCCCACCAGCGGTACAGGGAGGTGGTCAGCACTGGGGTCGTTGGCGAGCCTGATGCTGCGTAGAAGCCGAGGTCCCCGTTGGCGTAGTTGAACGCCTCCTGGGGGGACTGGAATGGAGCGCTCACCAAGAACACTGGGTGGGTGAGCAACCAGAGCGCGTAGGTGGTGGTGGCGTGGCCGGCGTCGATCCAGGCGAAGAGGGGGGCGGTGGCGGCGGTGTCGGTCGGGGCGACGACCGGAGCCGCACCGGGAGGCGTCTTCGTGCGGGCCGCCAGGGCCTCCACCAGGCCCACGTCGGGCATGCCATGGGCGGCGAAGAAGGCGTCCCGGGCCGGGTAGGGAAAGACCCGGACGTAGAGGTCGTCGAGGGTGTAGGTGCCGTCCCTTCCGGCCGCAGCGGCGAGGCCCTCGGCGAGGATGGCGACGGTGAGCAGGGCGGCTCCCAGGGCCTGGAGCCGGCGGGGTGAACGTCGGCGGGAAACGACCCCAGCCACAACGAGCAGGCCGACAGCGACAATGCCGACGGTGACCGTGTTGGAGTCGCGCGAGAAGGCCATACCGATGGCCGACACCACGACAGCGCCGAACCAGGCTCGGCCCGGCTTGCTCGCAAAGCCGACGAGGGTGGCGACAAAGAGTGCCACGAATGCCAGAGTGGTCGTCTCGGACAGGATCGAGCGGTCCCACTGGGTGACGTACTGGCTGGAAGCCAAGGCTAGCACCAGGGCCGTGGCCAGGACCTGCGCCCAGGCCTGTCGCACCCTGGTGGCGATCACCCCCGCCGTCGTGGACCACGCGATCACGGCGATCACCGTTTGAGCCAGGACGAAGCTCGTCTGAGTGCCGGTTAGCTTCCACAGCAGCGGCACCAAGGGCGGGAAGTGGCCAGCCCAGAACCCGCCGCTGAGGATCGACATCGTGCCCACCGACTCGTAGAACTTGGTGTCCTGCCAGATCAGGGCTGGCCCGGCGAGCGCCTCCCAGATCCGGTAAGCGGCAAAGGCGCCCATGAAGGCGCCCATGACGACCCAGCAGTATCTCGTCGTGCCCGAGGCGCCAGGCGAGCGGGTCGCCGCCACTCGCGGCAGTGTCGTGCTGGCCATCTCAGTGGGCAGCCTACGCTCAGGGCTATGTCGATACCCGATCACGCTCCGTGTGACCCGGCCAAGCTGTTGGCTGCCTGGATCGAGTGGGAGCGGGGTGAGACCCCACCCGGCCGGGTGATGAGCAACCTCAAGACCGGCGGGCTGCGCGATGTGCTGGAGCATCTGGCCGCCACCGGCTGGGTGATGCCCAGGGAGACAACCGCGGCCCCCTGAGGCAATCCAACGCTGGGAGCGGGCCCTGCCTAGCCGGCGTCGCGGTCAGGATCTGGCTTCCAACGTCTTGCGTGCCCAGGCGTGGCGGGAAGCAGCCAGCTCGGGGACTTCCAACAGCTCGGCTGCGCGGTCGCGCTCGGTGTGGCAGATCCTGGCCACTTCGCCCAGGGTGAGGCTGTCGTGTCGCTGGTGGTCCACGCCTATCGAGTCCCCGGCAGCCAGCTCGCCCTCCTCGACTATCCGCAGGTAAGCCCCGGTGCGACCCTCCTTCAGGAACCGGTCCGGGAAGCCGTCGTCACCTACGCGGATGCCCAGCTTGTAGCAGGGGGTCCGTGGCTGGGACACCTCCAGCAAGACGGTTCCCACCCGCCAGCGGTCGCCAACCAGCGTCCCGCAGAGGTCCAGGCCGGCTGTGGTCAGGTTCTCGCCAAAGCTTGCTGGCTCCAGGTCCCGGCCAAGCCGAGCGGACCACCAGGCGTAGTCCTCGACCGAGTAGGCGTAGACTGCCTTGTCGGGCCCGCCGTGGACCCTGCGGTCGGCCTGCTCGTCGCCTACCAGGTTGAAGCCGCGCACGGCCACCGGGCCGGTTACCGGGACCTTGCAGATTCCGGAGCTGACGGTCCTGCCCCGCCAGGCAAGCTCCTTGGGGCGACCGACGTTGAGCGAGACCAGCGCCCCGATGGTTGGCGCGGTCCCCATTGTCATCGATGCTAGTGCTGCGCCGCGAAAGAGCCACGTGTGTCGCCCAAGGCATCAATCCTGTTCAGAGCAGCCAAGACTCGATAAGCGACACACGTGGCTTTTCCGCTCAGCAGCACTAGTAGTGTCACACCCCCGGGGCATAATGGAGGCCGTGTCCTTGCTCGAAGAGCTCAGGGGAGCTGGGCTGGAGCGGCCAGCCACCGACGTGGGGCTTGCGGGCCGCATCCGGGATCAGCTCGAGGCTGCGGCGGCAGGAGTACCCGCGGGGGTCACGGTGAGGGTCACCAAGCGCCGCCTGCATCAGGTCCTGTTGTGTGAGGCTCACCTGGTTGCGTTGCTGACAGCGGCCCCCCCGCCTTCCCCGGAGCAGGTTGCCGGCCAGCTCCTCGACTGGTTGTTCGGCCTGGTAGCCACGGGCCAGCCGGTCGGGACGGACCTGGTGGCGGATGCGCTCGGGGCTGGGGCAGCGTCCGGCGAGTCGGATCTGGCCCGAGACTGGGACTCGCTGTCAGTCGAGGCCCAAGGGGAGGCCCGGATGATCGTCGCGGCGTGCTGGCCAGCGCTGGTCGCATGGCCGCAGCTGCCTCCGAGCGCTCTGGTGCGGCTGCAGGAGCCGATTGTTGCCGAGCTGGCTGGTGGCCGGGTGGTGCTGGCGGGCCGGGCGGACCTGGTGCTCGGCCAACCTGGCGCCGGGAGGGCCGGGTCCAGGCTCATCGACCTCAAGAGCGGCAGGCACCGCCAGGAGGACGTGGCGGAGGCCGGCTGGTACGCCGTCCTGGAGACGCTGCGACATCGTGCCGCCCCGCTCCAGGTGGGGACCTACTACCTACGCGACGGCTTCCTGGCCTTGGACGTGGTCACCGCCGAGCTGCTGGAGCAGGCGAGCGGGAGGATCGCCGAGGGCGTTCGTCGCCTGGTGGCGCTGGCTGGCGGCGCGGAGGCCGAGGCAAACCCGAATCCATTATGCCCCTGGTGCCCGAAGATCGATTCATGTGAGCCGGGCAGGCGGCTCGCCTCCGAGAGGGGCACCTACGTACCCAGGATGAACCTGGAGGCCAGCGATGAGCTTTGAGCTGCCAGCCCACCAAGAGGCGGTTCGGGCCGCGGTCCAGGACGGTCTGGCGGGGGAGCCCCCGCTGTCGGGCGCCGAGCTGGGTGCCCTGCGGGTGGAACTGGTGGAAGGTCTCCGCCCCTTCGCGTCGACACCGCTTCTCGTGGACAGTTACCGGCTGTCGAGAGTGGCCGCCTGTCCAGCCAGCTACGTGGCAGGTCCCTTCGAGTGGACCGCCCGAGTCGCCCAGCGCTCCCTCGGCCTGCGAGCCCTTCGAGCGATGACATCTGATGCCAGGCTCGGCGTGCTCGACGCTGCGGGGGGGGCGATCGACGAGGCGATCGGAGACGACTACTCGGTGGGGAGGTGGCTGGGGGACCAGGACGGGCCTGCCAGGGGAGCGACCGTGGCGGCCGTGGCCACTTGGGCTTCGCGGTCCTGGGTGGCCGTACCCTGGGGTCGGATCGGGACGGTGAGCCCGACGAGCGCGGCGTTCAAGTTCCGGCCATTCGGGCGGGGCGGCCAGGTTGCCCTCGAGGCCAGGCCCGATGCAGTCGTCCAGCCAGGTGGGGGACGGCGGGACGACCCTCGTCAGGTGCTCCTGGGACTGCGGCCAGCGTCCCGGGTCGCCATCGGCTTGGAGGCCCTGGTGTTTGCTCTCGTTCGCAGTGCGGCGCCGATGAGGGTAGTGACGGTGCAGCCGTCGATTGGCCTGGTGGGGTCAGTGGAGGTAGACGAGGCCCTGCTTAGAGCGGCCGTCGAGGGCGTCGTTGCCGCAGCGCCTGTCCTCGCTGCCGCCCCTGGGGAGGCGGTGCGGCTCGAGGAGGTGCCCGGCCCCCAGTGCTGGCGCTGCTTCCGGCGCCACCAGTGCCCCACCGGAGGTTTCTGGCTGGGACACCAGCCCCGTCGGATAGGGGGGATACCCACCGGGGAGCAAGGCACGGTGGCCCGGATCGCCAGGATCAGCGCGGACAACATTGCGAGCAGCGGATGACTATCGCGGAGGAGCGAGCTGACTGCAAGTTCCGGTCCATTGCCAGCGCCTTGCGCCAGCGGGGGGAGGCGTTGGCTCTCGTGGACAGCGGCGTGAACAGCCGCGTGGACAGCGAGGAGCCCAACCGTTGGCGCACGGCGTCCCGGCTTTGCCGCCGCTACGTCGGGGTCAGCCTGGATGAGCTTTACGACACGCGCGTCGAGCGGACCCCCTACGGGTCATGCCTGCACCTGGTCGACCGGGTGGCGCCGTTCGAGCTGGGGCTCGCCGGCCCGGACCTGGCGGAGGACACGATCCTTTCTGAGCTGAGGCTGGTGTTCGGCGTGGGACCGGTTACCGCCGAGGCGATGCGTGTTGCTGGGGTGAGACGAGTCTCCGAGCTGGTGGGGCATCGTCGTTTCGGGGGTTCGGCGGCCTGGCTGGTGCAGTGCTGGGAGCGCCAGGACCTGGTGTCTCTGCACGACCACATTCGCCAGCGATTGGGCGGCGCAGGGCACGGGCTGGGGTTGCTCCTGGCCGGGCTGGTTCCTCCCGAGCGTGTCGTGGTGGTGGACCTCGAGACACTCGGGCTGTGGGGGGCGCCGATCGTCCTGTTCGGCTTCGCCCGCGTGGAGCGGGGTTGCCTGGAGATACACCAGTACCTGGCCAGGGCAGGCAGCGAGGAGCCCGCGGCTCTGTGGCTGGCACTGAAGGTGCTGGGAGGATGCGACGTGATGGTCACCTACAACGGCCGTAGCGCAGACTCGCCGTGGATGCGCCAGAGGCTGGCTTACTTTGGGTTCGGGAGGGCGTCGACCCCCGTGCACCTGGATCTGCTTCATCCGGTGCGCCGGCGTTACCGGGGTGGCGCAGGGTCAGGTGACCCCGCAACCGGAGGCTCGGGACCGGCCGCTTCGCTCCTCGACTGCCGGCTGGCAACCGTGGAGTCCAACTTGTTGGGGATCGAGCGCTCGGTGGATGACCTGCCGGGCGACGCCGTGCCGCACTTCTACAGGGAGTACGAGCGGCGGCAGAACGTCGGGCCCCTTATCCCGATCATCGACCACAACCGAGCCGACCTCGTCGCGGTAGGTCGCCTGCTGAGCCACCTCGGAAGCGATGCCGCCGCCCGCTGGTAGCCCCGCAGCCGGCTCCGCCGAGGCCGCCCAGCCCGCTGGTAGCCCCAGCCCGCCCCCTGGCGCCCCGACCGCCGGGCTCGTCGAGGGGCTCCGCAAGCTCGACTCCTACAGAGGCCAGATCACCCACGTCGAGCACATTGCATCCCGACCGGCTCGCGAGGCAACGCTGTCGACCCCGCTGCCCGAGCCTCTGGGCTCCTATCTGGCCCAGCGGGACCTCCGGCTCTGGTCGCACCAGGTCGCCACGATCGAGGCGGTCCGGGGAGGCGACGACGTCATCCTCACGACTGCGACAGCCTCAGGCAAGACCCTGGCCTTCAACCTGGCTGTCCTCGAAAGGCTCCACACCGACCCCCAGGCCACAGCTCTGTACCTCTACCCGATGAAGGCCCTGGCCAACGACCAGCTGGGGACGCTCAGCGACATCGAGGCCGCGACCGGGATCCGCATCGGAGCTGCGGTGTACGACGGCGACACCCCCAAAGGCCGTCGGAGCCGCATACGGGCTGCTTCGAGGCTGGTCGTCACCAACCCGTTCGGGCTCCACGAGTACCTGCCCAGCCACCACCTCTGGGAGCGCTTCCTGTCCAAGCTGGCGCTGGTGGTGGTCGACGAGGCCCACTGGTACCGAGGCGTGCTCGGATCGAACGTCGCCTTGGTGCTCCGCCGACTCCGCCGGGTTGCCTCCCATTACGGAGCCGCGCCGTCCTTCGTGCTGGCGTCAGGCACCATAGCCAACCCCGCCGAGCACGCCGCCAACCTCGTTGGTCGTCCCCATCTCGTGGTCGACACAGACGGTGCGCCCCAGGGCCCGAAGGACTTCGTGGTCTGGGACTCGGCGGTTAACCCTGCTCGTTCGCCGCACCTGCAGGTGGCCGACCTCCTGGCCCACTTTGCCACCACGGGTCACCAGGCGATCTGCTTCACCGTGTCCAGGCGGATGGCAGAGCTGGTGGCCCGGTGGGCTGCGCAAGCGGCCCCAGGTCGTCGGATCGCTGCTTACAGGGCGGGATACCTCCCAGGGGATCGGCGCCAGATTGAGGCCGAGCTGCGCAGTCGAGCACTCGACGCGGTGGCCGCCACCAGCGCTCTCGAGCTGGGCATCGACGTCGGCGAGCTCGATGCGGTGGTGATGGCTGGCTACCCAGGGAGCATCTGCTCCACCTGGCAGCAGGCCGGGCGGGCCGGGAGGTCCCTGGCGCCCTCGATAGCCGTCCTGGCGGCGTTCGAGGACCCTCTGGACCAGTACCTCGTGAGCCACCCAGAGGAGCTTTTCGCCCGACCCCACGAGAACGCAGTTGTGGACCTGGCCAATCCCCACATCCTCGCGGGGCACCTCACCTGCGCAGCGGCGGAGCTCCCCCTGCGGGACACCGACGAGGAGTATTTCGGCCCGCAGCTGGCGCCACTGGTGGCCAGCCTCACCGGGGAGGGCGTGCTTGCCCCGACTCCGATGGGTCACGCCTTTCATGGCACCTTCCGGCCGGCCGGGGTTGTGCGCCTCAACGCCGTCGACGAGCACCCTGTGGAGGTGCGATGCGGGGACGAGGTGCTGGAGGTCATATCCGGTCCCCGGGCGCTGGCCTCGGCCCACCGAGGCGCGATCCTGCTGCATCGAGGCGCCAGCTGGAGGATCGAGTCCCTTGACCCTGAGGCGGGCGTCGCCAGAGCCGTCGCCGAAGAGACCGAGAGCTATACCGAGACCCTTACCCATACCACCGTTGAGGTGCTGGGCGAGCGGCGCCAGCGTCCGCTCGGAGGGGCAACCTTGTGCCTCGGCGAGCTGCGGATCTCCCAGCAGTCCTACGCCTACAGGCTCAAGTCAGGGGAGCAGGTGCTGGGGACCTTCCCGCTGGAGCTTGCGCCAGCGGAGATGGACACCGTGGGCGCGTGGCTGGCGTTGCCCCCTGAGCTGGCCAGCGGGGTTCGCGCAGGTGCCTACGCCGGCGGCCTCCACGCGGGGGAGCACGCCCTCATTCACATGATGCCGCTCCTTGCGATGTGCGACCGCCGAGACGTGGGCGGTTTGTCGAGCGCCCACCACGCCGGGGTGGGCGCCGCCGCCATCTTCGTCTACGACGGCTACAAAGGAGGGGTGGGCATCGCCGAGAAGGCATTCGAGCGCTTCGAGCACCTGGCGGAGGTCACATTGGGGCTATTGGAGGGCTGTCGATGCGAGAGCGGCTGTCCGTCCTGCGTCTACGACCGCAACTGCGGTAGCGACAACCAGCCCATGGACCGCTTGGCGGCTGCAACGATCCTGCGAGGGGTGCTCCGCCGTCCTGGCAGCCATGCCGGAGCTCGGCGCTAGCTGGACCTGGTCGTGTTTGTGTACCTATCGCGACCACAAACACGACCAGATGTGCAGAGGCAGGGGCTCACTCGCCGACTATGACCCTGGTGCCGCGGCTCCAGGACATGTAGCGCCATGCCCAGTTGAGCAGCACCGAGACCCTGTTGCGGAACCCGACCAGCGTGACCAGGTGCAGCGCCAGCCACGCCAGCCACGCAGGCGTCCCACGAAGCCGGATACGACCGGGGAGCTGGGCCACCGCCGCCCGGCGGCCAATCGTGGCCATGGTCCCCTTGTCGTGGTACCTGAAATCCTCGGTGGGCATGCCCTCCACCAGCCGGCGGATCTGGATCCCGGAGTGGCGACCCTGCTGGATCGCGGGCTGGGCCAACTGAGGCAGCAGGGAGCCGTCGTGTCCGGCAACCCCTGCCATGTCGCCGATGGCGAACACGTTGGCCTGGCCGGCTACCCGCAAGTCGGCGCCCACCGCTATCCGCCCACCGCGAACCTGTTCCAGCGGAAGGGTTGAGGCCAGGGTGCCCGAGCCAACCCCTGCCGCCCACACCACCAGCCCGCAGGAGATAGCCTCGCCCGAGGCCAGGGTTACCTTGTCAGGGTCGATCGAGGCGACTGCCTCCGACAGCCGGACCTCGACACCCAGGCGCCTCAGCACCTTGGAGGCATAGCTGCCCAGGCGGGGATGGAACGCCCCCAGCAACCGGTCGCCTTGCTCCACTAGCACCACCCTGGCCTGACGGGGCGCCAGGTCAGGGTACGCAGTGCCAAGCTCCATGGAGAACAGCTCGGCCAGCGTGCCGGACATCTCGATGCCTGTCGGCCCGCCGCCCACGACCACCACGGTCAGCCCACGCGCCGGGTTGGCGTCTCCCGCCGGGTCACCTCCAGCCAACGCGGCGGCGGCCGCCTGCTCCAGCTGGTCGAAGATCTGGGCCCTCACCGCCAGGGCGTCCTCCATGGTGTAGATGGCCCGGCTGTGCTCGACCGCACCAGGGA
Organism: Acidimicrobiales bacterium; assembly: GCA_050744085.1. Classification (GTDB taxonomy): domain Bacteria; phylum Actinomycetota; class Acidimicrobiia; order Acidimicrobiales; family JAJPHD01; genus JAVKSL01. The sequence continues at coordinate 75,941 of JBOGGU010000139.1, forward strand.
TGCCGAAGTGGTTGGTGGCCGCGCCCGCAGCCAGGACCAGGTAGTCGTAACCGAGGGTGCCGCCGTCCTCGAAGCGCACCAGGCGCGCGTCGAAGTCCACTCCACACACCATCCCCCGGCGGAAGTCGGTGGCCGGATGGTGCCTGACGTAGGCCCGAACCGGATAGGCGATGTCGCCCGGGTTCAGGCCGGCGGTTGCCACCTGGTACAGCAGCGGCTGGAACGTATTGAAGTGGTGCTTGTCCACCAGCGTCACGCTCACCGCAGCCCTGGCCAGCTCGCTGGCCACGGCCAGCCCTCCGAAGCCGGCACCGACGACGACCACCCTCCGCCCCAAAGCCTCAGGGGGCTGCAGAGGTAGTACCGATGAGACGCCCGTCACGTCTTTCGAGGGTAGTAGCCAGAGCCCTCGCTGGCAGGCGTGTGCTTGCGCCCGGCGCCGGGTTCCGCCATACTAGTAGCACCGATACTACAAATCCTGGGGGTCCTTGTGTTGCGCTAAAGCCTGGCAGTGACGACCTCGGCCGTGGCAGCGGCCGTGGCAATGACAGGATTAGCCGCTGGCTGTGGCTCCTCCCCGAAGTCGGCGTCTCCGACTTACTGCCCCAATGGCCGGTACTGTGCGGATGGGCGTGCAGCCGTTCGTGACCGCGACCAAGATCATCCCGGCTTACAACGACCTGGCCAAGGCCATCTCGGCCAACCTGGGCTGCCGAGTGACGGTGACGATCACCAGCGACTACGCCGCTGAGACCGAGGCAATTCGGGCAGGAAAGCTGGAGTTCGCCGAGTTCCCTCCTTTCGGCTTCGTGCTGGCTCAGAAACAAGCTGACCTGGTGCCGCTGGTGACCGCTGGAACCGCCAGTGGCAAGATCGCCTACGCGGTGGGCGGCCTGGCGGTCCTTTCGTCGTCGCCCTATCACAACCTCTCCCAGCTCCGGGGCCAGTCGGTCGCCTTCAGCGCCCCGACAGCGACCTCCGGTCACCTGTTGCCCGCCTACGGGCTGTACCTCGCGGGGGTCAACCCGAACACTGGGATCAAGGCGGTCTACCTGGGCACCCACACCGCAACCTACGAGGCACTGCTCACTGGCAGGGTGGCTGCGGCCGAGCTGAACTCTGTGGAGATCGCATTGGCCGCAGCTGCGGGGAAGTACGACCCGTCGAAGATCCGGATGCTCTACACCTCGGCGCCCTCGCCCGCCGACCCCATCGTGGTCCGGGGCGACTTGCCGAAGTCCTTCCAGCGGCGTCTGAAGAAGGCCCTCCTGGCAGTTGACTTCGCCAAGCTTGCCCCGGCTACCCAGAAGTTCTTCACCAAGACGCTTCACCAGACCAGCTACGTGCCGGTCACCAACACCACCTATGACGGCGTGCGCAAGATCGCCGCCGCGTTGCACGTCACCGCGGCAAACGCAGGTTGAGCGACCTGGCGCTGCAGGTGGGGGGCCTGGTCAAGCGCTACCCGAGCGGGGTCCTGGCACTGGACGGCATCAGCCTGAGTGTAGACCCGGGCGAGCTGGTCGCGATACTTGGCCCCAATGGCAGCGGAAGTCCACCCTGCTGCGCTGCATTGCCCGACTGATCGAGGTCACTGAGGGGACCGTCAGGGTCGCTGGGCAGGACCTGGCAAAGCTGTCCGGCGCCGAGTTGCGCCGGGCGCGCCGATCTATCGCGATGATCTTCCAGCGGCCCTGCCTGGTCCGGCGGCGCTCGGCCTTGGACAACGTGACGGCCGGGGCGCTGGGCTATCATCCCGAGCCTGCGACCGGCCTGGGCCACCTTCCGAGGACCGAGCGCCGGCCGCCTACGCCGCCCTGCAGACTCTCGACATCGCCCTGGTCGCCACCCTGGCTTCGGTGGTGATCTCGATCCCACTGTCCATGCTGGCCACCCCCAGGGTGGCCGGCGGAACATACCTCTACCTGCCGGTGCGGGCAGCGGCCACCTTCCTGCGTGCAATCCCCGACCTGGTCTGGGCGCTGTTCTTCGTGGTTGCCGTCGGGCTCGGCCCCTTCGCCGGGGTGCTTGCCCTGACCGTGCACTCCGTCGGGATGCTCGTTCGGCTGTTCGCCGAGACCATAGAGGAGATGGATACTGGCCCGGTGGAGGCGCTGGTCACGACCGGCGCCAACCGGTCCCAGGTGTTCAGCCACGCTGTCCTGCCGGAGCTGTTGCCCACCCTGGGCGCCTTGTCGCTGTACCGGATGGAGCAGAACCTGCGCGCCTCGCTGGTGTTGGGTTTCGTGTGCGGCGGCGGCATCGGCTTCCAGATCCTCACCGCGATGGACGAGTTCCAGTTCCGCCAAGTCACGATGCTGCTGCTGGTCCTACTGGTGCTGGTGGCGGTGGTGGAGCTTGGCTCCGCGGCCTTCCGCCGAGAGATCCGCTAGATGAACCAGAAAATGCCAAAGCTGAACAGGCCCCAGACAAAGTAGAGTACCAGCCCGATGATGCCGAGCACGAGGCCGGCCACTGCCCTGCCATGGCCCACCCTCACCTGCTTGGAGCGGGCGAGGCCGACTCCTCCGAACGCGATGGCAAGGATCGCCAAGGCAAGCGTGATCAGCCCGCCCCATTCGATCACGACCGCCAGGATGCCGAGGACCATCCCTGCCGTGGCTTGGCCATTTGAGACGACCGGTCCGTACTGCTGGGATTGCGGAACATTGGTTGCCATCGTATGATCATACATCACCCCCCATCTGCCTGGGGGCTGGCACCACTCGGCAAGATCGGGCAGAAGCCGTCTATCCTCGCGTTATGGCTGAGGTGGAGATCGGGATCGGCAAGTCAGGTCGTCGGGCTTACGGGTTCGACGACATCGCGATAGTGCCGTCTCGCCGCACCAGGGACCCCGAGGACGTGGACATCTCCTGGGAGATCGACGCCTTCCGCTTCGAGCTGCCCCTGATGGCGGCGGCCATGGACGGGGTGGTGAGCCCGGCGACTGCCATCGAGGTGGGCCGGCTCGGCGGGGTGGGGGTGCTCAATCTGGAGGGCCTATGGACCCGGTACGAGGACCCGACCTCGGTGCTGGAGGAGATCGCTTCGCTGACCGGGGACAAGGTCACCGCCCGGATGCAGCAGCTCTATGCCGAACCTGTCAAGGCCGAGCTGGTCACCACCCGGATAGCGGAGATCAAGGCCGCCGGGGTTATCTCGGCCGCCGCGGTCACGCCCCAGCGGACCAGGGAGTTGCTGGGCCCCATACTGGCCGCCGAGCTGGACTTGCTGGTGATCCAAGGCACGGTCGTGTCGGCCGAGCACGTGTCTCGCAGTGTCGAGCCGCTCAACCTAAAGCGTTTCATCCGCGAGCTGGACCTGCCGGTGATCGTGGGGGGCTGCGCCTCCTACCAGGCGGCGCTGCACCTCATGCGCACCGGCGCGGCGGGCATCCTGATCGGGGTGGGCCCTGGCAACGCCTGCACCAGCCGGGGGGTGCTCGGAGTCGGCGTCCCCCAAGCCACCGCCATCGCCGACGGGGCCGGCGCTCGGATCCGTCACCTCGACGAGACCGGCGTCTACTGCCACGTCATCGCGGACGGGGGCATGAGCCGCGGTGGTGACGTGTGCAAGGCCATCGCCTGCGGGGCCGACGCGGTGATGCTCGGGTCCCCCCTGGCCGCGGCAACCGAGGCGCCGGGACGGGGGTATCACTGGGGTATGGCTACCTTCCACCCGACACTTCCCCGCGGCGCCCGCATCCGAACCGAGGCTCGCGGCAGCTTGGCCGAGGTGCTGGTGGGGCCGGCGCACGAGAACGACGGGCGCATGAACCTGTTCGGGGCCCTCCGCACTTCGATGGCCACATGCGGCTACGCCACTGTGAAAGAGTTCCAGAAGGCCGAGGTGATGGTGGCGCCCGCCCTGATGAGCGAAGGCAAGGCGGCCCAGCGTGCCCAGCGGGTGGGCATGGGGGCTTAGGCCGGTCAGGGATAGGCTGACGCTGTGCTCGAACAGGACCGGCGATACCGCTTCAGCGTGAAGGAGTGGCACCTGATCGGCGACACCGGGGTCTTTCTCGGGGGTCCGCGCTTGGAGCTGATCGACGGGGAGGCGTACGAGAAGATGACACCAGGTCCGCCGCACCTCGGTTGTGTCAACCGGTTGACTCGTCTGCTGGTCCCGGCCGTCGGGCGCCGTGCATTGGTATCGGTCCAGAACCCGGTCCGACTCGACGACTACTCGGAGCCAGAGCCCGATGTCGCGCTCCTGCACCCCCGTGCCGACGACTACTCGGGCGCCACGCCCACGGGCAACGACGTGTACCTGCTGATCGAGGTCTCGGACAGCTCACTGCGCTTCGACGTGGACTTCAAATCCCAGCGCTACGCCAAGGCGGGTGTGCCGGCACTCTGGGTGATCGACCTGACCGGGGACGAGATCCTGGTTATGACTGGCCCGGGCCCGATGGGGTTCGCGACCGCTCACCACGCTCGCAGGGGCGAGACCCTGGCGGTGGACGACCTGCCTGGCGCGGGATTCAGCGTGGATGAGCTACTGGGGCCTGAACGCCGATGACGCTCGACCAGGCCCCGGCTCGATACTCGTTCAGCGTGGAGGAGTGGCGTCGCATGGTCGAGGCGGGGTTGTTCCAGCCCGAGTCGCACGTCGAGCTGATCGACGGGGAGGTCTTCCGGATCGCAGCGATGGGGCATCCGCTCGAGGTCCAGCAGCTTCCGGGGGTCGCGCTGAATCTCGAGGCGCTGCTCGGCCCGGGCTGAGTCAGCCCACCGACTGGAGTGGGTCGCGGTGGTGGGCGGAGCTGAGCAAAATTCCTCCGATGCTCTATCCTCGGAGGATGACCATCGATGGGATGAGCATCGGTGACGAGGTGGTGCTGGTGGTCGACTTCGGCGCCCAGTACGCCCAGCTCATCGCCAGGCGGGTTCGCGAGGCCCACGTGTTCTCCGAGATCGTGCCCCACACGGTTTCGGCTGCCGATGTCGCGGCGCGCCGCCCGGCCGGGGTGATCCTGTCCGGGGGGCCCCGCTCGGTCCACGTCGCCGGCGCCCCAGGCCTCGACCCGGCGATCCTCGGGTTGGGGGTCCCAGTGCTTGGTATCTGCTACGGGGCTCAGCTGCTCGCCCGGGACCTCGGGGGCACGGTAGCCCGCACCGGGAGGGGCGAGTTCGGCCGCACCAAGGTGACAGTCCTCGAGCCGTCGTCCTCCCTGTTCAGGGGTTGGGGTCCAGCTGGTGGTCCGGCTGAGGTGTGGATGAGCCATGCAGACGCCATCACCGTCGCCCCGAGGGGCTTCGAGGTGACTGCCTCTGCCCCGGATTCCCCTGTCGCGGCCATGGAAGACCCGAGCCGGCGGATCTATGGGGTGCAGTTCCACCCCGAGGTAGCGCACACCTTCGGCGGCCAGGCGATCATCGAGCGCTTCGTCCACGACATCTGTGGCTGCTCCGGCGCGTGGACCCCCGCCTCGATTGTGTCGGCCTCGGTGGACGCCGTGTCCCGCGCCGTGGGGGGGGACCGGGTGCTGTGCGCCCTGTCCGGCGGGGTGGACTCAGCCGTTGCGGCTGCCCTGGCTCATCGGGCCGTCGGTGACCAGCTGACTTGTGTGTTCGTGGACACAGGCCTCATGCGAGAGGGGGAGGCCGAGCAGGTGGAGGCTACCTTTGGGGGGGAGCTGGGGATGTCGCTGGTGCATGTGAGGGCGGCGGACCGCTTCTTCGAAGCCCTCGCCGGCGTGTCCGATCCCGAGGCCAAGCGCAAAGCCATCGGCGAGGCGTTCATCCGGGTCTTCGAGGAGGTCGCGGGGGGCCTCAGGGACGCCCGCTGGTTGGTCCAGGGCACCTTGTACCCAGACGTGATCGAGTCCGGGACCGCCGACGCAGCCAGGATCAAGTCGCACCACAACGTCGGCGGCCTTCCGGTGGACATGAACCTGGGCCTGGTCGAGCCGCTCCGGGCCCTGTTCAAGGACGAGGTTCGCACCGTCGGCACGGAGCTGGGACTGCCTGACGAGGTCGTGTGGCGCCAGCCGTTCCCCGGGCCGGGGCTTGCCGTGCGCGTCGTGGGCGAGGTGACCCGCGAGAGGGTGGCTATCGTGCGCGCAGCCGATGCCATAGTCACCGAGGAGGTCCGTCGGGCCGCATTGGACCGGGAGCTGTGGCAGGCTTTTGCAGTGCTGCCGGTGGTGCGGACAGTGGGCGTGATGGGCGACGAGCGGACCTATGCCTACCCGGTGGTGATCCGGGCGGTCACCAGCGACGACGCCATGACTGCGGATTGGGCCAGGCTTCCCTACGAGCTGTGCGAGCGCCTCGCCACGCGTATCGTGAACGAGGTGCCCGGGGTGAACCGGGTGGCCCTGGACATCACCTCCAAGCCTCCGGGTACCATCGAGTGGGAATGACCACCTGGCCCGGCCCCCGCCCGGCCACCCCGGCGATGAGCGAACCGGAGCCGCCTTCGGGCGGAGGCGGCACCTGGGAGGGCTTCGGGCCGGCGGCCTGGGGACCGCTCGGAGACGACCCGGCTGGCTGGGGAATGCCAGGCCTGGGCCCGAGCCCGGCCGGGCCCGGCGTCGGGGGCGGGGACGACGGCCTGGAGCTGTCGGGCAAGCTATTGGTTGCTGCTCCTCGCATGGTCGATCCCAACTTTGCCCGCACCGTGATCCTGGTGCTCCACCACGACATAGGGGGCAGCCTGGGCCTGGTCCTCAACCGTGGCAGCCAGCTGGCCCTGGACGAGCCGCTGGCCCAGTGGTCCCACCTGGCCCCGGAACCCAAGGTGGTGTTCGTGGGCGGGCCGGTGGCGTCTGCCGCCGCCATCTGCCTGGCCCGGCTTCGTGGACCGGCTGAAAGCGGGACCGGGGCCGCGGATGGGGGGATCATGGACCTGGCGTTCGAGCGGCCCCAGGGCTGGCGAGCGGTGTGGGGTCGGGTGGGGACCCTGGACCTGAACGGGGACCCGGCGGCGGCGGCGGCGCTGTCGGTCGAGGCCATCCGGGTGTTCGCCGGCTATGCCGGTTGGGGGCCGGGCCAGCTGCCCACCGAGCTTGGGTTCGGGGGTTGGATGGTGGTGGAGCCTGCCGAGGGCGACGCATTCGCCGCCGAGCCCGAGGGCCTGTGGAAGGCGGTCCTGCGCCGCCAATCGGCCCCGGTGGCCATGCTGGCCTCCTACCCCGAGGACCCCTCGGCCAACTGAGCCCGAGCCCTACGGCCGCTCGATGACCTCGATGTCGTGGCGGTCGCCGCTGGGGCCGTACAGCCCGATCCCCAGGGCGCGGGCTTCGTCCAGGGCGTCCACGTATATGACCTCACCGTAGGCGAAGGCCTGGTACGGTGGGTGATAGCCGCGCTCGCCAAGGCGCTCCCGGGTGGTCGAGGCCGCCACCCGCCGGCGGTGCTTGCGCACGTCCCCCCCGCGCAGGCGAAACTTGGCCTCTACCACCACCGTGGCCGTCCTGCCGTCGGCGAGGGTGACGGATGCGACGGTGTCCAGCTCGCCATCCCCGTCCAGCTCGATCGAGATTGGCTTGGAGGCCAGCTCGAAGCCCCTGTCCCTGGCCAGGGCCGTGAGTGAGATCTCGGCAGCGACCTCGATGGCGATGCCCACCAGGTTCCACATCTGGTCGATGCGGCCCTCTGTCCTTCGCTGGGATGCCCTGATCGCCTCCAACTCCATGCTGAGACGGCCGTCGAGCTCGACGACCTGCGCTCCGAACCGGTCCATGCGGTCGCTCAGCCGGTCCATGCGCTGGACGAGCTGGGTCACGACTTCGGTGAGCTGGTCCATCCGCTCGGTGAGCTGGTCCATCCGCTCGGTGAGCCTGGCGTCTATCTCGGCGACCCGCTCGGTGAGCCGGTCCACGCGCTCAGGTAGCTCCAGGAGCTCCTCGGTAAGGATCGCCCGTCGGACCTCGGCACGAATCTCGGGGTCGGCGGCTACCAGCCTCAGGAGCCTCCGAACCTCGTCTGGTGTCGCAACACCGGTGGTGGTCTTGATCACCTCTCTCTCGATCAACTGACGTTCATTACATTCTAGCACATCTCACGGGAGGGCGACCGGCTTGTGAGTGGGCGCGGCGGCGGATAACCACCGGCTCCAATTCCTAAAAGATGCCGGCTCAGCGCAGGGCAAGCTCGGCGCCGTCGACCTCGACTCGCACCGTATCGCCCTCGCTGTAGCGGCCTTCCAGGAGCGCCATCGCCAGGGCGTCCCCCAGCCGCCGTGCTATCAGGCGGCGCAGGGGTCGGGCCCCGTAGACCGGGTCGTAGCCGGCGGTCGCCAGCCAGGAGCGGGCCTCGGGGGAGACCTGGAGCGTCAGGCGGCGCTCGGATGCCAGCCGTTTGGCCAGCCCGGCGAGCTGGATGTCCACGATGCGGGCGAGGTCCTGCTCGGTGAGCGCCCGGAAGCGGATGATCTCGTCCACCCGGTTGATGAACTCGGGCTTGAAGAACGCGGCCGGGTCCCCCGGGAGGTTGGACGTCATTATCAGCACCGCGTTGGTGAAGTCCACCGTGCGGCCCTGGCCGTCGGTGAGGCGGCCGTCGTCGAGCACCTGGAGCAGGATGTTGAACACGTCAGGGTGGGCTTTCTCGATCTCGTCCAGCAGGACCACTGCGTAGGGCCGCCGGCGCACCGCCTCGGTGAGCTGGCCGCCCTCGTCGTAGCCGACATACCCGGGCGGGGCCCCGACCAGGCGGGCGACGCTGTGGCGCTCCTGGTACTCGCCCATGTCGATGCGCACCATCGCCCGCTCGTCGTCGAACAAGAAGTCAGCCAGCGCCCGGGCCAGCTCGGTCTTCCCAACCCCGGTCGGGCCCAGGAAAAGAAAGGACCCGATGGGTCGGTTGGGGTCGGAGAGCCCTGCCCGGCTGCGGCGGATGGCATTCGCCACGGCGGTCACCGCTTCGACCTGCCCCACCACCCTGGCGTGGAGCACGTCCTCCATCCGCACGAGCTTGGCGACCTCGCCCTCCATGAGGCGGCTGGCGGGAACCCCCGTCCAGCGGGAGACCACCTCGGCGACGTCCTCGGCGTCCACCTCTTCCTTGAGCATGCGCTCGTGGGACTGGAGCGCCGCCAGGGCCTGGGTGGCTTCGTGCACCCTCTGCTCCAGCTCGGGGAGCCGGCCGTAGCGGATCTCGGCGGCTCGGGCCAGCTCGCCGTCGCGCTCGAAGCGCTCGGCGTCGGTGCGAGCGGCCTCGAGCTCGCCCTTGGCGCTGCGGATGGCGGCGATTGCATCCTTCTCCGACTGCCAGTGGGCGGTCATCCCGTCCACCTGCTCTCGCAGGTTCGCCAGCTCCTCGTCGAGGCGCGCCAGGCGCTCGGCCGAAGGCGCATCGGTCTCCTTGGCCAGCGAGAGCCGCTCCACCTCCAGCTGGCGCATGCGCCGGGAGACCACGTCTATCTCGATGGGCATAGAGTCGATCTCGATGCGCAGGCGGCTGGCTGCCTCGTCCACCAGGTCGATGGCCTTGTCGGGCAGGAACCGCCCGGTGACGTAGCGATCGGACAGGACGGCTGCGGCCACCAGGGCGGCATCCTGGATGCGGACCCCGTGGTGCACCTCGTAGCGTTCTTTGAGGCCCCGCAGGATCGCGATGGTGTCGTCCACGCTGGGCTGGCCCACGTACACTGGGCTGAAGCGGCGCTCCAGGGCGGCGTCGGACTCGATGTGCTTGCGGTACTCGTCGAGGGTCGTCGCTCCGATGAGCCTGAGTTCGCCCCTTGCGAGCATCGGCTTGAGCATGTTGCCGGCGTCCATGGCACCTTCGGCAGCCCCTGCACCGACCATGGTGTGCAGCTCGTCGATGAAGGTGATCACCTCTCCCTGGGCGTCGGTGACCTCCTTCAGGACCGCCTTTAGGCGCTCCTCGAACTCGCCCCGGTACTTGGCGCCGGCGACCATCGAGGACAAATCCAGCGCCACCACCCGCTTGTTGGTGAGCGAGGTGGGGACGTCGCCCTCCACGATGCGGCGGGCCAGGCCCTCCACGATGGCGGTCTTGCCGACGCCGGGCTCGCCGATGAGGACGGGGTTGTTCTTGGTGCGCCGCGACAGGACCTGGATCACCCGGCGGATCTCGTCGTCGCGCCCGATCACCGGGTCGAGCTTGCCGGCTCTGGCCGCATCGGTGAGGTCCCGGCCGTAGCGCTCCAGCGCCTGGTACTGCGACTCCGGATCCTCGCTGGTGACCCGGTGGCTGCCCCGAACCTCCCGCAGCGCTGCGAGCAGCTTGTCCCGTGCGACTCCCAGGGTGGGGGCCAGGGCGAGCAGCACGTGCTCCACCGACACGTACTCGTCGCCCATCTCGACCCGGGCCTTGTCGGCGGACTCCAGTTCGTTGCGCAGCTCCCTCGACGGGCCGGGGGCGGCGCCGCCGTAGGCCCGGGGGGCGCTGGCGAGGCGCTCGCTCAGGCTTGCCCGCAATTGCGCTGGGGCCACCCCCGCACGGGTCAGCACCGGGATGGCCACCCCATCGGCCTGGCCGATCATCGCCAGCACCAGGTCGTCCGGGGTCACCTCGGCGTGGCTGGCTCCGGTGGCGGCCTGGGTGGCAGCGCTGAACGCCTCGGTCAGGCGGCGGGTCCAGCGGTTTGGGTCGAGAGCCATAGCAGCTCCTTGTCGATCAGACAGGAAACTTGATTGTGAGTCTATCAGGTTCTGTGCCACTGAGGACCCGCCCGCCCCACGGTTAGTCGGTGAGCACCTCGACCCGGCACCTGAGCCCAGGGGACCGGGCCAGGTGAGCGTCCGCAGTGATCAGGGATCCATCGAGGGCTTCAGCAAGGGCCACGTAGACAGCGTCGTAGGTCGTAAGGTTGTCCCTGAGGGCCCAGGCTCGCCGGAGCAGCGGGGCGTGATCCCAACGCAGCGCGGCCAACTGGGCGAGGTCGTCCAGGGCTGTCGCCGCCCGTGCGACGCCGGTCTGGCCCAGCCGGACCCTCCGGCGCAGGGCCGAGGCGACCTCGACATCGAGCAGGTGGGGGGCGTGAAGGTCGGGATCGGCGCGCAGCCTCTCCCGTGCCCGGGCTCCAGCCCCCGAGGTGCTGAGCAGCGCCGCCAGCGCCACCGAAGCGTCGGCGACGATCAACCCGGGCCCTCGGAATGAGGTCGCTCGGCGACCACCGACTCACGGGCATCCGCGAAGCTCATGGTGTCACCTGGGTTCCGGGCAACCCGTTCGAGCAGCTCGCCCAGGGTGGGCCGGAAGGCGAGTCGGATGAGCTCCTGGCGTGCGAAGTCCGACAGGCTCATGCCGCCGAGGGCTGCCCGGCGACGCAGCTCGGCATGTATGTCGTCGGGCACGTCGCGGACTTGGAGCATCTTGGTCATGCCTGACATGCTACCAGCATGGCAAGACATGTGTAGCGCATGGCCGGAGACTGCGCGAGTGCCCGATCAGGCAGCTCGAGGTTACCGAAAGCCTGGCGTGTTCGGCCCGAAGCGACTCGAAGCTGGCGTCGCGCTGAGGCCACGCTGTCGGAGGCCGCCACCGAGCCCGCCGCCACCGAGCCCGCCGCCACCGAGCCCGCCGCCCACTCGGGCGAGACAGCTGCCGAGGTTGACGTCCCACCAGGGCGATGGCGAGGACGGCGACGCCAGCGGGTCGGTGCCGGGGAGGGGGGCCTTCGGTCCCGCGTGCGGCGCCAAGGGACCCCGGTTGGCGGCTTGTCGAGGCGCGTGAGTGCCCCTGGCCTGGTTCATGGTCCTTTCCCCCCTGCGTAGCTTCAGCGATTGAGCAAGCTAGCCCATCCGCGCGGGCAGCTCTGCGCGCCCCAGCTCTGGAGGCTGGCGATTGGCCGTGGTGGCAGGCCAGCGGTCAGTCGATCCTCGCCGAGATCATTGCTTGTCGCACCGGGCACGCGGCCCCGGCGCTGCGCGACGCTGAGGGCCCGATTCGATTCACCGAGCTTCGGTGATTGCCTGATCCCGCTCGGCGCACATCTCGGACCTCCAGCTGGCTGCACAGTGAGGTCATTTGTCGACGACGCCCGGACCTACGAGCGCAGCCCAATCATCTGGCGTGTCGGCGTCTACCAGCACGTCAGGTTCGGCCGCCGCCCATCCTGTCACGTCCACATAGGCAATGTCGGTAACCGCCTCAAGGAGGACGCTCATGGCTCGCTGTCCCGAGGCGACCAACATCTGCGCAGTTGCCAGGTCGCCAGGAGAGTAACGGGCACATAGCGGCTGTGGGCGACCACCGGCATCGAGGGGGACGACAGATCCGGGAGCCGGATGAGCGGCCAGGTGGGCCAGGAACTCAACCGATAGGCAAGGCAGGTCGGTGGCGACGACGATCACCGGCCCGGTCCATCCCTGACCACCCAACCATGCCAATCCGGTTGCTATGGCTGCCAAGGGCCCGGCTGCGGGCAGCGCGTCCATAACGAAAGGGGCGCCTGAGTGTCCGGGACCGACTTCCACCACCGGCTCGGCGATCGTTGCCACAAGCGCGGCGGTCCGGGCCGCCAGAGTTGTCCACCCAATGGGCAGTGTTGCCTTGCATCGGCCCATCCGGCGACTGGCTCCACCGGTGAGCACCATCGCGGCCACATCCATGTTGACCATTGTGACGCGGGTCTAGCTCGCAGGGGACAACCTCACTGCACAGACTTTGAACTCGGGCATTCGGCTGTCCGGATCGAGGGCTGAAATGGTGAGTATGTTGGCTGCCTTGCGACCGCCCCAGTGGAACGGCGCGAAGACCGTATCGGGTCGTATGTCGCGGGTTACGTCGACCTTGAAGCGGACTGAGCCACGCCGGCTGTGTGCGATCACCTCCGCGCCGTCCACTACGCCTATCGTGCTGGCCAGCTCGGGGTGCATCTGGAGGCACGGTTCTGGCTGGAGCCGGCCCAGGCGGTCCACCGCACGGGTCTGTGTCCCGGAATTGTAGTGCTCCTGGTAGCGGCCGGTGGTGAAGTACAACGGGTATGAGGCGTCGGGCTCCTCAGCCGAAGCCCGGTAACTCACAGGAACAAACCGGGCCATGCCGTCGGGGTGGGCGAATCGTTCACCGAACAGCCGCGGAGTGCCTGGATGATCGAGGCCGGGGCAGGGCCAGAAGATACCCTTGGAGGCATCGATTCGTTCGTAGGTGATTCCGGAGTAATCGGCCCTGGCCCCGGCGCTGGCGCGGCGAAGCTCGCCAAATACCGCCTCGGGTCCTTCGAAGCGGAACTGGGAGCCGTGGCCCAACCGCTCAGCCAGAGCGCAGAGCACCTCGATGTCGCTACGCACGCCCTTTGGCGGGTCAGTCGCCCGCCGGCGACGTACGACCCTGCCCTCGAGGTTGGTCATGGTGCCGTCCTCCTCGGCCCACTGGGTCACCGGCAGGACTATGTCGGCCAGAGCGGTGGTATGGCTCGGGAAGGGGTCGAGCACGGCTAGACAGTCCAGCTCTGCCAACTGTTCGCTGACCCGACCAGAGTCAGGAGATGCGACGGCCAGGTTGGAGCCGACTACCAAGAGTGCCCGCAAACCATGCTCCGTGCCGATACTGTCGAGCATTTCCACGGCACTGCTCCCCGCACCAGGCAAGGAGTCCGGATCGATCCCCCACACGGCGGCGATCTTTGCCCGATCTGCGCCTTCGGTGATCGAGCGATAGCCGGGCAGCTGGTCGGCCTTCTGGCCGTGCTCGCGGCCGCCCTGGCCGTTTCCCTGGCCGGTGATGCATCCGTAGCCGCTCGCAGGACGACCCGCTTTACCCAGCGCAAGCATGAGATTGATCAGGGCGGCCACGCTGTCGGTGCCCTTCGACTGCTGCTCAGGCCCCCTCCCGGTGAGGAGCATCGACGCCGGAGCTCCGGCAATCGCCTCGAGCGACGCCCGGAGGAGGGATTCGGGCACCCCTGTGACGCGCTCCACCCTCGCCGGGAACCAGCCCTGCACCGATTGGCGGGTCTGCTCCCAGCCCACGGTGCGGGCCTCGATGTATTCGAGGTCGAGCATCTCTCGGGCGACCGCCAGCTGCAAAAGGCCCATCGCCAGCGCCAGGTCGGTCCCGGGAATGGGTTGGAGGTGGAGTTTGGCCAGGCTGGCGGTCTTGGTGTGGCGAGGGTCGACGACGATGAGCTGGCCCCCTCTGGCTCGCTGCTCCTCGAACCAGCCCATGAGGGGGGGCATCGTGTCGGCCGGGTTGGCGCCCCACAGCGTGACGACGTCGGCTTGGGCGATGTCCGACACCGGGAACGGCATGCCCCGGTCCACCCCGAATGCCCGGTTCTGGGCGGTGGCCGCCGAGGACATGCAGTAGCGACCGTTGTAGTCGATGTTCGATGTGCCGAGCGCTACCCGGGCAAACTTGCCCAACAGGTACGCCTTCTCGTTGGTGAGGGCACCACTGCCGAAGACCCCGACCGCGTGGCTGCCGAAGCGTGCTTGAACTCGCGAGATCCGGGCAGCCAACTCGTCGAGCGCGTCGTCCCAGCTGGTCTCGTGCATCCGCCCGTCCCTGAGCCGCACTGTGGGCCTGAGTAGGCGGTCGGCGCGCTTGAGCAGCTCGGGCGAGGTCCAGCCCTTGATGCACATGCCGCCCCGGTTGACCGGGAAGCTCGGGTCCGACACGACTTCGACGGACCCGATCCCCACCGTGGTCCCCTCGACCGCCGGGGCAGTGCTGGTGTCGACCCGTAGGTGCATCCCGCACTGGAGAGCGCAGTACGGACAATGGGTGGCGGTCGTCGCCAGGCCTGCCGGCGGCGACGCCGCCCTGCTTACGGCGAGGACCTCCACAGATCCCCCCCAGACCCGGACCGGCCACACCCTCACCCCCGGTGACACTCCGTCGAGGCACGCTCCGCTGGTGAGGTCGAAGCGGTGCTTGTAGATCGGGGACGCCACGTATGCAACGTCAGCCTGGGAGCCGAGCAAGCCTCTGGCCAGCACGTTGACACCCGAGACCGGGTCGCGGTTGTCCACGGCGCGAAGCTGGGGCGCCCGGCCCTCGGCACCGTCGGCAACCAGGAAGACCGCTACCTGCTCGTCACCGACCAGGGCCGCAACACCGCGCCCTACGTCGAGCTCTGCCAGCGAGCAGATGCGCACCCATCTCCGGGCGCTCACTGGCGCTCGGTGAGGATGCCGACTCGCTCGGACTCCCTTGCGGGGCGGGGCTGGGAGCGCTCCTGGACCATGACGATGTCCGGGTCGCGGGCCTCGGAGTTCACAAAGGAACGGAATCGTCGCAGCCTCACCGGGTCACCGAGCGTCTCGGCCCACTCGCAGCGGTAGCCGGCCACGGCACGGGCCATGTAGGCCTCGAGCTCGGCGGCCAGGCCGAGGCAGTCGTCGATGATGACGCTTCGCAAGTAGTCGATGCCCCCGTCCAGGCTCTCTATCCACGACGCGGTCCGCTGCAAGCGATCCGCACTTCGAATGTACAGCATCAAGAACCGATCGATGGTGGCTATCAGGGCCTGGGTGTCGACGTCGGATACGAAGAGGTCGGCGTGGCGGGGCCGGGTCCCGCCATTGCCACCTACGTAGAGGTTCCAGCCCCGCTCGGTGGCAATCACGCCTACGTCCTTGCTCTGGGCCTCGGCGCACTCCCGCGCGCAGCCCGAAACGGCCATCTTGAGCTTGTGGGGAGAACGCAGGCCCCGGTAGCGGGTCTCGAGGTCGATGGCCAACAGGGTCGAGTCCTGCACGCCGAAGCGACACCAGTTGGTGCCGACGCATGACTTGACCGTGCGGACGGCCTTGCCGTAGGCATGGCCTGATTCGAAGCCGGCGTCTATGAGGCGAGCCCAGACGGCTGGGAGTTGCTCGACGCGCGCCCCCAGGAGGTCGATGCGCTGGCCGCCGGTGATCTTGAGGTACAGGCTGAAGTCCCTGGCGACCTGGCCCAGCACGATCAGCTTCGCGGGTGTGATCTCGCCGCCGGGGACCCGCGGGACGACGGAGTACGTACCATCCCGCTGCAAGTTGGCGAGAAAGTGGTCGTTGGTGTCTTGGAGACCGGCTCCCTCTCCATCCAGCACATGAGCCGCCCGCTGGGAAGCCAATATGGAGGCGATCGCCGGCTTGCATACCTCACATCCCAGCCCGCGCCCATGACGCTGGAGCAGCTCGGTGAACGTGGTGATGCCCTGAACCCGGACGATCTCGTAAAGATCCTGGCGGGAAAGGGCGAAGTGCTCGCAAAGGCTTTTCGCGGCCTCGATCCCCCGGGCGGCCAGATCGACACGGACCAGCTCGGTGAGCTGGGGGACACATCCCCCACAGCCGGTCCCAGCGCGAGTGGCAGCCTTGACCCCGGCCACGTCCGCGGCGCCGCTGGCGGCGACGCGGGATTCGATGGCCTCGATAATGGCGGCCTTGGTCACATTCTCGCACGAGCAGATAGTGGCGCAGCCGGCGAGTGCGGCCACGCCGGTGGGTCCGCCGACTCCGGGCTCGGCAAATCCCGGGGCCATCAGCAGCACCGCCGGAGCCTTGGGGGTGGGGAGGGTACCCGCGGCCATGCTCACCAGGGCATCGAAGCCCGAGCCATCTCCGACGAGGACCCCACCGCTGATCTGGCCAGCGCTGTCCAGGACCAGTCTCTTGTGGATCAGTGCCACGTTGTCTGTGAGCACGATGACCTGCGCCCCCGGCGCCCGGGCGTGGGCGTCACCAAAGCTGGCCACGTCGACTCCGAGGAGCTTGAGCTTGGTGGCGGTGGAGCCACCGGCGAAGCTGGCCTCGGCCCCGCACAGCGTGTCAGCGACCACCCTTGCCATCTGGTAGCCCGGCGATACCAGGCCGTGGATCCGCCCGTCGGCGAGGGCGCACTCGCCGATGGCGAAGATGGCGGGATCGCTCGTGCGGCAGGCGGCGTCGACCACGATCCCGCCCTTCTCGCCCAGGTGGAGAGCGGCCTTGCGAGCAAGGTCATCCCGGGGCCGGATACCAGCAGCGAACACCACCATCTCGGTGCCGAGACGCTCCACCTCCCCCGGCTCCCCGGGGCTCTTGAGCATCACCGCATCCACCAGACCGTCTTGACCGGAACAGATCGCACTCAGCGCGGTCGAGGTGTGCACAGCTATCCCCATCGACTCGATGCGCTGACGCAGGAGCTCTCCGCCACCCTGGTCGACCTGGGTCGGCATCAGGTAGGGCGCAAACTCCACAACCTCGGTCGCCAGACCGCACGAATAGAGCGCGCCGGCGGCCTCCAGTCCGAGGAGCCCACCACCTACCACTACGCCATGGTGCCTGCCTGACGCCCAGGCCCGGATGGCGTCCACGTCGTCAAGGGTCCTGTAGACGAAGCAGCCCGCCAGGTCGGCGCCCGGCACGGGGGGGACGAAGGGGAAAGAGCCGGTCGCCAGGATGGCGACATCGTAGGGGTACTGCCCGCCGCTGGCGGTGTGGACCACCTGCTCGACCCGGTCGAGGTCGCTGACCTGTTCGTGACGCAGCACGGTCACCGCCCGGTCGGTCTGGGCCTCGAAGCCACCCAGAGCCAGATCTGGGGGGCTTGCACCCTGGAACAGCATGGATAGGTGGACCCGGTCGTAGCCGGGGTGAGCCTCCTCGCCGATGATCAGGATATCGCATGTCCTGGCGGCTCCCCGGGCTACCAAGGCATCGACGACCTTGTGACCCACCATGCCGTGGCCCACGACGACGATTCGACGCCTTGCCACGCTCAGGACTTCCTTCCGGCCATCCTGGGCCCGGCCATCCTGGGCCCGGCCATCCTGGGTCGGAGCCGGCGGCTCACGACGCATCCGTCCGGGGCGAGGAAGGCCTGGCGGTCGCTGCGGGCGAGGGTCGACTTGTGGCGGATGTACACGGCCCAAGTGAGTGTGCCGAGGACCACGTAAGCGGCGATGAAGGCGTACAGGGCTGGAACCGACCAGGCCGAGTGTGCCGTGGCCGCGGCCACCTTCTCAGCGGGGGTCTTGGCGGCCTTCTCGAGGGCCGAGATGCCGAGGCTGGCCTGGCGGAGCACCACCTGGACCAACACCCCTCCGAATGCCCCGATTGCTCCGGCGATGCCGATGACAGCCGCCGCCCGGCGCTTGAACGCGACGGTGTTGAGCACCCGGTCACCACCCGCGGCCACCGCGAGGGCGGCAAAGACCGAGGGGATAATCTTGTAAACCGAACCGTTGCCCATGCCCGTCACGGCGAATACGGCCATGTAGGAGCTGAAGAAGAGTACAAAGTTGCGATCCTCCACCCCAACGATGGCGGTCGCGGTGAACAGCGCCATCCCGGCGAACATCGCCAGGGTGACCCGCGCCCCGCCGATCCGGTCGGCCCACAGGCCCCCGATCGGCCGAGACAGAGAGCCGATCAGCGCTCCGAGGAATCCGAGCCCAGCCAGGTAGGTGGCGATGAACGGGTGCATGCCCAAGAACTCCGGGAAGGTGTTCTTGATCACCAGGGGCAGGGCAAAGGAGAATCCGATGAACGACCCGAAGGTGCCGATGTACAGCAGGGAGATAATCCAGGTTTGGGGGTAGCGCAGAGCAGCCCGATACGCGCTGGTGTCGGCCTTTGCCTGGGTCAGGCTGTCCATGTACCCCCAGGCAGCGAAGGCGGCAACGATGATGAAGGGGAGGAACAGGATCCCGGCATAGGAGATGTGAACCGCGTGCGTGCTGAGCTTGAGTGCGGCGGTGGGAACCCCGATGATCACCACCAAGGGCACCAAGAACTGGGCCGTTGCCACGCCGAGGTTCCCCCCGGCGGCGTTGAGGCCGAGTGCCCAGCCCTTGGCGCGCTCGGGGTAGAAGTAGGAGATGTTGGCCATCGAGGAGGCGAAGTTGGCACCTCCGCAGCCCGCCGTCGCAGCACAGACGAACAGCACCCAAAGCTGGGTGGAGTGGCCTTGGTGCGCCAACCAGCCGCTGGGCACCAGGAATGCCAGTAATAGGGCGGGGACCAGGAGGACCGCGCCGCTCATCGTCGTCCACGCTCTGCCTCCGAAGCGGGGGATGGCAAAGGTGTACGGGATCCGCAACATCGAACCGATCAAGTTCGGGGTGAGGGTCAGCAGGAACAGCTGGGATACACTCAGGTCGATGCCGATGTCGGCCAGGTTGAGCACCACGATCGTCCATACGATCCAGACGCAGAAGCCGACGTGGTCGGTGAACATGGACAGGATGAGGTTCCTTCGGGCGATGCGCTTGCCCCTGGCTTGCCAGAATGCCTCTTCGTCGGGTTCCCAGTGATCGATCCAGTGCTTACCTCGAGAGGCCGAGCCTCGTCGCCCGCCCCCGACCTCCGATGGCTTGGTGATTGTGGCCATGCCTGCAGCCAAGCACGTTGATGTGTTCCCGCTGTTGCCTCGCGATGAACCGCGCTGGTCAGGTCCCGCACACCGGCTGGTGCCTCATTGTGAGGATCAGACCCGTAACACGAGCGAAACGCTCCCGTAATCAGCGCCTTTTAGAATCTTGTGATTAGTGTCGCTGCGTCCCCTCGACGGCTTCGTGATCGGTATCACCGCGGATCGCCGCTGGGAGGAGCAGGCTGAGCTGTTGTCGCGCCGGGGGGCGTCGATCATCCACGGCCCTACCATCACGACGCTCTACCTGGCATCGGAAGAGAACCTCCGCCGGGCGACGATGGCGGTGATGGCCGAACCCCCCGACTACCTGGTTGCCACCACGGGGATCGGGATTCGGGCCTGGCTGGATACCGCGGCGGCCTGGGGGGTGGGCGACGAGCTGGTTGCGGCTCTGGGACGCGCCCGCATCGTCGCCCGGGGACCCAAGTCCGCTGCAGCACTACAGATCGCAGGCCTGCCCGTGTGGCAGAGATCCCCCACCGAGCGGATGGATGCATTGGTCGAGATCCTGCTGGCCCAGCCGCTGAGCGGCCTTCAGGTCGCCGTGCAGGAGTACGGCATGGGGAGCCCCGAGCTCATCGAGGCTCTGCACGAAGCCGGGGCGAAGGTCGTCACCGTGCCGGTCTACAGGTGGTGCTTGCCCGCAGACCCCGAGCCGGCGCGCCGCCTGGCCAGGGCAGCTTGCGCCGGTCAGGTTGACGCCATCACCTTCACCAGCGCTCCTGCGGTTCACAACCTGTTCGCCCTCGCCGGCAGCCCAGAGGCCGACCAGCTCCGGGTAGCGCTCAACGGTGGGGTTGTCGCCGCCTGCGTGGGACCGGTCTGCGCCGGGGGGGCGCGCGAGGAGGGCATAAGGGAGCCTCTGACACCCTCGATTGGCCGGCTGGGCCTTCTGGTGCGGATACTCGGCGATCACGTGAGCGGAGCTCGAAGCGTCCACCGTCTTGGTGGCCATGAGCTGATCGTGCAGGGCGGCGCGATATGCCTCGATGGCGTCGTGGAGCAGCTCAGTCCCACGGAGCGAAGCATCCTGGACATGTTGATCCGAAAGCCGGGGGCTGTCGTCAGCCGACCGGCACTGCTCGGGCGCGTCTGGGGCGACCCTGACGCCAATCCCCATCTTCTCGAGGTGGCCGTGAGCCGCCTCCGATGCCGGCTGGGTCCAGCAGGCGTGGCTCTGCAGGCTGTCTCCGGGAGGGGCTACCGGTTCCACTCTGGTGATTCGAGCCCGACCCCGCCCTGCTAGTCCCGATGGTCGATCCGCTGCCGGAACGCACTTTCCTGACATGATCGGCCTGCTCGGCGGGGACTTCGGAGGCCAGCGCCCGAGTACTACCGTCGAGTTGGCGGCGGTGGTGCCGAAGCAGGCCAAGGTGGTTTTTGTGCCCGGCGAAGCGTTCGGGCGCCCGGGTACGGCCGGTTCTCCTACGCCCTGTCGGACGCGGCGCTGGCCGAGAAGATGGAGCGCCTGGCGCCCGGCTGCCCCGTTCGCAGAGCTGGTCGACCACGTGGCCTTCTACTGCGCGCTCATGGACCGCTGCACGGTGGGCGGGGAGGTGGTCGTCCCCCAGCCCTGCGGCTTCTACGGCGGCTGGGTGACCTCGTGGGTGGTGGGGCCGTTCAAGGGAGCCCCCGGCACCCTCGGCTGGTAGGCTCGTCCCCGTGCGGACGCTATTCGCGGGCGATGTGTTTGTCCACTATGCCCAGCTCTACGTCCAGAGCGGCGACGAGTGGCTCTCAGATATGGAAGCGCTTTTGCCGGGCAGTCGAACGGCCTCTGCGGGGCTGCGGTACCCGGCGGGCTCTTCCTGTTGACCGGCTGCACACGGGCCAGGTCGGTTTCAGCGAGACCCCAATCACTCATTTGTGGCAGCTCGTCGCGGAGGGCCCGGAGGAGTTCGAACAGATTCTCAAGGGTCTCTCGGACAGGCTCACCACCTGGAGAGTCGCCGTGGCTCGGTGCCGACCGGCGAGGGGGACGTGCGCCCCAGCTGACCCGCTGCACTACAGCGGCGGCGTGGCGGGGGAGGTGGTCGGCAGCAGCGCGACCCAGGTTGGGCCGGGAGCAAGGGGGATCACCTTGTACGCCTTGTCGAGCAGCGTGGTCGGTGAGCCCGGGTGGGGGTGCACCCACCTACCCGTGATGACCACCCCGTTGCGAGCCACCTCGGCCGGCCCCGAGCCGACCGCGCCGATGTAGTTCTGGTGGACGCCCGTCGCGTCCTCTACGTACGGGCTCGGGACGACCCGGACTTGCTCCACCACCACGTTCGCCGCCTGGATCTGGGTGCCGTCGCCGAGCTTGGCAGGAGCATTGCCGTAGAAGCGCAGGTAACGGCCTTTCTTGGGGTTCCAACGCCACCAGACATTTGCGGCGTAGGAGATTGCCAGGTGGATGGCGGGAGCCGTGGCGCCAGAGGGTGGCTTGGCCGAGTAGGTGAACAGCGCCTTGGGTGCGCCCGTCGGGTTGCCGGCGGCTGCCAACAGGGCCGAGGTGGAGGTCTCGAGGTTGTGCGGGGCGACCCGGGCCGGGTCCAGCGAGAAGGGGGCTAGCTGCTAGCGTCGGTGTCGGGAACTGTCGAGAAGGGCCTGTCTGACGGCCGGGGCCCGCCTGGTCAAGGCTTATGGCTCCCGGCGCTGGCTGCTGTCGGGCCGCCGGGCCAAGAAGTCGGCTCAAGCGGGTGCCGCCCAGGACCAGATGGGACAGGACGATTATTACAACATCCTCAACGCAAGGCCCGGGCCGCCTGGCTGCGCAAGCACTGACCGTTGTTCGGCTCGCTCGGCCGATCAGCGGCGGCCTCGCCAGAGCACCGGCGACTGGTTGAGCGGCACCAGGTCGCGCCGGTAATGGCGGTGGGTCTGGGCGACGGCTTCGGCGGCTGCCTGGCGGGCCTCGGCGAGCTCTGCTCGCAGGCGCTCGACCTGGTCCTCCAGGGCCATGACCTGGCGCACCCCCTCCAGGTTGAGCCCCGCAGCGGTGAGGTCCAGGATGCGTCGCAGCCGGGCAATGTCGCGCTCGCTGTAGCGCCGGCTGCCTCCCCCGGTGCGCGCGGGGCCCACCAGCCCGCGCCGCTCGTAGATCCGCAGGGTCTGGGGATGCACCCCAGCCAGCTCGGCGGCAACCGAGATCACGTAGACGGCCCGGTTCGGACCAGGGCGGCCTGGCCGTGCTGGCCCGCCTGGCCCCCCTGCGCCGGCTGGCCCCCCTGCGCCGGCTGGCTCCCCTGCGCCACCTGGCCCCCCTGGGGTCATGCCACCGGCTCGGTCTGCTTGCGGGGCGACTCGGTGAAGGCGGTTGCCAGGCCCTCGACAGCGACCCGCTGCTCGTCGCTCAGGCTCGTCGGCACGCTCACCTCGACGCTGACCAGCAGGTCACCGGGCCCCCGCCCCTTGGCATCCCCCGATGGTACTCCGCGTCCCCTCACCCGGAACGTCCTCCCACTCGGGGTGCCCGGCGGTATCCGCAGCGACACCGCCTCGTGCAGGGTGGGGACCGTGATGGTGGCGCCGAGGGCGGCCTCGGGGAAGGTCACGGGGACCGTCAAGATGAGGTTGTGCCCGCGGCGCCCGAAGACCGGGTGCGAGCCCACCCTCACCGCCACGTAGAGGTCACCTGGCGGCCCACCACCCCTTCCGGCGCTGCCGCGGGCCTTGAGTCGGATGCGCTGGCTATTCTCCACTCCCGCGGGGATCCTGACTCGGACCTTGCGCGCCCGGCGCTCGACGCCCGTGCCGCGGCACGTGGGGCAGGGGTGCTCGACAATCAGGCCCCGCCCCGCGCACTCGGGACACGGCATGCTGAAGGAGAAAAGGCCCTGGTTGTCGTCAACCACCCCCCGGCCGTTGCAGTTGGGGCACACGATCGGCGAGGTGCCCGGTGCCGCTCCGGTCCCGCCACAGGTGGAACAGCTGGCGTCGCTGGTGAGGTTCACCACTGTGGTGACCCCCTCGACCGCCTCTACGAACGAGAGGTGCAGCTCGGTCTCGAGGTCGGTCCCCCGCTGCGGTCCCGTGGTGGCGCCCCGCTGGCGACCCCGGTTGAAGATCCCCCCGAACAGGTCGCCCAGGTCGTCCACCCGGAAGCTGGTGCCCCCGCCGGGCGCTCCGGCGCCACCGCCCGGCGTCCGGGCGAAGGGGCCGGTGCCGCCAAAGGGGTTGCCCACCGGGCCGAGGGCGCGGACCTCGTCGTACTCCTTGCGCTTGGCCGGATCCCCCAGCACTTCGTAGGCGCCAGAGATCTCCTTGAAGCGCTCCTCGCCCCCGGGATTCGCGTCAGGGTGGTACTGCTTGGCCAGCTTGCGGTAGGAACGGGTTATCTCCTTGTCGGTGGCGCCCTTGGCGACGCCCAGTGACTTGTAGTAGTCCTTCTCGAACCACTCTCGCTGCGCCGCCACCTCCGCTCAGCCCCTCACCTTGACCATGGCCGGGCGCAGGACCCTACCCTTCCAGCGATAGCCAGCTCGGAGGACCTCGGTGACTGTAGGCTCGCCGCCGTCGCCGTCGGGGTCGTGGATCACCGCGTCGTGCTGGTTGGGGTCGAAGGCCTGACCCTGAGGGTCGATCCTCTCCAGGCCCTCCCGGGCGAGTGTGTCGGTGAGTGCGGTGCCGACCTGGGCCAGGCTGCCGGCTGCCGCCGCCGGGTCGGGCTCGGCTCCCGATGCCGGATCGCCGGCGCCTGGCACGGTCCCCGCGAGGTGGGCCAGGGCCAGGTCCAGGGTGTCCAGGACCGGTAACAGTTTGCTCACCAGGTCGCCGGCAGAGCGCTCGGCCTGCTCGCCCTGGCTCTTGGCCACACGCTTGCGATAGTTCTCGAAGTCGGCCTGCAGGCGGAGGCGGGCGTCGAGGTGCTCGTCGCGCTCGGCCAGGGCGCGGCTCAGCGCATCGTCAGCCGGCGGGGGGCCGCCCGGACCGGTCTCCGCACCCGGCGACGGAGCAATGTCGCTCGGTGCGGAGCCGGTCAGGTGGCCCACTCCAGGCTCGCTGGTGTCCTGCCCGGGCACTCGGTGCTCCTCGGCCTCGGTCTCGGTCTCGGTGGGGGGGGAGGGGGACTGGTCCGCTTGGTCGGTGGTGTCCTTGGCCCGACTCACTGCTTGGGGGGGTCTTCGACGATCTCGGCGTCCACGATCTCCTCGTCTGCTGGAGCGCCAGTGCCGTCGGCGCCAGTCCCTGCCCCAGTCCCGCCAGCCCCAGTCCCGTCTGCACCCGCGCTGCCGGCGCTCTGGGCAGCCTGCTCGTAAAGGCGCTGGGCAAAGCCCTGGCTGGCAGTGACCAGGGCCTCGGTGGCCCGGCGGATGGCATCCACGTCAGTCCCGCCGATCGCCTCCTTGAGCGCCTTGAGCCCGTCGTCGACCTTGGTCTTCTCGTCGCCGGAGATCTTCTCGCCTTGCTCACGCAGCAACTTCTCGGTCTGGTACACCAAGGTGTCGGCGCTGTTGCGGACCTCGGCCTCCTCCCGGCGGCGCTTGTCCTCCTCGGCGTGGGCCTCGGCGTCGCGGACCATCGCCGAGATGTCGTCCTTGGAGTGCGCCGACTGGCCGGTGATGGTCATCGACTGCTCCTTGTTGGTGGCGCGGTCCTTGGCGGACACGTGCACGATCCCGTTGGCGTCGATGTCGAAAGTCACCTCGATCTGGGGGATCCCCCGGGGCGCTGGCGGCAGGTCGACCAGCTGGAACTTGCCCAGTGTCTTGTTGTAGCCGGCCATCTCCCGCTCGCCTTGCAGCACGTGGATCTCGACCGACGGCTGGGAGTCCTCGGCGGTGGTGAACACCTCGGTGCGCTTGGTCGGGATCGTGGTGTTGCGCTCGATCAGGCGGGTCATGATCCCGCCCTTGGTCTCGATGCCGAGCGACAGCGGCGTCACGTCCAGCAGCAGGACGTCCTTGACCTCGCCCTTGAGCACGCCGGCCTGGATGGCGGCGCCCACCGCGACCACCTCGTCGGGGTTGACCCCCTTGTGCGGCTCCTTGCCGGTGAGGCCCTGGATCAGGTCGTAGATGGAGGGCATCCGGGTGGAGCCGCCGACCATGATGACGTGGTCGATGCGGTCCCTGGTCAGCCCGGCGTCTTTGATGGCCTGCTCGAACGGGCCCTTGCAGGCATCCACCAGGTCCGCGGTCAGCTCTTGGAACTTGGCCCGGGTGAGCTTGATGTCCATGTGCTTAGGGCCCTCGGAGGTGGCAGTGATGAACGCCAGGTTGACCTGCGTCTCCTGCACCGCGGACAGCTCGATCTTGGCCTTCTCGGAGGCCTCCTGCAGGCGCTGCAAGGCCATCTTGTCCACCGAAAGGTCGACACCCTCGGTGTTCTTGAACTCCTTGACCAGCCAGTTGATGATCCGCTGGTCCCAGTCGTCGCCGCCAAGGTGGGTGTTGCCGCTGGTGGACTTGACCTCGAAGACGCCCTCGCCGATGTCCAGCACCGACACGTCGAAGGTCCCGCCGCCCAGGTCGAACACCAGCACAGTCTGGTCGGCCCCCTCCTTGTCCAGCCCGTACGCGAGGGCGGCGGCGGTCGGCTCGTTGATGATGCGCAGCACCTCCAGCCCGGCGATCTGCCCGGCCTCCTTGGTGGCGGTGCGCTGGGCGTCGTCGAAGTATGCAGGCACGGTGATGACCGCCTGGCTCACGGTGTCGCCCAGGTAGCTCTCGGCGTCTCGCTTGAGCTTCTGCAGGATGCGGGCGCTGATCTCGGAGGGGTTGTAGCGCTTGCCGTCGATGTCGACGCCCCAGGAGCTCTCGCCCATGTGCCGCTTGACCGAGCGGATGGTGCGGTCCGGGTTGGTGATGGCCTGGCGCTTGGCGACTTCGCCCACCAGGACCTCCCCCGACTTGGAGAAAGCCACGACCGACGGCGTGGTCCGGGACCCCTCCGCGTTGGGGATGACTGCCGGCTCCCCGGCCTCCAGTACGCTGACTACCGAGTTGGTGGTTCCGAGGTCGATGCCGACTGCCTTGGGCATGGGTGCTGCCTCCCGTTCTTGGTGTGGTGACTAGAACAGTATATCGAAATATGAGTCTGTTGCTGTCAAGTCTGTTGCCCACTCACCTCCAGCGAGGTTTGCGGCACTAGCCTGGCCGGTCATGCCGACCCTCGTGCTGCTCCGCCACGGACAGAGCACCTATAACGCGGCCAAGCGCTTCACGGGCTGGGCCGACGTGCCGCTCACCGACGCCGGGGTCGCCGAGGCTCGCCAGGCCGGCAAGGCGATAGCCGACCTGGGCGTGGGCGTGGTCCACACCTCGGTCCTGGCGCGGGCGATCACCACTGCCGAGCTGGCCCTGGCCGAGGCGGGACGCTCCTGGGTGCTGGTCAGGCGCCACTGGAGGCTCAACGAGCGAAGCTATGGCGTGCTGGAAGGCCTGACCCATGCCGAGATGACCGAGGCGTACAGTGCCGAGCAGGTCCTGACCTGGCGGCGCAGCTTCGACGTCCGCCCACCCCAGCTCGCCCTGGACGACCCGCGCCACCCGGGCCACGACCCCCGCTACGCAGCACTCGCTCCCGATGTGCTGCCGGCGGGGGAGTCCCTGGCAGACGTGATAGCCCGGATGCTGCCCTACTGGCACGACGCGGTGGTCCCGGACCTGCGCTCGGGCCTGGTGGTGTTGGTCGTCGCCCACGGCAACAGCCTGCGAGGCCTGGTCAAGCACCTCGAGTCGATCCCCGACGCCGAAAGTGCCGCGCTGGAGATCCCCACTGGGGTCCCCCTGGTCTACGAGCTGGACGCCCGGCTTGGGGTGGCCTCCAAAGCCCAACTGGGGTGAGCCCTGGCCCGCTTCTGTGCAGCACAGAATGTCGGCGGGCCGCCAGTTGGGGTGAGGGCACGCAGTGCGGCCTGAGGTCGCCTCCGGGGAGGCGCTGGCGGGCATGCTCCGGCCTGGCAACGCGGGGTCCAACACCACAGCGGACCACATAGCGGTGCTGGACGCGGCCCTTGCCAACCTGCCCGAGCAGGCTCGGCCCCGGCCAGGGAGCCAAGATGGCCCTCGCTGGTGGTGCGCACCGATTCGGCTGGGGCCACCCATGGCTTCGCCGCACATTGTCGCTCCGTCGGGGTGGGCTTCTCCATGGGCTTTGGGATCACCGAGGCGGTCCGAGGCGCCATCAGAAGCATTGATGAGTCCTGCTGGTCCCCGGCCAGCGAATCCGGCGACGAGTGCAGGGACGGCGCCTGGGTGGCCGAGCTGAGCCAGATGTTGGACCTGTCGGTATGGCCGGAGGGCTCCCGGGTGATCGTGCGGGCCGAGCGTCCCCATCCAGGGGCCCAGCTGAGCCTGTTCGACGCCGCCGAGGGCTTCCGCCACACCGCTTTCATCACCGACACAGCTGCCGGGGTGATCCCTGGGCAGTGCGCCGGTCCGGAGCTGACCCATCGCCAACACGCCCGCATCGAGGACCGAATCCGCCGGGCCAAAGCCGCTGGCCTGCACAACCTTCCCTGTCGAGCAACGCCCGAGAACAACGCCTGGCTTGAATGCGTGCTCGCAGCGGCTGACCTGGCGTGTTGGTCCAAGCTGATCTGCTTCGCCGACGATCCAGCCCTGGCACGCTGCGAGATCGACACATTCAGATACCGGATCTTGCACATGGCCGCACGCATCGCCCGGGGAGGCCGGGTGCTCCGCCTGCGCCTCGATGCCAGCTGGGCCTGGGCCAAGGCTCTGGCGGCGGGATTCGGGCGACTGCGAACAGCCTTCGGCTGAGCCAGAGGCTCCGCCAGCGCCTCCCCGGCCGTTATCCCGGAAAGGACTGTGCAGCGAGTTCTGGTCCCGCAACACACTTTGAACGACCTTTTGGCTGACTTGGATACCAGCAACCTGAGCGCTTCCAAGGCCGCCGTCGATTCTCCCTTTGATCGGGGCAAACGAGACTCTCTCACCAGACTCTATCAGATGGTTACCTCGGCTCAGCAAACCGAACGGTCCACGAACAATAGCAAAGTGATGGAATACATCGAAGCCAAATTGAAGCTAACGACGAGCTCGGTGGCTGAGAACGCTAAATCGGGGTGGATGGACGAAACTGCTATACAGTTCAAGTATTGGTCTCCAAGCGTCGTGAACAAGCAGGTCCAGGACGGGCTGCGGATGTGGGTAACTGGTGACCCCACACGTGGTCTCAACTGGAAGGTGCTGGCCAAGCATCTGAGGGGGCTGCTACCCCAGAAGGAATATGAGGACATTGGTACCCTGCACTATATGCTCGAGGACCGGGACAATGTTACGAACTTGGTGGACACGATACCCTCGGGCACTAAGGTGCAGGCAGCGCGAGGGCTTCTTGATATGATGAAAACTGACGTTGAGGGAGCCCTTGATGCCCTCCCTCCCCATGACGGTATCAGCTACCGGCAGTATAGTCCTGCAAATAGCTCGGTGTATGGCGGCGCAATCAATGTCGGTGATTACCTCCGCGACGCGGCGTTCTCTGCAACCAGTGCCCTGCGTATAAGCGGGTCGGCAGGAGAATGGGGTCAAGACGGGTCCACGGATCACCCAAAGGTCTACTTTATCATCACGGGATCGAGTGGTAGGTACATCTCCAAATATGCTCAGCAGGAAGAGGGCCAGCACGAGGTCCTGTTCATGGACTCGGTGACATTCAAGGTCACCAAGATCGCCAACTTCCGCTTAGAGACGTTCTTTGTCCACCTCGCCGAAGTTGCTGCAGCCTCCCTGCCCCTCGGTCAGGTCATAAAGAACCCCTACGACGGAACGTGAGGGCCCTTGACCTAGCTCCAGTGCCCGGCGGACCGTCGCCGCCTTGGTCGCCCCAGGACCGACGTCCCGTCGGGCCTCAGCCATTGGGCGCGATTCTATCGACCGGGTCGCGCGGTGTGGCGGAGGGGGCCAAAGTTCTAGGAAAGCTCGGGGGGGAGGGAGGCTTCGAGCAGCTGGGATATGTCCATCACCTTTGCGGCGGATGCTTGGTCCTTGAGGCCGTCGTCCAGCATGATCATGCAGTAGGGGCAGGCGACGCCCACCACGTCGGCGCCCGTGCCCAGGGCCTCGGTGCTGCGATTGGCGTTGATGCGGGTGCCGACCCTTTCCTCCATCCACATCCGCGAGCCGCCGGCCCCGCAGCAGAAGGTCCGCTTGCCGTGACGGTGCATCTCGACGCTGGTCAGGGAGGGTATCGAGTCCAGGACCGAGCGAGGGGCGGCCACGATGTCGTTGTGGCGCGCCAGGTAGCAGGGATCGTGGTAGGTGACCTTCATGTCGAGTGCCACGGTGGGGGTGAGGCGGCCCTCGGCGATGAGGTTGGCGAGCAGGGTTGTGTGGTGGAGGACCTCGAAGTCCCCCCCCAAGGCCGGGTACTCGTTGGCGATCGTGTTGAAGCAGTGGGGACAGGAGGCCACGATCTTGCGGGCGCCGACCTCGTGAAGCGTGGCGATGTTCTCGACCGCCTGGGTCTGGAACACGTACTCGTTGCCCATCCTCCGCGCTGGGTCGCCGGTGCAGGACTCCCGGGGGCCGAGGACGGCGAAAGAGACTCCGGCGTGGCGCAGCACCCGGGCCAGGGCCCTAGT
Organism: Acidimicrobiales bacterium; assembly: GCA_050744085.1. Classification (GTDB taxonomy): domain Bacteria; phylum Actinomycetota; class Acidimicrobiia; order Acidimicrobiales; family JAJPHD01; genus JAVKSL01. Next base: position 105,743 of record JBOGGU010000139.1, read on the forward strand.
GGCGGCCCGGGCTCGCTCGTCCAGCGCTCCCGCGCAGCCCACCCAGAGCAGGTACTCGGTGTCTTCGGGGATGGCTTGGTCGGCGACGGGGACCTCGAAACCCAGGTCCTTCGTCCAGTCGAGGCGGTGTGTCCTGCCGAGCCCCCAAGGGTCTCCGCTGTTCTCGAGGTTGCGCAGCATCGATGTGGCTTCGGTGGGGAAGCGCGACTCCATCAGCACCTCGTAGCGGCGGATGTCGACGATGGTGTCGACGTGCTCGATGTCGACTGGGCACTCCTCGACGCAGGCGCCGCAGGTGGTACACGACCACAGCACGTCGGGGGCGACGACGCCGGGGACCAGGTCGGTGGTGGTCGAGTGCTCGGGTCCGAGGAGCTCCGGGGCGCTGGATAAGAGGTGGTCGCGCAGGTCCATCACCAACAGCTTGGGGGACAGTGGCTTGTCCGTGGCCCAGGCCGGGCAGGCATCCTGGCAGCGGCCGCACTCGGTGCAGGAGTAGAGGTCGAGGAGCTGCTTCCAGGAGAGCTGCTCGATCCGGCCGGCTCCGAGCACTGCGTCCTCGGCCGGCGCAGGCCCGTCTCCGACCAGGCCGAGGTCGGGGGTCGTCGCCAAGGCACCCAGGGCCTTTGGCTGGCGGGAGAGGGCCACGTTCAGCTCGGCGGTGAAGATGTGCAGGTGCTTGGACCGCACCACCAGGACGAAGAAGCCCCACAGGACCGCCACCTGGGCGAGTATGAAGGCGGTCTCGATGTCCTGGTCGACGCCCTGGCCGAGTGGCGCCAGGGCGTCGCCGACCAGATGGGACGCGAAGGTCCACCACGTGTTGGCGTAGGGGAAGTGGCCGGTGTCGATCTGGGCGCCTCGATAGAGCAGGAGCGTGGCCACGACGGCGAAGATGAGGCCCAGGACCGCCCAGGCGGCGCCGTTGTGAGAGCCGTAGAAGCGCGACTCTCGCGCCCGTGGGGGTTCGCGCAGGCGGATGGCGGCGAAGGCGATCAGCGCCACCAGGATGGCGGTGGCGAAGGCGTCCTCGGTGAAGCCCAGTGCCCTGGCCGTGCCGATGCCCGGGATCGCGAAGCCCTGGTAGAACAAGTCGCCGTAGACCTCGATGATCGTGAAGACCAGCGCGATGAAGCCCCAGAAGGTGAGCGCATGCGCCAGACCCGGTATCGGGCGCTTGAGCAGCTTGCGCTGGGCGAAGACGTCGAGCAGCTCCGCCCGCACCTGGCGGGGGAGGTCCTTGAGGCGACCTCGTGCGGGGCCTCCGGAGGCGACGAGGCGGACCAACCAGACCGCTCTGGTGGCGACAAGGATTGTGCCGATGCCAGTGATGGCGAAGCCCAGGGCGAGTCTCAGGGGCACTCGGGGGCTGCCTTCTTGGGAGCGCCCGCCGCCGCCCCCGCGGCCGCCGGTCCCGAATTGAAGTTCTCGTGGAAGCGGCTGGGGGTGGGCCCCCGCTGGTTCTGGTACCTCGAACCTGCAGCCACCGAGCCGTAAGGGGCGTCGGCTGGGGTGGTCATCTGCAGGAAGCTGATCTGGCCGATCTTCATCCCCGGGTACACGGTGATGGGCAGGTTCGCCACGTTGGAGAGCTCCAGGGTGAGGTGCCCGTCGAAGCCAGGGTCGATGAACCCCGCAGTGTTGGACACGAACACCCCCCCCACCCCGGCCACGAAGTTCTCGATCCGCCGGCCGTCGGGGCGGACCTCCAGGTCGAACACGGGCTCGACGCTACCGAGGTCCGCTACCTCGACCACCTCGTCCCAGCCCAACGGGCCGGGACCAGCCGCGGCCGGGTCGGAGGAGCCGGGGTCGCCCACCTCGCCCACGTCCTCGGGGACCGCCACCCTGGTGCCCCGGCGCAGCATCAAGGTTCGCCGTTTGGCGGGCCGTCCCTCGGGGTCGGCGCAGAACAAGTTGTGACCTGCGGTGACACGCACCTGGCGCCCCGAGGCGAGGCGCACCTCGAAGATATTGTCCGGAGGCCCCTGGTACCAACCGGTGATGGCGTGCCAACCCACCTCCGAGCTGTCTGGGTCGAAAGCCAGTACCGAGCCCTCCAGCTTCTGGGTCACCACCTCGCCAATGTCCCAGACCTCGACACTGGCCCCTTGGCGGACCAGCACCGGCTCGCTCCCCGGCAGGCTGGAGTGGATGAGCAGCCCGAGGCGGCCGAGGCTGGACTTGCCCTCCAGGCGGCCCACTAGGTCGTCGGCGAGGGCCACCCGCTCAGCTGTGGCGCCGAGCACGAACTCACCGGGGTGCAGGACCAGGGAGTCGCCGTCGGAGACCTCGACCAGCTCGGTGAGGTCCTCCTGATTCTCCTTCACGTCGATGACCCTGGTTGTGTGGTTGCGGAAGAGACGGAACCAGCGATCCACGTGCAGGTCGACCGAGGACGGCTGGATACAGGCGGGGTCGAGGGGGTCGATGACTATCCGGCCGCTGGCCAGGCATTCGCGGATGGTGCGGTCGGACAGGATCATGCCTGTCCGCAGGTTAGGTGATCTTGCGCAGTTGGTCGTAGTTGGCGTCCGGGACACCAGGCCGGCCCCCGCTTGGTACTGTCGGTCATGCCCTTCGGCACAGCTTCCAGGGCTCAGGGTCGGCGAGCCGCAGCATGATGGCTGACCGGCGCATGCCAGCCGTCGGGGCCTCTCGACCTGTCGGCCGCGAACCGCTCCCAGCGAAGCCGGAGGATTGCGGCGCTTCGCACCTTCTCGCCCGGTGCTGGGAGGTATTGGCCATCGCAGTGCGCCCCGGCCTGGTTGGCCTGTGGTGGCGGCTCGGGGGACGAGGAGGGAACCGGGCCCGCGCCGAGGCCTTCGCCAAGTCGCTTCGAGCCGGGCTCGAGCGGGGTGGCGTCACGCTGGTGAAGTTGGGCCAGATGGCATCGACGCAATCCGAGAAGCTGCCCGTCGAGGTGCTGGTCGAGCTTGCGCGCCTGAGGGACCAGGTTGCGCCGCTGAGTCCGGAGCAGTTGGAAAGGGTGCTGCGCGATGAGCTCGGGGCGGCCTGGCCCGACCTATTCGCCTCGTTCGACCCCGTGCCAGTGGCCGCTGCCTCTGTGGCCCAGGTGCACCACGCGAGGTTGGCTTGCGGGACTGAGGTAGCAGTCAAGGCCCAGCGCCCTGGGCTGCGCGAGGAGGTCCAGGTCGACCTCTGCATCATGGCCTGGCTGGCCAGGCTTGCCGACGCGCGCACCAGTTGGGCCAAGAGGCTGGGTGTGGTCGAGCTGGTGTCGGGCTTTGCAGCGTCGCTTCGCCAGGAGCTCGACTTCCGGCTCGAGGCTGCCAACCTTGCGGCTGCCGCGGCCGGTGCCATCAGCCGCGGTGAAGATGTCTCGATCGTGGTGCCGGGCGCGTACGAGGATTTGTGCACCGAGCGCGTCCTGGTGATGGACTGGCTGGAAGGCGTGCCGCTGGCCGGGGAGGACGGCGTGCCGCTGGTCGGGGCGGACCAGGCGATACCCGAGCGCGGTGTCGACTCCCAGAAGCTGGCCCACGCGTTGCTCGTCTTCCTGCTCCGGCAGATCCTGGTCGACGGGGTCTTTCACGCCGACCCGCACCCGGGGAACGTCCTCAGGCTGGCGGACGGACGGCTCGGCCTACTCGACTTCGGTTCGGTGGGAACGATCGGGCCGGAGATCCGCATCGCGCTGCGGCGCCTCATGGTCTCGGTGGAGCGCTGGGACGTGAGCGAGGCAATGGACGCCTTCTTGGTGCTGCTCACAACTCCTCCAGACCTTGACAAGGAGGAGCTCTCCTCGGTGTTCGAAGAGTTCATGGGCCGCTACTTGGGGCCGGGCATGGCCCTGAGGACGCAACTGTTCACTGCCCTGGTGAAGCTGGTCACGACCTATGACCTGACCATCTCCAAAGAGGTGGCCACGGTCTTTCGCGCACTGGCCACCCTGGATAGTACCCTCGCCATGCTGGCGCCTGGGTTCGACATGGTCGCCGAGGTCCGGGCCATGTCGACCGACGATGTCGCCTAAGGGCCTGTCCGAAACCGGGGCGCCCTAACCCCGGCGGAAGAGCCCACCACGCTTCTTGTCACCGCCGGACGACGAAGCCGCTGCTGACCGGCCGCCGCTGGCTCCGATGAGGCCCTGCAGGTTCTCGGCGAAGACGTTGATGAGAGCAGTGGTCACATCGGTCTCCATGCCCCGACCCATCTGCACCGCCTTGCCGCTGACGTTGATGTCGCAGTCGAGCTTCACACGGGTGCTGTCGGAGCCTTCGCCGGACAGCGTGGCCGTAACCGACGCGTTGGCGTTCCCCTGGCCCTTGATCTCGCTGCCGCTTGCCGTCAGGACTGCTCGGTGGGAACCGGCGTTGCGCTCGGTGAAGCGGGCCGCCCCCTGGTACACAAGCTTTACCGAACCCATGTCGAGGTTGACCTTGCCGTTGTACTCGTCCCCACTCGAACCCGACAGGCTGGCGCCGGGAAAGCAGGGGGCGATCTTCGCCAGGTCGGTCATCACCGACCAGGCCTGATCGACCCCACAGGGTACCCGGAACTCGTTGGTCAGCTTCACAGTCCTATATCCCTCCCGTAATGAGCGGCAGCAATGGATGATGCCGTGTCCTTGTAGGCCAGTCCGAGCCGCTCCCCACGGGACTCGCTGGTGTTAGCTCGGTCCTCGAAAGCTTAGCCCAAACGCCTCCAAGGAGGGCGTGAACGGCCGGATCGGAGTTTGCCGCAGGGAGCGGGGGCAAGCGATCGTGCCTAGGGCCTACGGCTTCGGGTACCGGTTTCGGTGCATGACCAGGCCTTTCGAGCCAAATTCCACGAACGCGGCCTCGGTCAGGGCTTCGACCACGGGTTGGGTCGTGAGCCTCGGTGGCGAGCATCTGTGCGATCCGTCTCGGTAGCTGCGCGTCGACAAGGAACCGCACCCAGCGGCCTCATCCAGTCCCCTGTTTGGAGGACCCGGAGGCATCTGGGCGTTGCCACGGGCAAGAGGGCCCTGGCCTGGGTATGGCGCCTTGCCTGCGACGGCCATGTCCGGGTGGTGTCCCACGGGCCGAACGCCACGCCCATGGACGTGGGACGGCACAGCCGGACAGTGCCCACCAGCTTGCGCAGGGCGCTGACAATACAAGACAGCACAGGTGCCGCCTCGCGGGCCTTAGCAAACAGATTGTGGCACCGACCCCTCCTCGAAGTGCCAGTGGCGCCCCGGCGGAGGCGCCCCGATCACCCGCGTCCGGATCACCGCCCAAGGTCGGAGTGCTGAGCGCCCGCCCCCTCAACCCGCCCTGCGCTCCTCCGCGGCTCGCGAGAGCTGGCGATCAAAAGTGGCCACCCTTGCGCTGGCAATCTCAGCGGCAAGCATGACACAGCAGTCCGGCATCTTGAGCCCGGTGCCCGCCTGCAGGCGAGCAAGGCGAACGGCGGCATCCTCAGGGAACGGCACCTCGAAGACCTCAAGTTCACGCAGGGTCTCTTGCACAACGCCCAGCCTGTCGTCTCGAACCGGGCCGACAAGCACCTCTGCCAGCGTGAGCGGGTTGATCCCAAAGTCGTCATCAACAGCCGCTACCAGCATTGCCTCGGCCTCCACATGATGGCCGTCTTCTGCGTCCAAGTAGGCGATGAGGACGCTCGCGTCCAACACAATCACCCCGGCCACTCCTTGCGCAGCTCGGACAAGTAATCGGGGCCATAGGCGCCGGTCGCCGCCCCGCTGCGGAGCCGCAAGGCAGCGAGCCGACGATCATGCCGATCCTGCTGGGCTCCCCTGGCAGCGCGGTCGCCTTCGAGCGCCAGGCGAGCAAGCAACTGCGCTCGACTCAGCTCCGGCCATCGCTGCGCCGCGGCGTCCAAGGCTTCGGCCAGCTCGTTCGTCTCGGTCACGAAGTGGCGAGGGCGGACAGTGGGCATAGCCGAAGTGTAGCACCCGACCGGGCCGGTGCTACAGCCTCGCCCGTCACCCCGCCCGCGCCATTCGGGCAGATGGGCCAGGCGTCGAGCGGCGAGCAGCCCTCCCCGGGGAGCTACGCCCTCACCGACTCGACCCGTCACCACACGCCTCGTCGAGCGGGGGCGAGGCCCCGGTAGAGAATCCGCCAGAGCCGAGCCGACCTCGGGGCGACCTGAATGGACATGCTGGGGCAGGAGGCGCCAGAACTCGACCCCAAGTGGGTCAACAGGCCGGTCCGGTCGCCAGCGCCGCCGGAGGACCTCGCCCGACGACATCTTCGGGCCATCCTCAACAGCTGGGTCCCAATGAGGGTCCCGGCGGTCCGTCAAAACGACTTTGGGTCCCCGTTTGGGTCCCAGGCCCTCCTACAACGAATCTGTGCGGACTTCTACACCAACTCTCACCTGCACTTTCTTGTGGAGAAGACGATGTCTTATTCAAACCTCGCCGGCATCAGGGAGCGGCTGCGTCATCTCGGGTAGTACCGGGAGTCGTCTGGGCGTTCATGGTGTCGTTGTCTTCGGCGGCCGTCGGAGCGGCTTCGACTTTGCGGCCGAGCATTCCGAGGATGCTGACGAACATGAGCCCAGCGAAGACTCCGGGGAACAGTGAATACCAACGAAAGCCGCTTTCATTCAGCACTGCAGTCCAGTATCCGAAGCCGGCCGACAAGAGGGCTGCAAACACAACGGATGACCAGGGGATGTCGCGACGAGTGGTCCGCAGGTCGACTCCCGCAAGCATCGCCACCTCAAGAATGATCTTGTTGGAGAGCGCCGTATGGGAAAACGTGCCCGGTCCAAATGCCGGAAACGCCTCTAGAGCACGGAGTAGCTTGAGATCTCCTTCGATGCCAGCTCGACGCCGCGTCCTTCCGATGATTCCGATCTTTTCGAGGATCGCCGCAAGAGCCTGGGCGATCGCGTTGATCAGGTCTCCCACGAGCGTTCCCCATCAGCGGTGACCCGGATCACGCCTAGTTCATAATTATGGTGTCGGAAGCTCCAAGGTGACATTGCGGCCGGTCAGTTCGACTCGAAGCTGGGGAGGTGTCTCCCGAGGTATCCGACGTAGACCTTGCCGGTCTTGCCACCGGTGTCGTCCCAGAAGTGCAGACGAGGCGCAGGATCGGAGCCCTTTTCCAACTTGATGTGCTCTGCCATGTATGCCTCGCCATCTGAGCTGACATCGGTTGGTACCGGGAAGGTGCGAGCACGACGGAACCGGGGGTTGTTGGTAGTAGTCTCGTTCTCGGCCGCTGCTACCCACTCGGAGGGCACAACCTCGGAGCCGGATGGGCTGGCCCGGCAGTACTGGAGGAAGTTTCCCTGCATCTGTCCGGAAGCCTTTGCCCGCCCGTAGCTCTGAAGTGCTCGCAGGGCCAGCCAGGCCTTCCTTCCCCAAGTGCCGGCTTTGACGTGCTGGTCCAGCTCGTCAGCAGATTCCGTCGTGTCGCCGACGATCACGAGGTCAAGATGAACCTTCGCGAGTTCCAGTGCCTCCGAGCAACTACTGGCCTCGGCTGGACGTTCGTCCTCTGGCGTAGGGGTACCCGCGACATACTGACCCGCATCAGCGAGGCGGCTCTCTAGCCAGCGGACCCTGGCACGGGCCTCCTCCGCCTCGGAAGCTGCCATGTCAGTTTCGAGCACCGCCGATTCGAGGTCCTGCTGAAGCCGATCTCGTTCCTCCTCGGTTCGGAGCAGATCCGCCAGCAACGCGTCAGCATCGGGAGCCTGGCGAGCGAACCCCGGCAATAGCGCCACACGGTTTCGGAACACGATGGGTGGTCGCGCCGCGAGGGCCTTCCCGACGACTGCGCGCGCCACGACCTGTGCTCCTCGCTTGGCCGACGGCACGAACAGCTCCCGGCGGGCGAAACGGTGGCGTCTCGGGTATCGGTCGGGCACAGTCATCCCGGGAAGATACGTGCGGACGGCACCGCCGAATATATGCAGGTCGGGTCCCAGTTCCTTCGAGAGAGCACTGGTGGCGAGCCCGTCGAGGGCCCAAACATTGGCGACGCCGATCACGGTTACGGCGAGTGCGGCAGCCCGAGTGGTTGCTCCTAAGGGATCGGCGTTGTCACGGCTAGCTACGATCACCGGAACGCCTCGGTCTGGGTCGAGCAGTTCCTCGATCAGCTCACTGACTTGTCCTTCGTCCACCGTGCGGTGATTCGGGCGGAGCTGCGTCGAGCCGGAGCGACAGGTCGAACTGGCGAGGAACGTTCGTACCAACCCGGGGGGTGCCAGGACCGGCGGCGGACCGTAGGTGTCGTCGCTCACCCGCTCCAGGTCGATCCAGATCCAACCCTGATCCTCGGTGGCAATTGCGGTCAAGATCGTCGACCATCGCTGGCCCGAGTTCTCCTCGTCCAGTCTGAGCTGCACGGCCTCGACTCCGATGTCTTTTGCGGTGATGACCTCTACGCCTGCAGAGCCCTTGTCGATTCGGCCCGACTCGGGTATCTCGATATCGATGCCTTTGATGTCCAACCACTGCAAAAAGACTTCGAGCGCTCCCCCGGTCAGATCGGGGCGGTTGTCGGTGAAGATCGTCCTGTAGACGGTGCTCATGGCCGGACCTCCACCATGCTGCCTCGAACCGCGTTCGCGTCTCCCGAGGAGGGTGGGCGGGGCGACGGCAACCGATGCGAAAGAGCAGGACCGAGGTGAGCGCCGACAACCCCTTCGATCCGCCGGACTTCATCGCTCGGGGTGCCGGCGACGAGTGGGAGCACCCAGAGCACGTGCCAGGTTGCACGTTTGGCCGGGTCATCCAGGTGTTCGACGACGCGCTCTCTCAAGCCACCGACGGCCCGGCAGACCGAGCCTACGTAGCAGCACCGGCCACTCGCGTCCAGGGCGATGTAGACGGCGCTGCTGAAGACCAGCGGGAAGGGCTCGGTGGCCGGGACCGGCCACGGATGCGGCCGCACCAAGTACGACCCGGCGTACGAGCAGAGGACACGGTAGGTGGTCGAGTTCACGCGTCGACCTCCTCGTTGTCGTTCTCGTCCGCGCCGTCGTCTGGCGTGTGGCGCTGTTGCCACATTCGCCCGAGGTGGGCCAGCTCGTCGGATACCCAGCTCAGGTCCCTGCGCATGTCCTCGACCACTGCGGGCTTGATGCCGAGCGACTGTGCTAACTGCTCGCCGGCGGGTCCTTGCACGGCGGTCAAGGACCGCACGGCAGAACTCAGATCGGTGATCGCGTTCCGAACGCCGAGGACCGCCTGGGTGTAGTTGGGCCGGTCGGGGCCGGGGTCGGTCCGGCGCTTGAGGGGGAACGCCTCCTTGAGCCACTCGGTGCTGACCTGGATCTCGGCCCCGGTCGCGTTGGTGGCGATCGAACGGTCCTGGCGGATCGCCCGCGGAGCATGCCCGGCCCGGCCGTCATCGATCACTTGCTGGAAGATGTCTAGACCGTAGGTGGAGGTCATCATCTCGCGGAGGAGGTGCTGGGGTTCGCGGTCGTCATAGCCCTCGCCGCGGTGGGTCTGGCGTCGGAGGCCGCCGTGGCGCGCCAGCCAGAACGCCGCCATGAAGGCCAGCTCCAAGACGTACGGGCCGACCTGTCCGACCCCCTCGTAGTCCTCTCGTGCCGCCTCCGCCTCCGCGAGCTCGGTGCCTGCGGCGGACCGCAGCGACGGCAGGTCGAGGCCGCTCGGATGCCAGCCCCGGCGGTTCCAGTCGGCCATGTCCCGAAGGTTGGACAGGATCACCCGCGCCACCGAGACTTCGGCTGGGCTGGCGGTCCCGCGCAACGGGCGCAGCGCCAGCTCCACGAGGGGCTCTAGCCGCTCAGCACGGCGGGGCCGGCGACCGCCGCCGACCAGGCGACGAAGGCCGTCGTTGAGAATCCGCATGTTGTCGTCGTCTCCCATGACGGCGATGATCTCGACCGCACGGGCGTCAGCGTCGGGTCGGAACCCGGCCTGGCTCGCCTCGTCGGGGGTCAGCATGCCGGCCATGTAGTCGACGTACTCACGACTCCAACCGGCCTGGTCCGCGAACGAGGTCAGGATGGTGGACGCCTTCGTGTCGAGGTCGGCCGAGGTACCCCACGGGCGGGGCGGGTCGATGTGGATGGCTGCGACCCAGGCTTCTACTGCCTGGGCGAAGGTGGTCGACGACCCAGTGTCGGGGGTGTATCCCACGATGACCTCGGCGGGCATGGTGGCCAGCCGGAGCAGCGCACGCTCGTCGTCCGTCAACAGCGAGGCGTCCTTGTCAGCGAGCGCCTCGACTCGGGCGATGCGCTGACCGAGCTTGCGGTCATCGCTCCGGTAGACCTCCGCGGCCGTCTCCAGCCCCCAGTGGCCCCAAGCGATGGTCGTGCGACTGGACCCGTCGGGGGACGTCGCCATCGTGAGGTCGGGTTCGCCGTCTTCATGGGTGATGCGCAGGGGTACCACGGTGATCGGCCGCATCACTCCTTGGAGGGGCAGATCGGCGATCAGCTTGTCCGCCGTGGACATGAGGACGTCCATGGAGTTCTGCAAGGCCTCCACCAGGTGGTCTTGGTCCTCAACCGCGAGCGTGAGGACTGGCGCCCCAGCTGCGTCGCAGCCCGCCGACACCAATGGTCGACGGAAATGACGCCGCCTCGGGTCAGATGGCGTGCCAGCAGGGAAGGGCCTGTCTCCCGCTGCGCGAGGGTTGATAGGGCTCGGCGTCACAGCCGCGGGCCAGACGTCGACGTGGACCAGGTGCAACGTTCCGCCCGGCACCCGCTCGTTGATGGGCGAGTTCAGTGCCAGACGCGTTCTCGTCGGGTCCACGACAGCGCGGGCGATCGCCGTAGCCGAGGCCTCGTCATGGAAGTGGCGTTCTGCGAGAGCTTCGGCAAGGCGTTGGCGTGCGGCCGACTTCGCCCTGCTAGGCGGGCGGACGATGGGCTTGGGCGGCAGTCCGCCATCGTCGTCGGCCGCTGCGGATCGAGCCGCGGGCAGTTGGGAATCGGGGATGATGGGTTCGGTCGCCATCGGGGGCGCCTCCTGTGCTCGGTTGTCGGACGATGCAACCAGTCGTCCGGACCGAAGCCTCGGGCGCCCCGCACCTCGGGAGGACCGCCAACCTCGACGGCGTACCCCTTGATGCGACGGTGGCGTCTGAGTCGTGCCCTCACCCTGAGCGAGGTATCCCGCTCAGGCCTGTCGACTCGGAGGAGGGGCTGAGCCCAGGCTCCTTGTCGTGGCCGTACAACAGCCGACATCGCGGCACTACCAAAGTACCACTCCGATGCGTGACGCGCTTCCACCGGCGGGTGTGCTCGTGGTCGCGTCAGCCCCTTGTGGTCTGATACAGCATTTGGGCTGGTGAGAGGGTCTTTTTGCCGCAGCCGAAATTAGTTTGTCGGAAATCGGGCCGAAACCCCTTGTTCTTATAGGTAGAGACGCCGCTCCGATCCACAGCGGATGGCCCGCCCGGTGACCGGGGACGGCGTGCTCCCGAAGAAACTGCTGTCCGGTTTCAACCTCCGACCCCCTATTTACGAGCTGAGAACACCGGTCCCGCACCAGCGATCTGAAACGTCGCCGGGACGGTGGTTGGTGTCCTCCGTGAAGTCGATTGTCCAAAATCAGCCCGAAGCGGGGTGTTCTCTCAGTGAAGCCTTCGTCTCTCGACCCGAGGGAGGTCCGTGAACCCGTCTACACCTTCAACCCCAACCGCAACGTCCACGTCGGTGCCCGGCGGTCCGCTCGGCCGCTACCTGCTCCATCCCGGCCAGGACACCTCGACGGTGGTCCACCACCTCCTGCACGTTCTGGGCGGTGTCGGCCGAGCAGCCCGCCCAGTGCTGGTGGCCGTGGTGGCGCTCCTCGTCGTCGCCCGCGTGGTGCTCGCCGTCACCCGCCGGCAGCGTGCCGATGGCGGGCATCTGGTGACCGTAGCGCCGGGGCCAGAGGTGGAGCCGCCCGGCGCCGAGGCGTTGTGGAACGGGCTACACGGGGTGCTGCGTCGGCGCGGGCTGGCTGCGATGGTCTCGGGCCGACCACACGTAGCCTTCGAAGTCGGCTTCTCAGCCGGGCGCCTGCGGTTCGGGTTGTGGGTGCCAGCCCTCGTATCGGCAAGTCGAGTAGCCCAAGTAGTGGAGGCGGCGTGGCCGGGTGCGGTGACCGAGGTGGCGCCCGCTGAAGCACCGCTGCCGGGTGGTGCGGGGATCGTCGGCGGTGAGCTGCGCCTGGCCGGGCCGGAGTGGTTCTCGATCCGGGTCGACCAGCCGGCCGACCCCTACCGGCTCCTCCTCGCCGCGCTCGCCGGTATGGGGACAGGCGAGGCGGGCGTGGTCCAGGTGCTCGCTCGACCCGCGACGCGTCGCCGGTATGGGCGCTGCCGCAAGGCCGCGTTTGCCCTGCGGGCCGGGCAGCCCCGCTCGAAGCTGGTGCGGTTCATCGACTTTTGGATGACCAAGGGCGTGCCCCAGCGGTCGAGCCTGTCGGCCGATCCGACCCGGGCGGCCGATGTGCGGGCGATCACGGAGAAGGCGGCGTCGTTGTGCTTCGAGGCGACCGTCCGCTACGGGATCCTCACGCCGGCCGGCCTGCACGGGGCACGCCAGCAGTTGAAAGCCGAAGGGTACGGGATCGTCGGCGCGTTCGCGCCGTTCGACGGCCGCAACCATCTCGCCCGCCGCCGCCTCCCCCGGCCCCGGCAGTCGTTGTGCGCCCGCCATCTCGGGAAGGGCGACCTGCACTCGGTGGTGAGTCGGCTGCCCTGGCGCACCTGCCAGTTGATCGGTCGGTGGCCGGCCTGTCACGTGCCGGGGCGCACGCGGTGATCCCGCCGCCCGAGGTCCGCGGCGATGGCAAGGTGCTGGGCCGGGCCGAGAGCGGCGCCCGTCGTCCGGTGGGGGTGTCGGTGGCCGATGCCCGCCAG